>NZ_JBPDIH010000006.1:0-348867 GCF_052030545.1 Thalassotalea sp. PLHSN55 | reverse complement strand
TTATCACTCATTTATGTAGAATAACTACACGACAATCGCTCTGCCTTGTATAAATGGCAAACAATTCGCTGCAAAAAAATACACCAAAGGTCAACACGCTCTAAATTACGCTAGTTCTTTGTGGATAAGTTCTATCAGCTGATCTTCAAGCGCAAAACGTTGTTCAAGAAATTGCCCTAATTGCGACAAGTCGTTATCGAGTTGCGGCAAAGCATCGCTTGGTGTTTTTTTGATGTAGTAATCGTTAAACTTTAACGCAAAGTCAGTAGATGCATTTATTTTATCGATAAGCGCTAGGGTTTGTGTATGCTCAGGTGAGGCGGACTGATTAAAAATTTCGAAATGACCGGCGCAAATATAATCAATTAATACTTGGCAAAAATGCTTTAAATCAAAGTCATCAACAGGGGTATTGTTTTCACGAGTAAATGGCGGTAATCCGGCCAGTTGGCAATAAGCCACTAACAATGCTTGCCGTTCATCTAACCAGTTATCAATAGCTTTATGACTTCCTTGCCATTGCTGTTGAACCTTCTTCAGTTGCGTTAACATCATCTACTCCAGCATATCCAATTTGAAAAATAGAACACTTAATATGCGTTAGGTGTGTATGAAAAATCAACAGCTATTTCACTTGTCAGACCATAGCCGTTGCTGGTATTTAGCCAGAGTAGGTATTGTTTTTTCTCATATTATTTAACGATAAAGCTATAGGTGTTGTTCTAATAGCGCAGTTAATCTTGCTGCCGCTTTTACTAGTTGCCGTTCAAGTATTGGCGAGAACTGCTGCACATAGCGTTCATCAAGTACCAGCGGTTTGGTTTGCCTAGCTTGGCAAAACTTGTTGTTATCGAGTGTGCAGTACTTAAATGCCGGCATTTGTGTAATGGCAAACGACTCGTTAGCCCAAACGAGTATGTCGTCTTTTTGCCAACTTGTGATTGGCGATGTTTGCCATATTTGATGTAAGTTACTCACTAGCTGCTGTTGTTTGTTTTTGCCTTTTTTCAGGCGGTAGTTAACCAAACACTCATCCCAAAGCCAATGCAAGTTGTTGCACTTTTGCTGCGCGAGTTTAATTTTGATGCTGTTGCCGCCGCGATCGTCAGCAAAGCTAATATGCAATGGTTGATGAATGTCGCCTAACCAATGCCCTAAAAACATCAGTGCTTGTGTTTGTTGCCAGCCCGTTGTTGAGGTGAGTTGTTGTTGATGATAAGCAATTGCCGAGGTAATGCAGGGGGAATCACACGCTAATTGGGTAATTGGTGGTTGGTTGCGGCTAACATTGCGACTTATATTGCGGCTGATGTTGCGGCTGATGTTGCGATAATGCCACGTCTTGTATTTATCATAGCTTTTATCTTTTTTGATCGCATCGGCCCACGTGCAGCTGTCAGCAAAAGTAATTGCTTTTGTGCGCTTTTGGTAATTGTATTGATTAATACGCTGCTGCTCTTTTTTCGGAATGTGCGTTAATAATTGCAATATCTTCGCTTGAGAAGCCGCGGGTAATTGTTGAAAGCTCAATTGGCAAATCGCTTTATGACCCAGTTTGCTTAACGCATAACTGGGAGCAGGGTTAAAAAACATCAAGCTGATGAATAGCGAAAGTACATACTTGGTCATAATTTAGCAATGGTGTCCATAAGTTGAATTTATTAACATTAGCTTGTTGTGCTTTAATGTACATTAGCGCCTCACATTTTCAAATTAAAGCAATAACCTTTTTTATTACTAGTGCTGGCGAATAAGGAGTTATATTTTGCATAAGGTTGATGCCCTCGTGGTTGGTGCAGGCGTTATTGGCTTAGCTACAGCTCGCGAACTTAGCCAGCATCTAGAGCAAGTACTCTTGGTTGATAAACACCGTCATTTTGGGGAAGAAACCAGTAGCCGAAATAGTGAGGTTATTCACGCTGGACTTTATTATCCAAGCAATAGTTTAAAAGCTAAATTGTGCGTGCAAGGTAAAACGCTGCTCTATCAATATTGTCAGCAACGCCATATTGCTCACCAAAAATTAGGTAAATTATTGGTTGCTGAAAGTGATGATGAAATTAAGGTGCTTGAAGGTATTGAACAGCAAGCACTTGCTAATAATGTGTGCGATCTTTCCTGGCTAGATAAAGCGACATTGAGTCGCAAAGAACCGCACCTTAAAGCAAAAGCTGCGCTTTTATCACCGAGTACTGGCATTGTCGATGTTCATGCCTATATGCAAACGCTGCTCGCTGATTTACAAGCCAATGAAGGTCAATTTGTTGGGCAAAGCAAAATGCTGTCAGCAATTGCTAATGAGCAGGGCTTTGAAGTGACACTCGATAGCCAAGGCGAACACATTAAGCTGCAATGTCGTTATCTTATTAATAGTGCTGGTTTGCATAGCTGCGAGCTAGCTCAGTCGATTGTTGGGCTTAATTCTGCACATATTCCTAAGTTACATTGGTGTCGAGGGCATTATTTTACCTATCAAGGTAAAAGCCCTTTTAAGCAGCTTATCTATCCAATCCCTAGTGATAATGGCTTGGGTATTCATGCATCACTTGATACTGGTGGGCAATTAAAGTTTGGTCCTGATACGCAATATGTTGACCAATTAAATTATCAGGTTGACCCAAAGTTAAAAGATAAATTTGTGCAGGCAATTAAGCAGTACTTTCCAACACTTAACCCAGATAAGCTGCAACCAGGCTACTCTGGTATTCGGCCAAAACTGCAAGGACCCAGCGATAGCTTTAAAGATTTTGTTATCCAAAGTAGTGACCAGCACGGCGTAAATGGCTTAGTGAATTTATTTGGTATCGACTCACCGGGGCTCACTTCAAGTTTGGCGATTGCAAAATATGTCGGCCAGAAGCTGTCTCTTAGTCACTAGCAAGGTATACTAAGCTTCTTCTTTCTCGCGTTTAACTAATGTGAACACAATATAAAATGGATATAGTGATCAACCTCTTACCTTTTGCTGGCGTAATGCTTATTACCGGCATAGTCGCAGGCATTCTGGCTGGGTTATTAGGTATTGGTGGTGGGATTGTTATTGTACCAGTATTAGAGCTTGGTTTAGGTTTTTATGGTGTTGAACCAAGTGTGCGTATGCATGTTGCCATTGGCACCTCGTTGGCATGCATTATTTTAACCTCTATTTCTTCGACTAAAGCACATTACGGTAAAGGCAATGTTGATGTTGGCTTAGTTAAAGCTTGGGGGCCAGTAATCGTTATTGGCTCACTGGTTGGCACCTTAGGGGCGTCTTATTTAAACAGCCAAGTACTGGCGGCTATTTTTGCGATTGTTATTTTAATTGTCGCATTAAAAATGTTATTACCACTTGATAAAATAACGCTGTCGAAAGGTGTGCCGCGTGGCATCGCTGCGCCTGTTGCACCATTTATTATTGGCAGTTTATCGAGCATGATGGGCATAGGCGGTGGTAGCTTAACTGTGCCAACACTGACCTTAATGAATCAACAAATACATAAAGCGGTTGGTACTGCGGCAGTCTTTGGTTTGTTTATCAGTATTCCCGGCGCGATTGGTTTTGTCGTTTCTGGCTTATCGGTTGACACCTTACCACTGGGCAGTATTGGCTATGTTAATATCATTGGACTCGCGCTGATTGCGCCAATGAGCATTATAGCTGCGCCTTTTGGCGTGAAATTGGCGCAACGGCTGACTAAACGTCAGCTTAGTACCTTTTTTGGTAGTTTTTTATTACTTGTAGCCATACGCATGATTTATCGAACTTTTATTGCTTAATGTCATCAATTTTTAAGGAAGTTTTTGTGAATACTATCTCTGTTGATAACCAGCCGATCACACCATCAAAAGTGGTTTGCATTGGTCGAAATTACGTTGACCACATTACCGAATTGGGCAATGAAGTGCCTGATGAAATGGTGGTGTTTTTAAAACCTAATTCCGCTATTTCTGCTG
The DNA here is from genome assembly GCF_052030545.1 of Thalassotalea sp. PLHSN55. Lineage (NCBI taxonomy): Bacteria > Pseudomonadati > Pseudomonadota > Gammaproteobacteria > Alteromonadales > Colwelliaceae > Thalassotalea > Thalassotalea sp. PLHSN55. The sequence continues at coordinate 344,931 of NZ_JBPDIH010000006.1, read as the reverse complement.
AGCTAAATGCCTTTCATCAAGAAGCACTGCATTATGAAGGCGAGTTAAGCTTTGTTTATCAACAAGGTAAATTTACGGCGGTAGGCTTTGGTTTAGACTTAACCAAACGTGGTTTGCAAAGCCAGCTAAAATCGAAAGGTTTGCCGTGGGAGCGCGCGAAAGCATTTAACGGCGCAGCGGTATTTAGCCCTTTTGTCAGTTTAGATGTGATTAATGATGATTTATCGCTCGCTTTAGCAATTAACAATAAACCGACACAGGCCGGCGGTGTTGCATTAATGATGGTTAAACCACAAGATATTTTAGCCGAACTTGCCACCTTTATTGACTTAACCGATGGCGATATTGTGATGACAGGCACGCCTAAAGGCGTTGGACAAATTAATGTCGGCGATAACTTTCATGGTCAAGTCTTGCAAGGCGATAAGGTTTTAGTGGAAGCAAGTTGGCAAGCTAAATAAACCGAGCTTAAGTTAAAGCCCGGGCTAAATCTTACTAAAAAACGTCTTCGCTAGACTCTATTGCTTCAATATTAACAATTTCCGAGCGGTTTAATGTTATTTTAAATCGCTGTAAATACTCTGCTTTTTTTACTGTTTGCACTAACACTAGATTGATCTGATAACGCCTTTCCACCGCTTGTTGGGTAATTTTTTTACCGTCTAAGCTGTATAACCTGCCGGCACCTTTTTTCAAAAAGCGTACAAAGGGCGTTAAATTGAAAAATATCTGCTTTTGCAGTTTGTCATAACCGGGCAAAAACTCTTTAGCGATCACTTTGCTGTCGCTACGAAAGTGCAGCAAAATTGCCGGCTGTTTATTTTGCTGACGCCGTTTTTGAAATAAAGCATTAACCGCTTTGGGTAACTCTTTGGCTTTAATATACTCTAGCCAAATGGTTTGTAGCATAATGCGCTTTTTATTAACGCTATGCGAAAATAAATTCTGCCACTTAGGGCGACCTTGTTGTATTTTACGCCAAATGATACTGGTAAGGTCATCTTTAAATATTTCCCGTAAACCATAAATCACCCCGAGCAGTCCGATAAGCATTAAGGTGATTTCGGTAAAATTTGATCGAGCATTAAGCACCAGCATCATCACAAAAGCCATGATCACCGCAGTAACCGAGCCACGAACTAAGCGTTTTAAATTGGTATTTAAAATGCGGGTTTCTTTTTGGAAAACGACGCCATATTCAATTAAACGTTGCAGCAAACGCATTTTATTGGTGATGCGGTTGGGGTCTTCTAAGGTAATTTGAGAATTATATTGCTGGCTAGTGCGATAATCATTTTCGTTTTTGCATAGGGTGAATAAAAATTCGCGCTCTGCAGAAAAGTCACTACTTTTTGGTCCTTTGGCTAACAGCTTTAAAAAAGACTGTTCAACGTGCCAGCTTAAATAGTTATCGGCATTTTCAAAATAAGAACTTAGTTTGCTATCAGAAGGTGTATAGCGACGCAGTTTTTTTAATAAACTTAAGGTTTGATCTGCCAGCTCAATAACTTGCGGATAAAATTCATCGGCCGACTTTAGCTGTAAAACTTGTTTGCTGTCGGTATCTAAGGCAATGCGAATTTGATAGCAGAATAAATTAAGGTTTAGACGATAGTCATCTTGCTCGCCTTTGTTTTGACTAATAAAACGGCTGCGAACTAATGGTAGGTGTAACTTGTCAGAGTAATAAGCGCTGTGGCTTTTAATGCTACTGTTGAAGTAATTGTGCTCGTCTAAGGTGCTAGGGTCTATGCCCATTTCGACCGGCAACGAGAAATATAAATCTATACGTTGAGATTCTTGCGGTAGCAGTTGATAGGCTAACTTTATCGACAAGTTTTCGTCTTGGCTAAGCGTAATTTTATTCACTATATAGGTTTTCTCCTTTTGCCAATTAGATGGGATGGTGACTTATTTTATTATGCCACAAAATACTGGCGCTGTTAGATATATCACTTTTTTATTAGGTAGCGTTTTGTTACCTACAGCTAGTCAATTGACTAGTTAATTGACTACTTAGTTGACTAAAAAAATTTACACCATGCTGACGTTTCTCACGCAGGGAAGTTGCTAATATGGTGTGGTTGAAATCCAAACAGGAACATGTATGCTTTTTTCAAAAACTGTTGTTAGTTTATCGATTATTCCAGTGATTTTTTTAGCTGGCTGTTCTAGCTATCAGCCACCAGAACTTACGCCGATTTTTCATACCAATATTCAAGCCGATAATTCTAAAATGTTTACCCTGACGTTACTTGGCCGTAACGGCATTGCTGGTGATAGCAAAAATCGTCAAGGTGAAGCTAAACAAGATAAACCAGAAGGCGATAAGGGTACAAGAAAGGGCAAAGGTGGCAAAGCAGAAGGCGGTAAAAATGGGGGGAAAGGCGGCGGTCGCGGTGAGCGAGAAGGGCGTAATAGTCAAGCTGGTGGTACTCAAGTCAGCAGTCGTTCGGGTCAAGATCCAGAATTGATTAAGCAGTTAGAAGCGCATGTGTATCAAATGCTTGAGCAGCAACTAGTCGACAACCAATATTGTCGAGATGGCTATTTTGAATTAGAGAAAAGCTTAAATCGAGGTGTGATTGTCGTAAAAGGTGAGTGCATTGAAAGTGCAACCGAGCAAGATAGAGTGCGTTTTGAAAATAAGTAATCATCGCTAATTGTGATTGTATTTCTAATTTTAATACTATCTTTGAAAAGGGAATGAGTCGTTAAGTGTTAAAGTTAAATAGGCAGAAATAAAAATGCCGCTAGTTAACGTAGCGGCATTTTTTATCGCAATCTAAGTAACTCGTTTAACTTTTATGGGCGAGTTGCTGTAATGACAATATCATCCACGTAAGAAAGCTGCAGGTTATATTGACCACCAGAAGCGAAGCGAATTGTCAACGAGCTTTGATTTTCGGCTGCAACAGGTAAAACAACATCTCTTCGAACAAAACTAGCTGAATGCTCTTTAAACACAGTGCCTGCTTCCCATGTAGTACCGCCATCAAGAGAGTACTTCATGATGAGTCCATCTTTGTAATCTGGCATATCGGTTTTATACATGAAACTTACCGTGATATTCGTTAAACCGCTAGTATCCATAGGGGTGAGAATGTTCATGTTTGGCCAGTTATTTTTGAACCTGACACCGGTAGCACCATTTTCAGTTGTATTTGCATCCGCTGTAGATTGAACATGGTCGGTGGTACTTCTGTGCCACTTGTCTAAGCCATTTTCAAAATCGTCACTAAACAATGTTTCAACAGTCGGCTGACCTTCGCCAGCTGCGGCAACGGTAATGGTGACTTGTTGTGCTGCTGTGGTGTCTATGCCATCGGTCATGGCAAGGGTAAAGGTGTGATCGCCTACATCAGCTTCTGCTGGCGTACCCGTTAAGCTGGTACCGTCAAGCGTTAACCAAGCAGGTAAACCTTCGCCAATAAAGCTGACGTTATCACCGTCAAGATCTGTTGCTGATAAGTTTGCGCTAAACGCTTGGTCTTGTGTTGCGTTTAAGTTATCAACAACTAAATCACTTGGTGCATTGTTCGCTGCGACATTAATGGTAATGGTTTCACTGCTAGCGGCATTAATACCGTCAGACATTTCTATGGTAATCGTATTAGCACCAACATCACTTGCAGAAGGTGTACCTGTTAACGTATTGCCGTTAGCAATTGAATACCAAACTGGGTTGCCAGATTGATTTGCAATGCTGTAGGAAATAGCATCACCGTCGCTATCTGTGGCTGAAAGCGTACCGGTAAATACTTTGCCATGTTGTGCATCAGTATTATCGATCATCAAGTTAAATGGCGCAGTATTTGGCGGCGCTAATTCAGTCACTGAAATAGTAAAGTTTGCACTTATACTTTCTTTGCCGTCAGAAGCGGTTACCGTTACGACAAAGTCACCTGCGGTTGCTGGCGTACCAATTAAGGTATTGCTTGAGCCAGTTAACCAGGTTGCTTGCGTATCAAAAGTATAAGTTAAAGTGTCATTATCAGCATCTGTAGCACTTGCTGTACCTGTGTAAGCTTCGTCAATAATTGCGGCGAGTGGCGAGAATGTAAGACCCGTTGGCGCGCTGTTTTCTGCGGCAGTTACTGTGATGGTAACCGATTGGCTTACGGCAGAATTAATGCCATCAGCAACCGTAATCGTAATTGGGTAGTCACCCACTAATTCATCTGCTTGCGTATTCTCTGGTGTACCAGAGATCACTAAGCTATTTTCATCAAACGTTAACCAAGTAGGTAGGCCTGATACTGAATAGCTTAAGCTGTCGTTTTCGGTATCTACAGCGCTTACTTGAGCACTAAATGCAACACCTTCAACCGTAGTATTATTGCTTAACGAAATACCGTGTGGCGCGGTATTTTCCGTTACCGTCACAGCAAATGATTGCTTAACAACAGAGGTACCGTCAGAAACTGATACGGTAATATTGCTAGTGCCTACATCGCTTGCACTAGGGGTACCTGTTAGTTCTGACTCGTTTAGTGTCAACCAAGAATTATCGCCCTCTAGCGTAAATTCTAGCGCTTGTTCTTCAAAATCAGTCGCGGATACTAAAGCAGTAAAGCTGTGTCCTTGAATCGCTTTAGTTTCGCTGATTGTGATAGCAGTTGGTGCTTGGTTTGCCGCTACAGTTATTGATAAGTTTGAGGTAACCGTTTGCTCTTTATCCGTTACCGATATTTGCAGTGCATGCACGCCGATATCGCGTGTCATTGGCGTACCTTTAAGTTGATCACCTTCCAGTGTCAGCCATAACACTTCATTAGCCAGTGAATAAGCTAATGATTCGCCGTCAGCGTCTAAAGCAGATACCGTTGCGGTAAATTCAATATTTTCCACTGCGGTATTGGCGCTAATGGCAATATCGGTCGGTGGATTATTGGCGGCTTCAGCAATGGTCAAAACAAAGCTCTGTTCGATGCCTTCAATTCCGTCGTTAGCTGATAACGTAAGGTTTACTTCACCAATATCATCTTCTATTGGCCAACCAACTATGTCACTACCTGAAATACTTAACCAGCTTGGGCCTGCAACTATGGCGTAAGTAAGTGCGTCTTCATCGCTGTCGGTTGCTGAAACTTTTGCTTCGAAGTATTTGCCAAATGCACCTTGGGTATTGTCGATGGTTAAGTCCATTGGACGGTTATTGATCACGGTGATTTTCACTAAGGCAACCGCGCTTTCTTCAGAGCTTACTGAATTTGCGGTGTAAGTAAAAGTATCAACGCCCATGAAACCTTCTGCTGGCGTGTATTCAAAAGCGCCATTTTCTTCAAGCGTTACCGTACCGTTACTTGGTAAATCTAACAAGGTAGTGGTAATAGCGGTAGCGGTTGCTGATAAGTAATCATTGCTCGCCACGCCATGTTCAGCTGATACCGTTAATTTTTCACCCTGATGAATGTTATAGCTGTCGTGATTTGGGAAAAATACTGCTTCAGTTTTATCTCGACCAAGTACAGCACTTTTAGCATCCGTTTGTGCTTGCTGTTCGCTCATCCAGTTGGCTAAAAAGCTATTACTGTGCATGCGTAAAAAGCTTGCATTGTCTTTGTTTAAAAAGGCTGATAACGCTGGATCATCAGTTTTTGCCATCCAATCAACAAGCTGTTGTTCAAGGGTAACAATCGTTTGTTGGTATTCTGGGTTATCAATTTGATTAGTTTGTTCTAAGCTATCATTAGCTAATAAGTAAAACTCTTCTAATGCGCGAGTTTTATAAAAATCAACTTGTGCTTGCACCTCGCTGTTTGATGCGCCATTCGCTGCCATAGCTTTGAACGTTGCACCATCAACAATGTTGGTCACCATTTCTGTGGTGCCATCTGCCCATGGGTTGAAAATGTAGTTGTATTTAGCTGTTTGAATTGCGCGCATTGGGCGACGTTTTTCAGCAGAGCCTTCATAATAGGTTTTAAATACAGCGCTGGTATCTAAGCCTAATGCAGCAATTGCTGCTTCATCTTCTTCAGCCGTGTCAGAATTTTTATCAAACAATAGTGTTGCTAATAATGATTGCCCAGCAACTTGTTCAGGTACTTCAATATCAAGAGCAGATAAAATGGTCGGCATAAAATCAACGGTCGAGATCATGTCGGTGCTATTTGCTTGTTGAGCTGGCACTTTACCCGGCCAACGCACAATTAATGGAATATTTGAGCTTTGATTCCAAACATTGTTTTGAGCATATGGCATCGCCCAACCTTGGTTGCTGTATAAAATAACCAGCGTATTTTCGGAAAAACCCGATTGTTCTAGGGTTGCTAATACTTCACCAACAAGTGCATCACCGCGGCTTAACGAAGACAAGTAATTAGAAATGTCTTGCTCAATTTCGCTAATGCCCGTTGGTAAGGCAGATTTAATTGCCATATATGCCGGATCAGTGGGGCTGTATTGAGCTTGTTGCTCTGTTTCGTTTTCGTCTTTTTCAGCCGTAGATAGTGCCCAAAAACTTTGTTGTGGCTCAGGAACGTTGTAAGTAAAGAAAAATGGTTGGTCAGCAAGTCTGGCTTTTTCAAATAGGCTGTTAGCGACATTGGCTGCGGTTTCGATATTTTGCGAGTCAATATCGCTACCGATAATATCCCAAGCATATGGCGTAGACGGTGTTGCTTCACTGGCTTTACCTAAAATACCCACTAAGTAGTTATTATTTTTTAAGACATCAGGTAATAAAACCGCACTTGTTTTCCATACTTGTTGCGTACCTTCCACACCACTTTGGTGTGGGTACATACCCGTTATGACACTATTTAAGCTTGGGATAGTTTCCGTAACGACTGTGTGTGCCTTTTGGAATTTCTTACCTTGATTGGCAAAGGCATCAATATTCGGCGTTACACTACCGTCTTTAACATTATGGTATGTACCTAAATGGTTTCTATTGGTGCCATCGAGGTTAATAATTACCACGTTAGTCGGGCCAAAATCTTTAACATAAAAGTCAAAAGAGTTCGTTGAGCTAGCCTTACCGTCTGATACCAAAATTTCAATCGTATGCTGACCAATGTCTTGAGATGGTGGTGTACCAATTAATTGGTTGCCTGATATTGATAACCACTCAGGTCCACTTACGTACTCGTAAGTTAACGCGTCATTATCAGCGTCGTAGGCGGTTAAGTCTGTTGTAAAACTCTGACCATCAAACGCAATATTATTTTTTGCCGTTGGTATGCCTGGCGCACTATTATTAACATCTTCGGAATTACAAGCGGTTAATAAGCAGCTACCTATTAATATCGCAGGTAAGGCGCGATTTGTGACCAGCCTTTTTTTGATCGTTGGCATAAGTTATCCCCTCTATAACTTTTACTTTCTTAAAATATTAGTAGTATTTATATGATTAAATGTTCAATGTGTTCTAAATGAACTTAAAACATTGATAATCATTTTAAGTACAGTTGCTATTTTATTGGTTAAATTATTAGTAAATTTTCTATAGTGCCTGCATTTAGTTATTGACTCATCAGGCGGTGACTACATTATTTGTCGTTTTTGATAGTTAACCTTCTCGTTGTTCAGGTTAAGTTATTGTAAATATTATTTTTAATTATGTGTAATGGTTGTTTTTATTAACCATACTAAAAGGACAATATTGGAAATACCGTTAATTAACATGATTACAAAATTTTATTCCATAGCTTAAATAGTGATTACAATTCCCGCAAAGGTCAAGGTTTTTCTGTCTAATAATGTTACTTATGTGCAAATATTGTAATGTTATGGTATCTAAGTGTTTGTGGTTTCTTACTAATTAATTGTTATTTATATTATTAATCGAAAGGTGGATAGTTTGGCTTTTAATGCTGCTATTGCTGGTGTGTAACTGGGTATTTTGTTTATTCTTGAAACAGAAAAAGTTAGTCAGGTTGGCGGTAGATAAGGTAAGGTTAGGCAACGTGTAATTATCTGCTCATTCCTGAGCGGTAACACAATAGACAATCACGACATTTAGTACTTTTTGGATAATTTATGTTTCAACCCGCCGTTTCAAATCAAGATATCAATAGCGTTGTTTCCCTAGCACAACAAATATGGCCCGAGCACTACACTGCCATTATCGGTCAACAGCAAGTTGACTATATGCTTGCTCATTTTCATTCTACAGAAATCATCGCTCAGCAAATTCACGATGAGAATTACCGCTATTTTGTCATTCAACATCAAGGCAATTCGGTGGGTTATTTTGCCGTTCAAGTGCGCGCTAAGGCACTTTTTCTAAGTAAGCTTTATTTGCTTGCCTCGATGCGCGGTAAAGGGTTAGGGCGACAAGCGCTAGCGTTTATAGTGAAGCTTGGCAACGAGTTAGCTTTAACTGAAATAACCCTTACTGTGAATAAATATAACCATGGCTCAATTGCCGCATACGAGAAGTTTGGTTTTATTAAAACCGGCGAGATATGTGTTGATATTGGCCAAAATTATGTCATGGATGATTACGAAATGGCGTACTCGCTTAACTCTTAATTGCTATTGTTAAACCTTCTTAGCCAATTATTCCCTGTTTAAATAGTTGCTCGATAGCATCATCATCAAGTGCGAGTTCTTGTTTTAATAGTGCTTGGCTGTGTTGCCCTAAATTAGGTGCGGCGCTTTGGTAGCTTAGTGGTGTGGCCGACATGTTAATTGGGCAAGCAACGGTTGCTACCGTTTTGCCAGTTTGGTCGTTAACATGTTTAAGCATTTTCCTGTGTTTAATTTGCTCATGGGCAAAGACTTGTTCAACTGAATTTATCGCACCAACTGGCACGGATATTTGCTCTAAGGCATTTAACCACCATTGACTGGTTTGCTTGGCGATAATACTAGCAAGCAATGGCACTAGGGCTTTTCGATGTTTTACCCGTGCGCTGTTGGTTTGAAAGTTAGGGTTTTGCGCTAATTCAGCACATTGGGCGCGTTGGCAAAATTTTTCAAACTGAGTATCGTTTCCGATTGCCAGCAATATAGAGCCATCTTGCGTAGCAAAACTTTGGTAGGGCACAATATTGGGGTGTGCGTTGCCGCAGCGCTGCGGGTTTTTACCGCTGGCTAAGTAATTCATGCTTTGATTCGCTAATGTTGCTAGCTGTACATCAAGCAGTGCAATATCTATGTACTGACCTAATTGACGTTGCTGGCGAGCAAATAATGCCGCCAATATCGCATTGCTGGCGTATAAACCTGTCATAACATCAACCACAGCAACCCCTACTTTTATAGGGCTGCCATTAGGCTCACCAGTTAGACTCATCAAACCGCCTTCGGCTTGGATCATCGCGTCGTATCCAGCTTTATGCGCCCAAGGCCCTGTTTGACCAAAGCCAGTAATAGAACAATAAACTAATCGAGGATTAATGGTTTTGATGTAATCATAATCGAGTTGATATTGCTTTAACCCGCCAACTTTAAAATTTTCAATGATCACATCCGCTTTACGCGCCAATGCGTGAATAATCGCTTGCCCTTGGCTGGTTTTAATATCAACGGCGATTGATTGTTTATTTCGATTGGCGCAATGAAAATAGGCGGCATAGTCTGGCTGTTCTGGTTGAGAATTTTCAATAAAAGGAGGCCCCCAATAACGGGTATCATCGCCTTTTTTGGGTTGCTCAACTTTGATTACTTGAGCGCCCATGTCCGCCAGTAATTGTGAAGCCCAAGGCCCTGCCAATATTCGACTTAAATCCAGTACTTTAATGCCCTGTAATGCGCCAGTATTTTGCATAATTATTTCCTAAAAACGCTTAGCAGAATGCTTGAATACCGGTAATGGCACGGCCAAGAATTAAGGCATGCACATCGTGTGTTCCTTCATAGGTGTTAACCGCTTCTAGATTCATAACATGGCGAATTACGCCAAATTCATCACTAATGCCATTACCGCCATGCATATCTCGGGCGACGCGGGCAATATCTAGTGCTTTACCGCAATTGTTGCGTTTTAATAAGGAAATTAGTTCAACCGGACATTGGTTGTTATCCATTAACCTGCCCATTTGCAAACAGCTTTGCAGGCCAAGGCTAATTTCGGTTTGCATGTCGGCGAGTTTCTTTTGAATTAATTGATTGGCTGCCAGTGGGCGATTAAATTGCTTTCTGTCCAAAGTGTAATTGCGCGCGGCGTGAAAACAAAATTCAGCAGCGCCGATGCTTCCCCATGAAATACCATAACGGGCTTTGTTTAAACAACCAAATGGGCCAGCTAAGCCTTTAATTGTTGGGAAGATATTTTCTTCAGGCACAAAAACATTGTCCATGACTATTTCGCCGGTGATAGAAGCGCGCAGTGAAAATTTTCCGTCTATTTTAGGCGCGGATAAACCTGCCATGCCTTTTTCAAGGACAAAACCGCGGATAACGCCATCAAGCTTTGCCCAAACCACAAAAACATCGGCAATTGGCGAGTTGGTGATCCACATTTTATTGCCGGTGAGCAGATAGCCGCCATCAACTTTTTTGGCTCGGGTCGTTAAAGACGCGGGATCGCTACCAGAGTCAGGCTCTGTTAAACCAAAACAGCCAACCCATTGACCACTGATCAGTTTCGGTAAATATTTTTGTTTTTGCTGTTCGCTGCCATAGGTGTATATCGGGTGAATAACTAACGATGATTGCACGCTCATCGCACTGCGATAGCCGCTGTCTACGCGCTCAACTTCTCGAGCAATTAAGCCGTAACTGACATAATTAACTTCACTGCCGCCATATTCACTTGAAACGGTTGAACCTAATAAGCCTAGTTCGCCTAATTCAGTCATTATTTCTCGGTCGAAATGTTCATTGCGGTTGGCATTTAAGACACGAGGTAATAGCTTTTCTTGGCAGTAATTGCGTGCGGTATCGCGGATCATCCGCTCTTCTTGACTTAACTGTAGCTCTAGTGACATGGCGTCTTGCCAATTAAATGGGGTTAGAGATTGGCTCATTAGTAGCGCTCCAAAATAGCGTGTTCAATAAACCTACTTTAGTACCAAACAAATAATAAATATAATATATTAAAGCTATACTTTTAATATAATTTATATATGTGATTATTTAAGTGAAAAGATGATGAATTTAAAGCGTTTAGGCTATTTTTGCCAATTGGCAGAAGAAGGAAATTTTACGCGAACCGCTGAAAAAATTGGCATTGCTCAGCCTGCGTTGACTATTGCGATTAAAAAGTTAGAACAAGAGCTTGAGCTGACGTTAATTAATCGCAGTGAAAAAAAAGCGTATTTAACCGCTGATGGCAAGTTACTTTATCAGCGCGCCAAAGCTTTGCTTGCACAAGCTGCGCAAATGCAGTTGGAATTGTCAGAGCTTAAAGATCATCACCGCGGCAGTATTTCATTAGGCGTTTCAGCAATGATGGGCTCGTATTATTTTCCCCAAATGTTATCGAGCTTTAAGCAAAAATACCCCAACATTACCATTCATTTAATTGACCAAGGCACGGCTTCATTAGAGCAAAAGTTGCTAAATGGTGAGCTTGACCTTGCGCTGGTGCGCAGCGATCAGCAACATGAAAATATGCGTTATATGCCGCTTATTGAAGAAGAAGTGGTGGCAGCTATGGCAAGTGAGCATGTCTTGGCTCAACAGCAAAAACTGTCATTAGCGCAATTTTGTCAGCAACCCTTAGTGCTTTTTCATCAAGGCTATTTTTTGCGGGAAGTGGTAAGTCGTTATGCTAAATCAGAAAAGTTAGTGTTAGATGTGCGTATGGAAACGAATTTAATAGAACTGCAAAAATCGCTGGTTGCCAATAATGTTGGCATAACCACTTGTTTAGCCCGCATTGCTCAGCATGATAAAAACTTAACCATTGTGCCTTTTCAGCCAGCAATAAAATTTAAACTTGGGCTGGCGTGGAAAAGTAATTGTTACCTCTCGAAAGCGAGCAAAGCCTTTATTGAGCATGTGAAACAAAAGGACTGACGTCATTGGTGTGTTACGAATGCTTCGTATACAAGTCTTTGATTCATTGAGTAACTGCTATAGTCATAAGGGTAAGTGCTTTATTTGTCACTTATAACTTTTATCAATGGTAGGACGACAATGGCTCGACGTAATGATGTTAAAACAATAAATTCTGGCAATTCCAAGGGCAACGCGAAAGAGAGCTTAACGGTCAATAATTTACTGCAAAGTATGGATAAGCGCGACGCTGACAGTTTTTCTACGGCGCAAAAGTCTGCACTTCGAAAAGCGATAAAAGCAACGCAGTGGCGTCGCCATAGTATTGATGTAAGACCAACCTTAGTTTTGCCTTTTATGCCATGGAGTTTTTATTTAGTTTTCCTCTTTGGGCTTAATCGCAGACAGTTGTCATCGTCGGAGCGGGTGATGGCTTTTGGCATGTTCTTATTGGCAATCTTTATTTTTGGTTTGATGTTATTAGGGCTGATTTTATTATTGTTGTATGTCTTTAAATCCGCTTTAGGGATTGATTTATTTGCTAATGAGTCGCTTGGTTTGTGGGATGAAATTAAAAATATGTTTGCCGACTAATGGCGTTAACCGTGTAGATTTTTCACTAAACAGAAAATTAAAGCAGCAAACTAAAGCAGCAAATGAAAGAGCAAAAAACAGCAAGCACGAATAACTGGTCGGAATTCACTGTGCTTGCTGGGGTAAAGCCTTGTGTTTAAGTCATAGCCATTAACCTGAGTTCAGATTAATTGCTTAGGCTGAACTAAAGCTTAACTGAGTTAAAGCTTAACTGAGCTGGGCAAAACGGGTTGATAGCTCATTAATGATCTCAGGATCGTCTATGGTTGATGGCACTTGATAATCTTCCCCATCGACCATTTGTCGCATGACTTTGCGCAGTATTTTACCTGAACGGGTTTTAGGTAAGCGCTCAACTACCAATACCTCTTTCAATGACGCAATCGCGCCAATTTCTTCCCGAACAGTACCTTTTAAACTTGTCACTAATTCATCATCGCCCAGTTTAATGCCATTTTTAGTGACCACTAAACCAAAAGGAACCTGCCCTTTAAGTTCGCAATGCACACCAATTACCGCACATTCTGCTACTGCGTCGTGAGATGACAATACTTCTTCCATTTCACCGGTCGACATTCTATGGCCGGCAACATTAATAATGTCGTCGGTTCTCCCCATAATATAGAGGTAACCTTCTTCATCAATGTAACCGCCGTCACCGGTAATGTAATAACCTGGATAGGTATTTAAATAGCCCGCTTTAAAACGGTCTGGATTTTGCCAAATAGTTTGTAAACACCCAGGAGGTAATGGCAGTTTTACGGCAATACAGCCTTCTTCACCTGCGGGTACTTGATTGCCTTGGCCATCAAGAATTTCTACTTGGTAGCCAGGAATTGGTACGCCTGCGGAACCGGCTTTGGTTGCTAAAAATTCGATGCCAACAGGGTTGCCTGCAATTGCCCAACCGGTTTCGGTTTGCCACCAGTGATCAATAACCGGTAATGAGGTTTTATCTTTTAGCCAATTGTAAGTGGCAGGGTCTAGTCGTTCACCGGCTAAATACAAGCGCTCTAAACATGACAAGTCATAGTTTTTGATCAGCTCAGCTTCTGGGTCTTCTTTGCATACTGCGCGAAATGCGGTTGGCGCAGTAAATAGCGCTTTAACATTGTGCTCGCTACATACTCGCCAAAATGCGCCAGCATCAGGTGTTCTCACCGGTTTTCCTTCATATAAAATGGTGGTACAACCTGCCATTAACGGTGCGTAAACAATGTAAGAATGGCCGACCACCCAACCCACATCTGAAGCCGCCCAAAAGACATCGCCAGCTTCCATACCATAAACCGTTTTCATGCTGTAGGTCATTGCTACCGCATGGCCGCCATTGTCACGCACAACCCCTTTTGGCGTACCTGTGGTACCCGATGTATATAAGATATAAAGCGGATCAGTTGCCTGTACGGGTACTGGCGGAATTGGCGTGGCATCTTGAATAAGTTCTTGCCATGAAAAGTCACGTCCCTCAACAAGTTCTGCGAGTACTTGTTCACGTTGAAAAACAATACAGGTACTGGGTTTGGCCTTACACTGTTCAATGGCTTTATCGACCAAAGGTTTGTATTGCAATACTTTGTTGATTTCAATACCGCAGCTAGCCGTTACGATAACTTTTGGTGTGGCATCATTAATACGTATAGCCAATTCATGTGGAGCAAAACCACCAAAAACAACTGAGTGAATGGCGCCAAGTCGGGCACAGGCAAGCATGGCGATTGCTGCTTCTGGGATCATCGGCATATAAATTAAAACGCGGTCACCTTTGCTAACCCCTTTCTTTTGCAATACATCGGCAAACTTAGCCACTTCATGGCATAGCTCATTAAAGGTGTAGGTTTTTTTCTGCCCAGTGACCGGTGAGTCGTATATTAACGCGGCTTGTTCACCGCGGCCTTGTTCAATTTGGTAATCTAAGGCGATATAACTGGTATTTAATTGGCCGTCACTAAACCAGTCGTAACTGCCTTGTTCATTGGTCGACAAGATCTGAGAAGGTTGCTTAAACCAAGGTAACTTAAGTGCTTGTTCACGCCAATAGTCAGCAGGAGATTGTTTAGATGCTTGATAGTTGTCGACATATTTCATTGTTTTTACTCTTAATGGGCAAATTATCTATACTAGATTGTAGAACTGTCGACAAATATTGCTATTAGACTTTTGGCTAACATTTATGCAGTGTTACAATGAAAAGTGAATTTTTATCGAAGGAATGAGTAACTGTTTCTTTTCAAAAACAACCTGAACTGTCTATTTAAGTTGCTGGTATTACTTTTCTCTAGGCTATAGTAAATAAGGAGTACAGCGGTATTGTTAATTAATTCTAAAAAGTGTTTTTGCTTTTAACACATTTATACTTAGGCTATTTTCAATAACACTGCTTAAATTCGATGCGATTAAGGAAATATTTGTGTTTTTGAAAACTGCTATTCCACTAGTTTTACTTTCAAGTGCTTTATTGTCGACACTTTTAGCTGCTAAAGAAACTAAACCTATATCAAACCTTGTCTTGGCAGAGCATGTTAAGTGGGGCTATTTAAACCCATTACGCGGCGATAAAAGCCCAGCTGCACTCATTTTCGCATCTGTTAATAGTGGTAATGCTTAATCAAGATTTAACAAGTTTGCTGGCGAGAACTGATCTGTTAGCACTTTGCTGTGTGCAGGCCAATCTTGTTGATCTTGTGTCGATTGTAGTAACTGACTTAATTCATCGATATCGACATCATAGCGTTCAAGTTTGTCTGCCAAATTTAAGGTGCGCTGGCGAAGTATTTCCGGCGTGGTTTGATAATTTTTCTGCGCTAAAATAATGCGATTGCCATTATTTTCTTTTTTCACGTTATAAAAATAACCAAAGACCGATTGATAAGTCGCAGACTCGTGCGCATACAATTTGCTAATCGAAAATGTATTAGCAGCTAATACACCTTGCTCGCTTAATAAGCTTTTACTTTCTTGTAAAAACTCCGCGGTCATTAAATGCTCGGGAATATAGTCACCGTTGTAAGCGTCGAGAATGATTAAATCGTAGCTTTGTTTTTTTAACTTAGCGCGTTTAACAAATATACGACCGTCTTTAGCATACGTATTAATGTGTTGATTTTCGAAAAAGCCAAAGTACTCACGAGCCACTTTGATCACCGCAGGGTCTATTTCAACATTATCAATGCGCGCATTAGGGTAAAGTTGATGGAGCATGTTCGACATAGTGCCGCCGCCTAAACCAATAATAAGCACACTTTTTGGCTGGTCAATTAATAATAAACTCGACGTTAGCAATTTGGTGTAATTAAACACTAGTTTGTCGGGCTGGCTTTTTAACATACAGCTTTGGTGACTTTTTTGACTGCGTTCGTTGAACTTTAAACAGCGCAAATCGCCTTTGTCTTCGACAATAATATTGCGATAAAGTGAGCGCTCACTATGAATAATTTCGGCGTATGATGATATGCCAATGAAACTAATCGCCAATACTAACCATTTTATTTTCGGTAACATATTTAGTCCTCTATGGCTGTATGACAAGTGTAGTTTAGGGCGATAGCGCAACAACCAAGCAGCATAAGAATTGAACTTAACGAGATAATAATATTGTTCACTTCAAACCATAATACAAAATAAAAAGAGGTGATAATGGTACCCAGTGCGCTGCCTAAGGTTGATACGAAATAGAGCTTGCCAGCTGTTTGACCGCTGCTGTTTTTATCGGTAACTAACAAGCGAACTGAATAGGGGGAAATCATGCCCAAAATAACCGTTGGAATAAAAAATAACGCCATGGCAGCAAGCAAAGAGCCGTAACGGGTATCTTCAATAGCGGTGAAAATGACTTCCATGATCGGCGCGGCGCTTAAGGCCACAGGTAAAACGGTTAATCCTGCAAGGATGAAAATAATGCCGTATTTTCCTAAATTGGGCGCACGAGTTGATAACTTACCACCAAATAAATAGCCCAACGAAAGGCTGAGCATAAACACGGTAATAATGCTGCCCCAAATGTGCACGCTACTGCCAAAATAGGGCGCTAAAATACGACCACCAAGCAGCTCAATGCCCATAATGATAAAACCACTAGAAAAAGCTAAGCAGTAAATAAAGGCATTTTGCCATGACATTTTAAGAGAAGAGCTAACGGGAGAACTTTGCATATTGTTATTGTTTTTATGAGCGGTGCTTTATCTTACCCTTTGATTTTTAAAGATACTAGCAAATTGTATGAGAACAGTTACAGGCATAAAAAAGGGCTACCATTGTAGCCCTTGTAAGATAAAAACTAGCGAGAAACCCGTTTAGAAGGTTTCGGTAAAGTTTTGAATTACATCTTGCGCTTCAGCAACAACAACTTGGTGTACTTGCTCAGCAGGGTCAGCAATAGTAATTTCATTATATTCAACCGAGTCATCACCTACGGCGCTACATGAAAATGCAACCGTATAGGTATTTGGCGGTAAGTGGGCAAAGTGGTAGGTATACATAGCAAGCTCAAGCTCGTCATTATAAACTAAAGTGTCAGAGGCAAATGGCATCACTACATTATCAGCAATTGGCTCTTGCGCGGTGTCTGGGTCAAACTCATCACCCATAATATCGCCTTCGGCTATGGTGCCTGCATATAGATAAACTACTTTGCCGTGGTCGGTATTGTCCTCATAAACCGTAGCACAATTTTCGCCAACATTAAGTAAGTTAACATCTACCATGCCAGCAATTGAGCCAACCGATTCACTGTCAACTACACGTACGCCATGCGGTTTTAAGTTATAACTTGCGCCACCGGCGGTTTCTACTAAAGACGAGCGTAAATTAAATTCAATGGTATAGGCTTGAACGGCTTCGCTAGAAACGGAAAAAGCGCCCAGTTTTAATTTATTGCTTGGGGTTTTTAGCGGCTTAATGCCTTCATCATCTTCTACCCAACACGAGTCTGTGCTGCCGTTTTGGTTTTGCGGACAACCAGAGGTATTTAAAATCAAATTGCTGTACTCACCAATGGCGATTTCGGTATCGCTGATAATTAACTTTTCATCACCGTTTTGGTAATCAAGTAAGTTAATGGTGATAGTGGTTGGGTTACCGTTTTCGTCTAAAATGGGAATGGTAAGGCCTGAGTCGTCATCTTCGTTATCACCATCGCTTTTTAAGGTGATTGAGCTATAAGTAACATTTACTGACTCAGCAAAATCAACCGGCGCGTCAGAAATAGAAAATGAGACTAACGCGGTGGTTGGGGCAGGTGGCTCGGTTGATGAGCTGTCGTTATCACTACCACAAGCGGTTAAAAATAGGCATAAGCTGCCAAGAACTAAATGTTTCATAGGTACTTCTCTTTTTTAATAATCTTGCATCAAGTATAGCAGGGTTGCTCGGCTTTATAGCCTGCTCAAACAAAACTGAAACACTATTAAATTCTGTAATTAGATGAAATTAACATGCCTGAAAGCTTTTTACCGCTAAGTCATTCATGCGCCTATAAAATTGCCAAAAAGCTGTTTTTATCAGCAGGTAATTAACTGGTAAAGTTAACGCTAACGAGGTGACCTTGATAACAATTAGCAGAATCAATCTATACTTTAATATCTTCATAGCTTAAAAATTTACGTAAAAAGGCACCTTATGTTAGAAATGGCAGTCATATATTTAGCCGCAGCGATTGTTGCTGTTCCTATTGCTAAACGTTTGGGGCTTGGTTCCGTACTCGGCTACTTACTAGCGGGGATTTTAATCGGTCCATTTGTATTAGCTTTAGTCGGCGATCAAACCGATGTGATGCACTTTGCCGAATTTGGTGTGGTGATGATGTTATTTCTGGTGGGCTTAGAATTACAACCTTCACGCTTGTGGAAACTAAGACACTCGATCGTCGGTTTGGGCGGCTTGCAAGTGGTATTAACCACCTTAGTTTTTTCTGCCTGCTGTTATTGGCTGTTAGCCATGCGTTGGCAAACATCTATTGCGATTGGCTTAATGTTGGCACTGTCTTCCACCGCCATTGTTTTGCAAACCTTAGCTGAAAAAGGCTGGACTAACCAAGAGGCTGGGCAAAATGCCTTTTCCGTTTTACTTTTTCAAGATATTGCCGTCATTCCTATTTTAGCCTTATTGCCTTTGCTCGCCTTTACTGAGGTGAGTGCTGGTGTGAGCGAACACGGCAATGTTATTGCCCATTATCCGGCTTTTATTCAGGTGCTTATTTCATTAGGGGTAATTGCGGCAATTGTTTTTGCCGGAAAATACATTTCTGCGCCGCTATTTCGTTACATTGCCGAAACGCGCTTGCGCGAGCTTTTCACCCTATTTGCACTTTTTTTGGTGATCTCAATTGCCGTTATTATGCAAACCATTGGCCTTTCTCCGGCGTTAGGAACTTTTCTTGCTGGCGTGGTATTAGCTGAAAGTGAATTTCGCCATGAACTTGAAGCCGATATTGAACCTTTTAAAGGCTTGTTACTGGGCTTATTTTTTATCACCGTTGGTGCGTCGATTGATTTTCCCTTATTAGCTGAAAAATTCAGTGTCGTCGTGCTTTTGGTGGTGGCCTTAATTGTGATTAAGGCGCTTGTACTTTATGGTTTATCGCTGCTCTTTAAGATGAGCCGTAATCAAAAATTACTCTTCACCCTAGCGCTTGCTCAAGGGGGCGAATTTGCTTTTGTATTGCTTTCTTTAACGGGGAGTTTGCAAATACTCACCCCAGAGCAAAGTAAGCTAATCACCTTAATTGTTGCTATTTCTATGCTATTAGCACCACTTTTATTGATTTTATACGACAAAGTTTTCACCGCTCAATGCCAGACTGAACAAGAATACGACAATATTGAAGATATGGAAGCAGCGAAAAATGTCATCGTCGCCGGTTACGGTCGTTTTGGCCAAATTATTGGTCGTTTATTAACGGCCCAAGGCTATCATTTATCGATTCTTGACCATAGCCCAAGCCAAATTGAATTATTACGAAAATTTGGTAATAAAGTGTTTTATGGTGATGCCGCCCGTTTAGATTTATTACACGCAGCAGGTGCAGAGCAGGCGGAATTATTAGTGATCGCCATTGATGATGGCGATAAAATTATTGAAATGGTTGAACTCGCACACAAGCACTACCCTAAATTAAAAATTGTTGCTCGCGCTATCGACCGGCGTCATGCTTACCAGTTGGTGCAACTAGGAGTAACGGAGTTTCGCAGAGAAACTTTTGATTCTGCGCTTAACTTAGGTATTGAAGCGCTAACCTTACTCGGCAATACCGAAACATCAGCAAAACGCTCAGCCGATATTTTTGCCAAGCATGATGTTGAAACGCTCTACGAACTTGAAAAACTTTGGGGTGATGATCAAAGTTATGGCATTGCCGTAAAGCAGCGCATGGAAGACTTGCAACAAGTTTTAAATAAAGACATGCAAGAGCAAGCCTCCTTGAAAGCGTGCCAAGTAGCTAAACAAAAAGCGCAGTAATAACTAAAAAAGATAGCCATATCTGCAATTGCTTTTTGAAGCGTTTAACGTAAATCTTGAAAATTAGTTTTCACCCAATCTGAAAATAAGGTTAATTCTTTGGACGCGTTTATGTCGGCATGCTGCACTAAAAAGTAACGATCGTTAGTCACCAACTCTTGTTCGAAAAGCTTGACTAAGGAGGTTTCTTGGAACCATGTTTTAGCGATAGGCAATGGTACTAAGGCGATCCCCATGCTTTGTTGCGCAGCGCGAGCAACACCAAACATGCTGTCGAACTGAATAATTTGTTTCGGTTCGAAGTTAGCAATATCTTGTTGATCAGCCCATTTATGCCATGACCAAGGGCGAGCTTGGTGCAAAATTAACGGTAATTCTTTGAGGATGTCAAAGCCGCGTCCGGCACATTTTTTGTAAAGCTTTTTGCTACACGCGGGTACATAACGTACAGGAAATAGCTCATGTACTATGCTGGCGTTTGGTTTGCCCGTTGCCAAAATTATTGATAAGTCAGCCGCTTTTGCTTGCGATAAACCTGATTTCACCGTTTCTAACTGCAAATTAATATCAGGGTGCATATCTGCCCATTCGCTTAGCTTAGGTACAAAAAGCTCACTAGCAAAAAACTCAGGCAAACTTACCGTTATCGTTTGTTGCGTTGCACTTTCGGTAAAGTCAGCAATGCTAGTTTCAAGTTCAGTAATGATTGGTTTAATAATATTGTAAAAACGATTACCGGCGCTCGTTAGCTCTATCGCACGAGTAGAACGTTTAAATAGCTGCGTTCCTAATTGGTCTTCTAACTGTTTGATCTGATGGCTTACTGCTGAAGGCGTAATATACAGCTGTGTCGCGGCATGTTTAAAGCTTAAACATTTTGCGGCAATGCAAAACGATCGTAATCCTCTAATGGGGGTTTGTACCGGCATAAAAATTTGTCACTTTCATTGTTGTATCTATCTTTAATATAAAACTGCAACCATTGTGCCTTTTTATAAGTTATTGTTTTTTAATATAACTGTATTTTATAAAAAGCGAGCGTGCACTTTATTGGTGCAATGCTTTTAAATTTTAGTCAAAAAAAAAGGCATCCTAAGATGCCTAAACCAAAAAACAGTTATTAATGCACTCGATCGGGGGACGATATGAAGTGTAGGTACATAATAAAACGGCTCACTTGGGCTGACAAACGAGAAGAATTGCATCGATGGATGAATTTAATTCAATCGTATTGTTGAGCGTAGTATTAGTCATGTAGTGCAGGGCATGTAGAGTTAACCATCAGGTTAAGCATACCGTTAAATAAATCTAGATGTTGGAATGAAATGGGCTTCCCCATTTTGTTAAGAACAACAAGCGGTGAATAGCGTGATAAGTTGCTAAAAATAAGCGATTAAAATATAGGCAAAAAAAAAGGCATCCTAAGATGCCTAAACCAAAAAACAGTTATTAATGCACTCGATCGGGGGACGATATGAAGTGTAGGTACATAATAAAACGGCTCACTTAGGCTGACAAACGAGAAGAATTGCATCGATGGATGAATTTAATTCAACCGTATTGTTGAGCGTAGTGTTAGTCATATAGTGTCGGGCATGTAGAGTTAGTCATGTAAAGTTAACCACAGGTTAAGCATACCGTTAAATAAATCTTGATGTCGTATTGAAATGGGCTTTCCCTATTTTGTTAAAAACAACAAGCGGTGAATGGCGTGATAAGTTGCTAAACATAAGCGATTAAAATATAGGCAAAAAAAAAGGCATCCTAAGATGCCTAAACCAAAAAACAGTTATTAATGCACTCGATCGGGGGACGATATGAAGTGTAGGTACATAATAAAACGGCTCACTTGGGCTGACAAACGAGAAGAATTGCATCGATGAGTGAATTTAATTCACTCATCATTCTTGCGCTAACCTATTGTTTTAGTTGTAAGTTAATATAGTCCGATATAAGCCGGTTGCGGGATGCTGGCTTTAATGGTTGTTGGTGATAATAAGCCGTTTTGTTGATCGCGTTTTAGTACGGTGATCTCATTAGAGCGCTTATTGGCAATGAATAAATAATTTTGCTCAGCTGATAAGGTGATATCTCGCGGCCAATTGCCTAATGTGCTTTGCAGCTGAATCAGTTCAAGCTCACCATTTTTAGCGACGCCAAATACTGCTATTTTATTAATACCGCGAATAGCTGCATAAATAAAACGTGCGTCGTTAGATATTTTAATTGCTGAAGCAAAATTTGCTGTTGCTTGTTCTTCTTTCACCTGAAGTGTTAACGCACTCACTCGTTGCATTAAGCTTAGCAAGCCTGTTTGTTCATTTTGTTGGTAAACCGCGACCACATTTGATAATTCATTAATCACATAAACTACTGGCATATTTGGGTGGAAAACCATATGCCGTGGTCCATCACCAGCGCTTAACTTAGCAGCAACTTTTTTATCAGCTAAATGATTTTCAGCACTGTTGTTAAACAATAAAACTTCATCTGTGCCTAAGTCGACGGCATATAAAAATTTGCCGGTGCGATCCCACTGCACATAGTGTGAATGTGGACCTTGCTGCCTTTTGGTAATGCTTTTTCCTTGATTTGTGTATTTATCTAGCAAGCTCAATTGTTTTTTATTGCCCTGTTCATTCACGGCAAATAGCGAAACTTCGCCAGTGGCATAATCTGCCACCGCAACTTGGTTAATGTTTGGGTGCATGGCGATATGACAAGCCCCTTGATTAATATTGGTTAATTGACTTTTAAGTTCAAAGCTTTGCTTGTTAGGGTTAAATTGATAATGCGCTAGGCCACCTGATTTTTTACCTACTACAGTAAAAAAATCTTGATGCTTATTTTGGGTAGCAAGGTAGACCGGATTAGGCGCTTCAATTGCTTGACTTGCTTTGGTCAGTGTCGCTTGTTTAGGGGAAAAGGTCAGTTGAAAAAGCCCAGCTTCGCCTGCATTGTTAAAAGCACCAATGAGCAGGTTTTGCTGCTGGCGTGGCTGATTGCTCAGAACATGATTCTGCGTTTGTTCTTCAATTGAACTACATGCGGGTAGTGTCAGCAGTATTGCTGCAATAGTTAACGGGTAAAAAGCGTTAATGACTTTGTTTAGCAGGGCTTTATGTAAAGTTGTTGTGTTTAAAATGGCATGACTCAAAAAAGTGTGCTCCATGGTTTATCCCTAACGTTTGGTTTGGTTTTGGCTTTAGTTTTATTTTTATCGTTTATTTCTTTATTTGAATTTTTTATGGCGCTGTATTTGTCTTTTGCGCTATCGCTAACGTTGATGACTGCACTTGCTTAATTTATTACAGGCGCAATTGATAATAAACTGCGGTTACTTCGCCATGAGGTGCTTGAAAAGGGAAGGTTTTAAGATAGGTCATACCGAGTTTTTTCATGATGGCAATTGAGCCGGTATTCTCATCTATGGCGGTTGCAGAAAGAGCAGAAATATTACCGTGTTTTATTAATGCATCACGCACGGCAATGGCGGCTTCACTGGCATAACCTTTGCCCCATGAGCTTTGCATAAAGCGCCAACCAAGTTCTAAATTATCAAATTCAGGATGATCAGAGAAAAACTCCATTGGCCGAACTAAAATCCAGCCGATAAAGCTATTGCTCGCTTTGATGGTGACTTTCCATAACCCCCAACCTTTACTGGGCTTGGTATAGGCGGCAACCCGTGGCATAAACGCATCCACTATGGTTGCCATGCTGCTTGGCTTACCACCATTAAGGTAGCGCATCACTTCTGGATCTTGATCGAGTTGATGAAGTAAAAGCGTATCTTTCTCGGTCACTAATTCAAAAGTAAGCCGTTGACTGTCGTTAACTTCCATTGATTATCTCCTATACGCTTTTAACTTTTAATTTACCACTTGCAGCTTTTAACTTTCCACTTTCCACTTTCCACTTTCCACTTTCAACTTGCAGCTTTAAGCTTCCTGCTTTTAACTCAACAGTGGTTTTAAAAAGTGTGCGGTGTGAGAATTTTTATGCTCAGCTACTTGTTCTGGTGTGCCGGTCACTAAAATTTCACCACCACCTGAGCCACCTTCAGGACCAAGGTCTACAATCCAGTCAGCGGTTTTTACGACATCTAAGTTGTGCTCAATCACCACGATAGTATTGCCGTGATCACGCAAGCGGTGAATTACTTGCAGTAATTGTTTAATGTCGTGAAAATGCAAACCTGTGGTTGGTTCATCCAGTATGTATAAGGTTTTACCGGTATCGCGTTTCGACAACTCTTTTGATAACTTGACGCGCTGCGCTTCACCGCCCGAGAGGGTGGTTGCCGACTGGCCAAGCTTGATATAGCTTAACCCGACATCCATCAAGGTTTGCAATTTACGTTTAACCGCAGGAATGGCTGAGAAGAACTCAAAGGCGTCTTCTATGGTCATATCAAGCACTTCATGAATGCTCTTGCCTTTGTATTTTACTTCTAAGGTTTCGCGGTTATAACGTTTGCTTTGACACACATCACACGGCACGTATACATCAGGTAAAAAGTGCATTTCGACTTTGATCACGCCATCGCCCTGACAAGCTTCACAGCGACCGCCTTTAACGTTAAAGCTAAAACGACCCGGCTTATAACCCCGTGAACGTGCTTCTTGGGTTCCGGCAAAAATTTCACGCACTGCAGTGAAAATACCGGTATAGGTAGCTGGGTTTGAACGTGGCGTACGACCAATTGGGCTTTGGTCAATATCAATCACTTTATCAAGTAATTCTAAACCGGTAATTGATTTATACGGTGCTGGCTCTTGCGTGGTTGCACCGTTTAATTCGGTATGAGCAAGCTTATAAAGCGTATCGTTAATTAAAGTTGATTTCCCCGAGCCTGATACGCCAGTAATACAGGTCATTAAACCGTTTGGAATCACCAAATCAACATCTTTAAGGTTATTACCACTGGCGCCTTTTAGTTCAACGACATTGTCTTTATCAAACGGGGTACGGGTTTTAGGCAGCTCAATGGCTTCTGCGCCTGATAAATACTTACCCGTTAATGAGTCGTTGCTGGCAAGAATGTCATCAACTGTGCCTTCTGCGATAATTTGACCGCCATGCACACCTGCGCCTGGGCCAATATCAATGACATAATCGGCGGCGCGAATCGCGTCTTCATCATGTTCCACTACGATCACGGTATTGCCTAAATCGCGTAGGTGGATCAGGGTTTTTAATAAGCGTTCGTTATCGCGTTGATGTAAACCAATAGACGGTTCATCAAGTACGTACATAACGCCAACTAAACCTGCACCAATTTGGCTGGCTAATCGAATACGCTGAGCTTCACCGCCCGATAAAGTATCGGCGCTGCGCGAGAGGTTTAAATAATTTAAACCAACGTTGACCAAAAAGCCTAAACGGTCATTAATTTCTTTTAGAATTTTTTCGGCAATTTGCCCTTTCTGGCCCTGTAAGTCTAATCCTTGGAAAAAGGCGAGTGCATCAGCAATGGCAAATTCGGCAACCGTTGGTAGCGGCGTATCATCAATAAAAACATTACGCGCTTCAAGACGTAAACGTGAGCCGTTGCAGTCAGGACAATGCTGGCTGTTCAGGTATTTACTGAGCTCTTCACGTACCGCGTTTGACTCTGTTTCTTTATAGCGGCGGTTCATGTTATTGATAATACCTTCAAACGGGTGCTTGCGAATGACAACATCGCCGCGATCGTTCATGTATTTAAATTCAATTTCTTGTTTGCCGCTGCCGTATAACACCAGCTTTTGCATGTCTTGAGGTAGAGACTCATAAGGCACGTCTAAAGCAAAACCGTAGTGATCAGCTAACGCTTGTAGCATTTGAAAATAATAAAAATTACGTTTGTCCCAGCCGCGAATTGCGCCACCCGATAAACTTAATTCTGGGTTAGAGATCACCCGAGTTGGGTCAAAAAATTGTTGATTACCTAAACCATCACAGGTTTGACAAGCACCGGCTGGGTTATTAAATGAAAATAAGCGCGGCTCTAATTCTTGCATGCTATAACCACAATGTGGACAAGCAAAGTTGGCAGAAAAGAGTAACTCCTCGCGATCAGGTTCGTCCATAAAAGCAACTTTTGCGGTGCCTGCGGTTAAACCTAAGGTCGTTTCGAACGATTCAGTTAAACGCAGCTGAATATCTTCACGTACTTTCAAACGGTCAACCACCACTTCAATGGTGTGTTTTTTATGTAATTCTAAGGTGGGTGGATCGGAAAGGTCGCATACTTCACCGTCAATTCTGGCGCGAATAAAACCTTGTGCGGCTAAGTTGTCTAATAACTTAACATGTTCACCTTTTCTGTCTTGCAGCACTGGTGCTAACACCATCACTTTGGTGCCTTCTTCAAGTGCGAGTACTTTATCGACCATTTGTGAAATGGTTTGTGCTGCTAATGGCTGATGATGCGTCGGACAGCGCGGTTCGCCAACACGTGCGTATAACAGTCTTAAATAATCGTAAATTTCGGTAATGGTACCAACGGTTGAGCGCGGATTATGAGATGTTGATTTTTGCTCAATCGAAATTGCTGGCGACAAACCTTCAATATGGTCAACGTCGGGTTTTTCCATTAATGATAAAAATTGGCGAGCGTAGGCAGAAAGTGACTCAACGTAACGACGTTGTCCTTCGGCATAAAGCGTATCAAATGCTAATGATGATTTACCTGAACCAGAAAGCCCTGTAATTACAATAAGCTTATCGCGCGGTATATCTAAGCTGATGTTTTTCAGGTTGTGGGTTCGTGCACCCCGAACTTCAATATTTCTCATAAAAGTTTTACGACTATACATAATCAAGGAATCGACCATTATCGCACAAAATTGAGCCAGATTTCACCCTGAAACACTATTTTTATTGCATCAAAGAGCATGGTAAGATAACGCGTTTTTTATTCGAGCCAAACTGCGTAATTGGCCATTAATTATCTTCATTTCAGGTTTATAACAACATTTATGAGTACTACGGGTTTAAATTCAATTGAGAAAAAAGCGGCCTTTTCGTTAGCGTCAGTTTTTGGCTTACGCATGCTCGGCTTGTTTATGATTTTGCCAGTGTTCGCTATTTATGGACAAGAGCTCACTGGTTACAGCCCGATTTGGTTAGGTTTAGCCATTGGTGCGTATGGTTTGACCCAAGCATTATTGCAAATACCTATGGGGATTTTATCGGATAAATTTGGTCGTAAACCGGTGATTTTAGCGGGACTGGTGGTCTTTCTAATAGGTAGTATTGTTGCGGCCATGTCGGAAACCATTTATGGCGTAGTATTTGGTCGCGCTTTACAAGGCATGGGCGCAATTGCCAGTGCTATTTTAGCATTGGCCGCTGATTTAAGTCGTGAAGAACAACGCCCGAAAGTGATGGCAACCATTGGTATGTTTATCGGCTTATCGTTCACTGTTGCTATGGTGTTAGGTCCTATTGTTGCTGAGGCCTTTGGTTTAAGTGGCTTGTTTTGGGTGATCGCTATTTTAACCGTGTTTGCGATGTTATTGATTCAATTTATGGTGCCACACTCAGTAAATAAAGCACCACGTGGTGATAATGTTGCCTTGCCTGAGCAACTTAGTGGCTTAATTCGTCATCCGCAATTATCACGCTTAAATTGGGGCGTATTTATTTTACATATGGCGTTAACCGCTTGTTTTGTAACCTTGCCAAAACAGTTTGTAGAAAGTGGTTTGGCGCTAGATAGTCATTGGCAACTCTATTTACCCACCTTATTGGGGTCGTTCTTTTTAATGGTGCCATTTATGATCATTGGCATTAAAAAAGAAAAAGAAACACAAATGTTTACCGCCGCGGTTGCGCTGTTAACCGTTGCGCTAGTGTTGTTGTGGTTGTTGCCAAGTAGCTTTGTCGCCTTAGTTATTTTAATGGTAATGTTCTTTACTGCGTTTAATTATTTAGAAGCGACCATGCCTTCTATTTTATCTCGTATTGCACCTGCTGGCGTGAAAGGCAGTGTGATGGGGATATTTTCCAGTAGTCAGTTTTTAGGTGCATTTGCTGGCGGTTTAGTTGGTGGTGCAATTGCGGCTAACTTTGGTGAAAAAGCGATATTTTTAGTGATGGCGGTACTAAGTTTAGCTTGGCTGATAGTAACGCTAGGTATGCAACCACTTAAAAAGTCAAAAAGTTTTAGTTTTGCTACAAACATTGCAGACGAAGAACAAGCTGATGTTATTGCCCAAAAGCTAAGTACTATGCCAGGTGTTATCGAAGCAACATTGGTACAAAGTGAAGCAGTTGCCTATTTAAAAGTGGATGAAAAGCTTGTCGATTTGGCTGAAATAAAGGCGTTACTTAGCTCTAGTTAACTCAAATTTACTAAAAAATAACAAGCGAGCTGATGAAGTGATCTTCAATAGCTCGCTTTTTTAATGGTCTATTTACCTATTTTTAAAACTCGAAATTAACATCGTATTTATAGCCAGTAATACTCGCTAAGTCAGTCACTTGAACACTACCTATGCTATTCGATAATTTGGCTGTCGTTTTCACTGCGCCATACTGCTCAGCAAAGCTAATAATATCTTGGCCATTGCACACCACATTAAGTGCCACGACCCGTGTTTTCAAACGTAACGATCTTATTTCTTTTGACATTTGCAAGCGCTTATCTAGCGCTGCTGTTTTGCAAATTTTGACCAAACCTTCTTCTAAGTACTCTGGCATATAGCTGCTTTCTGCTAATGCTGATGAACCAAAACCTAAAGATAAAGAGGCTGTTAATACGATTAATTTTTTCATGATGCTGTCCTTTAATGTGCGACTTCAAGTTAAAAACTAATCAGTGAAATTCCTAAGCAAGACATTGAGGATAAGAACCGCTGATGACGCAATGACTATATATTTAGCTTGTCAGTTTTTCTGGATGAAAACGATATCAAAACATTGATAAAAAATGGGCGATAAGTGAGTGGGTATTTTCTTTAAATATCAAAGAATAATAAAAAGCTGATGTTTTTGTGAGGAAAAACGAATGACCAAGCAACTAAAGATATAAGCCAATTCACTGTCTTAGGTGAACATTAACCAGCACAGTCTAGCGTTTTACCTTGCTGGCAAAAGTTAGGTAGGCCATATTGCTGCCAATAATCGGCTAAGCCAATTTTCTCAACCAGTGTGATGAATTTTGGGTGTTGGCGAATTTCTTTACTGTGTGCTCTTAGTGCGGACAAAATGCGATATTGTTGGCTTTCGGCTAACTCAAAAGCCAGTTTGAAGTAATTCTCTATATCAGCAAGCTCAGCATACATATAAAGCAAAACCGTTCGTTCAAAAATGCCATTATTGGCGGCTTGCGTTAAAAATTGACTCGCTTGTTGTTGGTAGTCGGGGTATTTGATGCCTTGATATAATGAGTCAATGTAACTTTCGGGCACGCCTAAAGCTTGGTAACCTGAAAAGAATAACGAGCGACCTTTTTGTTCATCGCCAATGCGTATATACGCTGGGCCAAGTAACGCGCCAGTTTCCCCCCAATCATTTGCCTGCAATACTAAACTGTTAGTGATATCGATTGCTTCTTCAGGCTTATTCATTTGCATATATAAACAGGCCAAAAATAACCCGATATTAATATTTAGCGGTGATTGTTGATATTGCTGTTGATAATAAAAAAGCAGCTCTGAAGACAGCTGGCCTGCCTGATGCTGCAATTCAAATAAATTAACGCTTTGTTCTGCTTGGTTTTGTTGAAAAACTTGCTGAGCCTTCATTAACGTTGCTCTTGCTTCATGCCATTGATATTTCGCCATTTGTAAGCGAGACAATAATTGATAAAGCTCTGCATCAAGTGGCGCTAGTTCAATGGCTTTAGCTAAACTGTTCATTGCTAAGTTACTGTATGGGTGCGAGAGTTTTTGCATTGACCACACTTCAACACTTAACAGTTTTGCTAATGTTTTAAGTCCAGCGACTGAGTTTGGCGCAATATCAGTAATGCTTTTTGCTAACATGTTAATCGCCGGGCGATTGTAACTTGTGCCTTTTTGGCTGATAAAAAAATAGCTCGCCGATTCGATAATTGCCTGCATATAAGCGTCAGGGTTATTATTTATCATTACTGGCAGCGTTTGTTCAACAAATTGAGTTGCCAGCGTGCGTATCGTAATTTCAGTGCTGGTGAGCGCAAGATTTGTCAGGCTATCGAATAAAACATCGCCATTGTGACCATCAATTACTTGCCAATGCAAAATATCACGCTCCTGCTCAATAAAACCTTTCGCGCGAATAATAAACCGTGCTTGGAAGGTGCGAGCAATATCACGGGAAAATAAGTGGCTAACGCTTTTGACTTCGTTTACTGAAATGGTGCTAAGGCTTGGGTGATTCGCAATTAATTGTCGGAAACTGCTTTCTAATGTTGGGTATTTACTGGCAATGCTTTGGCTAAATTCAAAAGGTAATATGACCACTCTATGGTGATCTAATGTTGGGGCTGATAACGGCGTTGCTTTGTTGCTAGAAGGGCTATTGGCACGTGATAATTGCCAAAGAGTAAATACGATGAATATAACCAAGATCGTCAGTAAAGATATAACACTTAAGCGAAGGTAAACGGGCTTGTTGCTTTCAGTAATAGCAAGCGTGCTTTCGGGGCTAATTGGTGTATTTACTGTAGCCTCAGATACTGCGTTTTGCGTTGATGCTAGATTGAACGCTTCATTGTTAATAGACGAATGATCGCTGCAATAAACTAAATGAAAGCCAACTTTCGGGTGAGTTTTAATTGATACCTGATGTTCAAACTGTCGTAATTTTTTACGTAATACAGAAATGCAGCGATTCAGTGAATCGTCAGAGACGATGATATTTGGCCAAACTTCATCAAAAATAGCTTCTCGGGTAACCACTTCCCCTTGGGCTTTAACTAAACAATGAAGTACTTGCGCGACCTTTTTTTCAAGGTGCAGGTGGTTGTCGTTGATTTTAGATTTGAGCTCGCCATGAGCTGCATTGAAAATACAATCGCCCAAATCATAGGTTGCCGGAATGTCTATACTAGCTTCACGCTCGGGTGTCGCTACGCTGTCCATAAGTGGCCTTAATTGCTTTCTATTGAGCCAAGCAATAGTAACATTTTAGTTCAAATTACCTATTCAGCTAGATTTATTGCTAGCAATTCGAGTTAAATATTATTGCCAAATATTTCCAGACTTAATAACAGTTTGAAATATAGTCAGAAACTGTTTTTGTACCCAAAATAAGAATAACGTCATCATCAAGGTATTTGCCTATTAACGCCTGCCCAAAAGGGGATTGTGGGGTGATCACTGTATAATGGCGTTGCTCAATTGTAGTTTTAAATCCGCCGGCTGCAGGGCCAATAAAATACCAATGTTGGTTGTTACTATCTTGTTCAAGTTGCACCATTGCTGTTAACGCGATTGCCGTATCTTGATTAAACGTGTGAAGTGGTATTTGTTGGTAGGCCAAAATCGCCTGTTTTATCTCGTCAACACGCCTTGTTTGTCCTTCTGCCAAATACGCCGCTTCAATTGCTAGCGTATCGTATTGCGTTTCGGCGACCGATTGATCGTCGATAGCGGCAAGGTGAGCATTTTTTGCAGCTTCGAGTGCAATACTCAATTCTTGGTGTAGTTGACTGATGATCAGCTCAATCAGTTTTTCTTTGTGCATAGGCTTTGAGCTATTAGGAAATGACAGTGGAAACAGGATACTAGATTCAGTTTTTATTCTGTAGTTATAAGGCGAAAATAAATTTAATCTGACAGGTGTCAAAATTAACTTGTTTTTTTGCTAAAGAGCGATTACTTTATAAGATAACTGGTTTGACCTTTGTAACTAAATTGTTGGTAACTTATGACACAATCTACTCACTATCCAAATTTATTAGCGCCGCTAGACCTTGGTTTTACGACCTTAGCTAACCGAACGTTAATGGGCTCGATGCATACTGGCCTTGAAGAAGAGAAAAATGGTTTTGAAAAACTGGCGGCTTTTTATGAAGAGCGAGCTAAAGGTGGTGTCGCGTTAATTGTTACTGGTGGTATTAGCCCTAACGCTCGCGGCCGTTTAGCGCCGATGGGTTGTGAGTTAAGTAAATTTTGGCATGTAAATAAACATCGTCAAATTACCGATGCCGTGCATAAATATGATACCAAAATTTGTGTCCAGCTATTGCACGCAGGCCGTTATTCATATCACCCGTTTAGCTTATCAGCCAGTAAAGTTAAATCGCCAATAAACCCCTTTACGCCAAAACAAATGTCGGTTCGCCAAATTAAAGGCACCATTAAAGATTTTGCAAAATCTGCCAAGCTTGCGCAAAAAGCAGGTTACGATGGCATTGAAGTAATGGGCTCAGAAGGCTATTTGATCAACCAATTTAGCTGTAAACGCGTGAATAAACGTACCGATGAGTGGGGCGGTAGCATTGAAAACAGAATGCGTTTTGCTACTGAAACCGTCAAAGCGGTAAGAGCTTCAGTGGGTGAAAAATTCATTATTATTTTCCGTTTATCTATGCTCGATTTAGTTGAAGGCGGCAATACTTGGGAAGAAGTAGTGACGATGGCCAAAGGCATAGAAGCCGCTGGCGCAACCATTATTAATACCGGTATTGGCTGGCATGAAGCGCGTGTACCTACCATTGCGACTTCGGTACCAAGAGCTGCGTTTACTTGGATCACCGAGCGCATGAAAAAAGAAGTCTCTATTCCGTTGGTCACCACTAACCGTATTAATGCCCCAGATACTGCTGAAAAAGTATTAGCTGACGGACATGCCGATATGGTGTCGATGGCAAGACCATTTTTAGCCGACGCGGCTTTTGTTAATAAAGCACGAGAAAACCGCGCTGATGAAATCAATACCTGTATTGGCTGTAATCAAGCCTGTCTTGATCACGTTTTTAAACAGCAACGCGCTTCATGTTTAGTAAATCCACAGGCGTGTTACGAAACCGAATTAACCTTTGGCGAAATTGACAAGTCGAAACGCATCGCCGTTGTTGGCGCAGGCCCTGCCGGTTTAGCCTTTAGTGTATATGCCTCTGAGCGTGGTCATAAAGTGGAATTGTTCGACCGCGCTAGTGAAATTGGCGGTCAATTTAATATTGCTAAACAAGTTCCGGGTAAAGAAGAGTTTTATGAAACCTTAAGATACTTTGGTAAAAAACTGGAACTATTAAATGTTTCAGTAAACTTAAACAGTGAAAAAACCGTTGAACAACTGGCAAGTGAAGGTTTTGATGAAGTGGTATTAGCCACAGGCATTATTCCACGTAAATTACCCCTTAATGGTTTTGACCATCCGAAAGTGAAAAGCTATATACAAGTATTGCGCGACAAAGAGCCTGTTGGTAAAAAAGTCGCCATTATTGGCGCAGGTGGTATTGGCTTTGATGTTGCCTGTTATTTAGCAGAAGAAAAATCATTAACCACAGAGCCAGATAAGTGGTTAGCCAATTGGGGCGTTGATAAAAATTTCACTCATGCGGGGGCATTGCTTGAAAAAGCCGAGCATGAAAAAACGGAGCGTGAAATTTATTTATTGCAACGTAAAACTACCAAAGTGGGCGCTGGCTTAGGAAAAACTACCGGTTGGATCCACCGCGCGACGCTGCAAAAAAATGGCGTGAGCATGATCCCAGGTGTTACTTACAAAAGCATCGACGATAATGGCTTAACCATCGAAGTGGATGGTAAAGAACAAGTATTAGATGTTGATAACGTGATTATTTGCGCAGGCCAAGAATCAGAGCGCAGTTTGTATCAGCAACTACTCGATAAAGGCGTAAGTACCCATTTAATTGGTGGCGCTAATGTTGCCGCCGAGTTAGATGCAAAACGTGCTATCAGACAAGCTGCGGAGTTAGCTGCCAAGCTTTAACCTTCATTCTTGGTCATTCATGAACCGTTAAGCCGCTTAATATCTTCTATATTAAGCGGCTTTTTTATTTTCAGCGGGTATTTTATAACTGTACGTTTATTCAATGAAATAATCCCCGTACTTTGCAGGTCAACTGTTATGCTTATTCAAAAATAATGACCAAAGGAATGTTATGACCACGTTGCTCGCGCCTGCTATTCGTTTATCTAACCGATTAAACTTTAAAGCGAAATTTTTACTTTTAGCGTTAATGTTTTATTTACCTTTACTGGCCTCATTTTTATGGATAGTACAAGCACAGCAAAAATTAACCGAGCAATACCAAGGGCAGCTAACGGGCTTAGCGTTTATTAAGCAGCTTGGCAACATTGAAAAAAATATTAGCGCCGCGCAAGTCAGCGATGCCGGTGATATAACATCGGCTATTGAGCAGTTTCAACAACAGCTTGACCAATCCAAAGAACTTAGCCAAGTTACCGGATTTATTGATGACTTAACCATGCATTGGCAACAGGTAGAAACGGCTAGTGGCCTGAGCGCTTTTCCTGCATTTGCCACCGTATATGAAGATACCTTAACCGCACGCGAAAACATTGCCGCTTTAAGTGGTTTAAGCCGAGACAGTGAGCCACTTTCTTTTTATTTAGCCCAAGCACGCATTGATAGAATGCCGATACTGATTGAGTATATCGCACGTATTTCAGCACTGACCAAATATATTTTAGCCGAGCAAGGCTTTAGCGCGCAGTCGTATACCTTGATTGTCGCACTCGATCAGCGCCTTGATCAGTTGCAATTACAATTACATAAAAATAATCAGCAATTAAAACGCGTTGCAGCTTTGCCATTAAATGTTTATCTGACTAAACAACAAGCGTTTAGCGAAGCGCTTGATGATTACCAAGCGTTATTAAAAAAACAGTTAATTGAACCCGACGATATTGCGTTAACGGCGCAACAAGCACGTTCTCAGGCAACAGAAGTGGCGCAGCTTGCCGACCAATTATTACAGCAAAGCCAACAACTTTTGTTTGAAAACCTAACCAACAAGCAAAATCAAAGCATTGAATTTTTATGGCTGATCAGCCTTGGCTTAATATTTATCACCTTGCTAACCTTGTATTTATTAGTGGGAATTTATCACTCATTACGGGCAAATGTTGACAGCATTAAACAGGCAGCCAAGGCGCTAGGTAATGGTGACTTTACTGATGAGCTTACGCTAACGGCAAAAGATGAATTAGGGGATATTGCCCGCAGTTTTGCCCTGATGCAAAATAAAATTAAGCAGCTATTGTTATTATTTAATGATGATGTTGAGCACTTAAAAACAGCCGCAGGTGAAATTCATCAACTGACCAATAACATGGAAAAAAGCTTAACGGTACAACAAGAAAATACTTTGGGTGTTAGCCAAGCAATCAGTCAGGTTTCAGCATCAGTTGCGGTGATCAACCAAAGTACACAATCAGCGCAAGTAATTACCGAACAAGCCAGTGAACAAGTTAACTTAGGTGAAGGCGTTGTCGGTGAAACAGCTGCTGCGATTGTTGATATTTCTGTTGAAGTGAATGACTCAGCAAAAGTGATTAATGAACTTGCTGGTTTAAGCACTGAAATTGGACAGTTTGTTAATGTTATTCGTGAAATTGCCGACCAAACCAACTTACTAGCGTTAAATGCGGCGATTGAAGCTGCTCGTGCAGGAGAGCAGGGGCGCGGTTTTGCCGTTGTCGCCGATGAAGTAAGAACCTTAGCAAGTCGCACACAAGACTCCACCACTGAAATTCAACGTATTATTGAACAGCTGCAATTAGGCGCAGACAAATCAGTGAGCGCCATGAATACTGGCGTAGAAAAAGCGCAAGCTGGGGTAGAGCGCACTACGCAAGTAGCCAATACCTTTCAATCAGTCAGCTCCAATGTTAGCCAAATTGTTGATGCCACGGTGGAAATATCTGCGGCAGTAGAACAGCAAAGCCAAATGGTAGTAGATATTGACGATAAAACCGATAATATTGCTAAAGGCTCAGAGCAATTAATGATTGCTGCTAAAGATGCCGCAGAATCTGGTGAAAACTTAAATAACCTCGCGGCAACGTTAGCAAGCCAGCTTGGCCAATTTACCTTATCCAAACCATAACAATAAAGTTCGAGAGAAATATGTTCACAGAAATTATCACACCAAGATTTAGCGATACCGATGCCCTTGGTCATATTAACAATACCATGGTGCCTATTTGGTTTGAGGGCGCGCGCGATCCGGTATTTCGTTTATTTATGCCTGAGCTTGATACTAATAATTGGCAGCTTATTTTAGCTAAAATTGATGTCTCATATCATGCCCAAATGTTTTATGGTCAGGCGCTAGAAGTACGTACTTACATCAGCCGAATTGGCGGTGCATCATTTGATGTTTACCAAGAGCTTTGGCAAAACGGAGCAAAGTGCGCTTCAGGTACGGCAGTGATGGTACATTATTGTTATCAACAACAAACAAGCCAAACCATTGCAGATTCAGTAAAAGAGACTTTACTTGCGCATCAATTTCAAGCTCAATAGAGAGATAAAAAGTATAAACGTGTCACAACAAGGATTTTCATGAAAAAGCTGCTGCTTCAATTATCGTTTATCTGTTTGATTGCCATCTCGCCTTTTAAGCTGTTGGCTCAAACTGAGTTGCCACCTAGCTTTGCAAACGTATTAGCCAAGCATCAAGGAAAAGTGATTTATTTAGATTTTTGGGCGTCTTGGTGCGTGCCTTGTCGGCGCTCATTTCCTTGGATGAATAAAATGCAGCAGCGCTATGGCAAAGACGGGCTTAAAATATTAAGTGTTAATTTAGATGCGCAAGCTGATTTAGCTGCCAAATTTTTAACGGAAAACCCCGCCAAGTTCGACATTATTTACGATCCTAAAGGTAAAATAGCCCGTTACTTTAAATTAAAAGGCATGCCCAGTAGCTTTGTATTTAACCGTAAAGGTGAAATTGTTAGCGCCCATGTTGGTTTTACTGACAAGAAAAAAACGACATATGAGCAAGAAATTGTGCAGTTGCTAGCCAAGTAGGTTATTCATTACTTTCGATATTGCCAATAAATTATTTTTAATACCTCACGAAATATTTTTTTATTTGGCTTATCTATTGTTTTTACTCGATGATCTCACGGCTGATTACGATTGTTAGCATTCGGTATCACTTTCTAGTGTCAGAAATTTTAAAGCTATAGTAGAATATCCGGATAGTAAAAAATCGTCTTTTCGAACGAACATCTTTGAATAAATAGGAACAGCATACATGGCCAGTCGTGGTATTAATAAAGTAATAATTGTCGGTAACTTAGGAC
Organism: Thalassotalea sp. PLHSN55; assembly: GCF_052030545.1. Taxonomy (NCBI): domain Bacteria; kingdom Pseudomonadati; phylum Pseudomonadota; class Gammaproteobacteria; order Alteromonadales; family Colwelliaceae; genus Thalassotalea; species Thalassotalea sp. PLHSN55. The sequence continues at coordinate 307,765 of NZ_JBPDIH010000006.1, read as the reverse complement.
AAGATCCAGAAGTACGTTTTATGCCAAATGGTGGTGCTGTTGCCAATTTTACCGTAGCAACGTCAGAAACTTGGAAAGACAAGCAAACCGGTGAGCAAAAAGAAAAAACTGAATGGCACCGTATTGTTATGTATCAACGTTTAGCTGAAATTGCTGGCGAATACTTAAAGAAAGGTTCTAAGGTTTATCTTGAAGGTCGTTTACAAACACGTAAATGGCAAAACCAGCAAGGTGCTGATCAGTACACAACTGAAATTGTTGTTAACGACATGCAAATGCTTGATTCTCGTGGTGCCGGTGCTGGTCAACAGCAAGGTGGTTTCCAGCAGCCAGCTCCGGCTCAACAGGCTTACAATAAACCTGCTCAACCACAAGGTGGTTTCCAACAACAAGCAGCGCCACAGCAACCTGCGTATCAGCAGCCAGCTCAAGCGCAGCAAGGTGGGTACCAGCAGCAAGCGCCTCAGCAAGCTTACAAACCTGCTCAACCACAGGGTGGTTTTCAACAACAGGCGCCTCAACAAGCACCTAAAGTAAACCCGCAAGAACCAACCATCGACTTTGATGACGATATCCCGTTCTAAATGATAAAGATTTAAATGTTGAAAAACATATATAAAAGCCGCTGCTAAGCGGCTTTTTTTATGGGTAAAATTGTTGTTTTACAACTAGTGTTCACTCATTTTAATTTTTCGCGCAGCAAATGTTATTGCAAATTCAACCCCTGGTGTTTTGGGTTTTACTTCAATTTTTCCACCTTGGGCGGTGACTAATTCGCTTACCAAGGCTAAACCAATACCGGTGCCGGGTGTAGTGCGAGTGAGTTCATTGCCTTCACGATAAAACAGTTCAAATACGCGATCGAGCTTGGCTGATGAAATACCTGGTCCTAAATCAGCAACGCTAAATATTAAGCTTTTATTTGACTGGTTATTTAGGTCAAAAGTGATGTTGATTTGGCGGCGCTGTTGGTCGTTAATTTTTGCAGCGTTAAAGAACTTAATCGAATTGTCGACTAGGTTGATCACAATTTGTGAAAATGCGTCTAAATCAACAAGCATTTCAGCGTTTTCATTAACGTTGTCGCCAATAACAAAATTAACCTTAAAGTCATTTTTTTCAATCAGTGATGAAACCTTTGATTGAATAGTATCAATTAACGACAGAATATTAACGTATTCAAGATCAATCACTTCTTGCTGCCGATTTAAATTTGAGAGTTTTAAAATGTTATTTATCAATCGAGATAGTCGCTCACTTTCATTATAAATAAACTCATGATATTCCTTTTGTTTATCTGCTTCTTTTACCATTTCAGCTTTTAACATTTCGGCATACATTAAAATAGAAGTGAGCGGCGTTTTAAGCTCGTGGCTTACTGATGAAACAAAATTCATCCGTTGTTCGGTTAATTCTATTTGTTTAATGCCGACCCAATAAATGCCTAAAAATCCGGTAACTAATACAGTGATTAAAATGATAAAAAAGAAAATAATAAACTCTGATGCTGAGCCCAAATGATAATTATTGGTGGTGAACATTAATTGTATTTGCTGAAAAGGTGCGATCAGGTAGCCGTGAAAGATATATTTTTTTTCCAGCGAGGTAATGGGTTCGTTACTTAATACCACCTGTGTTTGTTCATTACTAATTGAATAATGAAAATATTGATGAATACTCTTGTCGAGGTGAATGACCTTAAGGCGCATTTGCACATCGCTGTCGAAGTGCCCTTGTTCAAGGTGTTCACTTAATAGTTTTTGCAAATAAGCGTCTTGCTCGACGATGAAACCCTGAATTTTGTGGTGTTGACTTTGCCAGTAGTTTCTAAAAATTATTAGCTCGTTATTATCGGTAATTTTAACCTGAAACAATTCAGTTTTAAGGTTGGCCGTTGCTTGGCTAATTTGAGGGCTATTTTTAGTTAAGCGTTTATCGTCGTTGATAACAAAATCGTTTTTTAGCAATATTTGCTTAATTGTTTCTTTTACCGCTAAGCGACGTTCTATTTCTTGCCAGTGCAACTTTGTGTGCGCTGATTTAATTTGTGTTTTGGTTTGAGCGGGTAATAAAGGTGTTGATAAAGTTTTATCGGCATTAATTTCAAAGTAGCCAATAAGGCCTATATTTTCAGGGTAATTTTCCGGGTTAGCTAGCGGCGACAGTTCTTGCGTTAATTCACCCGTTAAAGGGTTCGATACCATTTGATAAAAACTATAGTGCTCAACAGGACGTTTACGTTCTATTTTTACGCGATTGTTTAATTTTTTGTTGATTTGTTTAAGCGCATTGACCGATTTCCATTGGTATTGAAAATCCATATCATTTTCTATTTGTTGAAATACGTAATAAATGATCAGACTTAGCGGGATCAATAAACAAATAAAAAACGTGGCCAACATCATTCGCAAACGATTAATGCGCTGCTGGCTACTGATAAAGTTATTATTAAAAAATGCCATATATGTCTGCTTAAACAATTAACTTGTAACCTTCACCGCGAAAGGTCACCAGTAGCTGTGGGTTTTTGCAATTGACTTCAATTTTTTTTCTTAGTTTAGCAATATGTATATCAACGGTTCGAGTATCAATTAGGCTAGGCTTAGCATAGCCCCAAACATTAGTGAGTAACTCAGTGCGAGGCACTGGGCGTTTGTGCTGGTGCAAATAGGTTAGAATATCGATTTCACGCCGGGTAAATATATTTTCCTCACCTCGAACTGTTCCGGTTAAATTTTCAGAGTCGATGGTAATATCGTCACCCAAATTAAGACGGTCTTTGTCTTGATGCCAACCAGTTCGTCGTAAAATGGTTTTCACACGCAAGACAAGCTCTTGAACTGAAAAGGGCTTGGCAATATAGTCATCAGCCCCGAGCGTTAAGCCATTAATGATATCTTCTTCAGAGCTTTTTGCGGTGAGCATCACAATGGGCTGCTCTCTTGATGCGGTTCGAATGGCATTGCATACACTAAAGCCGTCCATCGAAGGCAGCATCACGTCAAGCAAAATGCAGTCAAACTTATTGCTAAGCGCAGTAGTTAAACCTTGCTGACCATCTTGTTCGCAAACCACGTCAAAGCCATGAAAAATAAACAAGTCGGTTAAGCCTCGAGCAATCGATATTTCATCTTCAACGATCAGTATTTTAGGTTTAATTGCCATAATAAAATTTGTTCTGGTAAGCATACTTTTACAAGTATACGCGTTAGTTAATGCTGGTTGTAGCCTAACAGAAGCAAGCCCTTGGCTTATGTAAAACTTATGTAAATTATTTGGCTAACGGTTTTACTAAAAGTGCCTATTTCGGCACAGTAAATCAGTTACATTAGTGTAATGCTAAATCTACCTTTAGTGATTGATGTGCTAATAACAACATAAAACTAAGGTAGATTTTATATCGTTAACATAATTTTTGTCGTGTAGGGTGAGTCAGATTTGATGAAATTAAAGTGGTTAAACAAACTGTTGCTAAGTGGGCTGCTTGTCAATAGTGCTGTCACTATGGCGCAAACAACGGTTAATAACGATACTGATGCATTGCATAGTAACTCAACCTTTCCTGCAAGTTTTTTTAATCAATACACACCTCAAAACGCATTAGATATGGTACAGCGTTTACCGGGCTTTTCATTTGACTCAGGAGCCAATGCACGTGGTTTTGGCGGCAATGCTGGTAATGTGTTAATTGATGGTGCTCGCCCAACGTCAAAATCGGGTGGTTTACGTGGCGCGCTACAACGCATTCCTGCTGCTCAAGTCGCTTACATCGAAATTATACGTGGCGGCGTAGGGGCATCAGAAGCCGCTGGGCAATCCATTATTGCCAATGTTATCAAAAAAGAAATTCAAACAAGTGGTTTATGGGGCGTGAAAATCAGGCGCGTCGACAATGGTGAGATAAAACCCGAAATCGAAGGCACGTTAGCCACCAAATTAGGTCGTTGGAATGCGTTATTAGATCTTGAATTAGAAGCAAGACCTAATTACCGAACAGCGTATGTGGAAGATTTCAACGGTGACGGTGCGTTAATTTCAAGCGCTAACGAGCAAAAAGAGTCGCTGAATAAAAAAGCGGACATTAATGCGGAGCTATCACGTGAACTTGCTGGTGGGGAGTTAACCATTTATCCCGCGTTACGCGTAGATGAAAAAGAAGATGATATTTCACAACATATTTTTAGTGCCAATGCTGGCCACCAGGCTCTGCCAGATGAGTTTTGGATAGTTAATGAACAAGAGAAAAACAATAAGGCTGAAATTGGTATCGATTGGGCCAAAACATTTGATAATTGGAAGTTACGGCTTATTGGTTTAGGTTCTGTACACGATCATCAATCTGACGAATATTATTTTTTTGAAGAAAAGCATCTGCAAAGCAATGAAACCAGCGAATATTGGATAGAGACTCGTAAAACAGAAACGATTGCTCGAACGACTTTTGGCAAGGTCAGTGGCGGTGACTTTAAGCCAGAATTTGGCATAGAAATAGCGAACAATAAGTTAACAACCAAACAAGGTTTGATTGAAAACGACATTCCACAAGTACTAGAAGGTGCTGATAGCGTGGAAGAGATACGCGGTGAGTTATTTGTTAATTTTGTTTATAACCTAACTGACGAGTTAACCTTTGAAGGCGGTTTAACATCAGAAATGTCGGAAATTACCGTTATTGGTTCAAGCAGTCAGTCACAACGCTTTGATTTTATTAAGCCGCGTTTATCAGCCAACTATACGATTAATGATCATTCGACAATTACCTTTGTTGCTGAGCGCACAGTAGAACAATTAGATTTTAATGACTTTGCCGCCAGCTCTGAAGCATCTGATGAGCGAACCATTTCAGGAAACGTAAACTTATCTCCAGAGCACGCGACCATTTTTTCGTCTATTTATGACTGGCGTTTTAGCGAGCGTGGTAGTTTAAAAGTTGAAGCTGCTTTTGAACAACGCAAAGACATTCATGAAAAAATATTTTTACCGTCAGGTAATGAAGGCCTAGGCAATGCCGGCGATGCAGATTTTTGGTCTGTTGAAACCAAGTTAAATTTGCCGGTTGACCCTGTGTTAGAAAATGGCTTGTTAGAAATCTCGCATACCTATAAAGATTCAGAATTTTATGATGAAATCATCGAAGATAATCGCATCATTACTAATTATATTCCGCACTATTTAAAGGTCGATTTTCGTCAAGATCTTACTCAATATCAATTTTCATGGGGGTTTCAATTAAGACAGCACTTTGATAAAACTAAGTATTATGTTGATGAAATAGAAGTAACCGAAGGTAACGATAGAATATCTCGCTTCTTTATTGAAACGACACAGTTTTTGGATGCTAAAGTTAGGTTATCAGTTAAAGATGTCAATGTAGCGCGATTTACTCGTACACGCTATTTCTACCTAAATGACCGCAGCGAAGATATCGACAGTTATGAAATAGCGCAGCGACGATTAGCACCTGAATTTGAATTATCGTTTACTCGCGCTTTTTAAAAGTGAAAGTACACAGACAAGCATCAAGCAGCACCAATAATTTATGTACAAATAAAAAATGTGAAGTTAATTAATAGATAGCTAGGGGGCACAATGGAAAATAACAAGATGGCGAAAAATGTTGATCACATTCCACAAGAAGCGTTTGATTGGTATGACGATTACGCACACGGCGGCATGGACAGACGAACGTTTATGAAAAAGCTCGGCACTTTAGTGGCAGTCGGTTATTCGATGTCGGTACTGACCTCAGTTTTATTACCCAACTATGCATTAGCTGAGCAGGTATCGTTTAACGATGACGATATTCAAGCCAGTTATGAAGAGTTTGACTCGCCAGAAGGTTATGGCAAAGGCCGAGGTTATTTAGTGAAGCCGACCGATAAACGCGCCAAATACCCAGTGGTACTGGTAGTGCATGAAAATCGCGGTTTAAATCCTTATGTTAAAGATGTTGCGCGCAGATTAGCGAAAGCAGGTTTTGTTGCCTTTGCACCTGATGCACTATTTCCTGTTGGTGGCTACCCTGGCAATGACGACGACGGCCGTGCGATGCAGAAAAAGCTCGATAAAAGTAAAGTGCAAAACGATTTTGTCGCCGCAGCTAAATACCTGAAAACGCATCCATTAAGTAACGGCAAGCTGGGCGGTGTAGGCTTTTGTTTTGGTGGTTACATTGTTAATTATTTAGCGGCGGTAGAAAGTGGTTTATTAACAGCGGGTGTGCCTTTTTATGGTACGCCGGCGAAGAAAGAATTACGTAAAAATATTACCTCATCATTAATGGTGCAATTAGGTGAGTTAGACGAGCGTGTTAATAAGTCGTGGCCAGAGTACGAGCAAGATTTAAAAGCCAATGGTGTGAATTATAAAATGCATATGTATAAAAATGCTAAACATGGTTTTCACAATGACTCGACAGGACGGTTTGATAAAGAAAATGCGGAGTTAGCGTGGCAGCGAACGCTTGCTTTTTTTGAGGAAAACCTTAACGCATAAGGTCTTAAAACCTAAGTTCTTAAAGCATAAGCCCTTAAAGTCTAACAGCTTAAAGTTATGTGTGCGTACAGAACGTAGTGGGCAAAAATAAGGCACTATTAAATAATAGTGCCTTAGCTCATATTAACCATTAACCATTAACCATTAACCATTAACCATTAACCATTAACGATTAAAAGTTATATGAAATACGGGCGTAGTATTCTCGTCCCGAAAGGGAGAATGGGAAGCTGGTCCAGCCGTAAGTAAAACCTAGAGCTGGAAAGAAAGAACCATTTTCGCCCCATTCATCAGGGTACTCATCCGTTAAGTTTAATACCCCACCGCTAAGGGTGACTTCATCAGTAATTGCCCATTGCGCAGTGACATCAAACAAGGTTTTTGCGCCCCAAGTATTTTCATCAGTCCCGTATGATGCACTAGAAACCTCACCGTAATAAGTGGCTCGGGCGGTCATCAACCAAGCATCTCGGTCGTACATCACTGAGGCACTAGCTCGGTCTTGTGGCTGGGCTTTTTCAACCAACAAAGTTTGTGGGTGATCAAATACTACGCTATCAGGCACTATGCTTGATGAGGTGTTTAAACCGCTTACTTCGGTATCGTTATGGTGGTAAGTTAACTCGTAAGTGATTTTGGCGCTGTTAGAAAGCGCTTGTGTATATTGGTTAACCCAATCGATACCAAAGGTTTCTGTGTCAATGGCGTTGGTAAATAACGAGACATTTTTTACACCATCAAGCTCTTCTCCTGGGCCAGAATATTTAGCAAAAAACGCATCGATGTCATCGTTAATACCTTCTTGAATATTGCCTGAATAAACAATGCGATCATCTATATCGATTTGGTAAATATCTAAGGTGGAATTAAAGTTATCTAAAGTTAATACAAAACCGACAGAAAAGTTAGTTGAGGTTTCTTCTTCTAGCTCTTTAAAACCTAGCTCTTGGGCTAAGTCTTCATGCGGGCGTAAAGTCACTAAATCTGCCAGTTCACCATTATCTAAAGAAATTGAGCGTTGGGTGAAGTTTGCCTGTTGCATACCCGGCGCGCGGTAACCTGTTGATGCGGTAGCTCGCATGGCAAAATTGTCGTTAAAAGTATAATGGGTTGAAAGCTTACCAATGGTGGTGCTGCCAAAATCGTCATAATCTTCATAACGTACAGCTGCGGCAACAATCCAATCTTCAGTGACACTTGATTCTGAGTCTAAGTAAAGGGCAAAACTGTTGCGGTCGGTATCAATTTCCATGGCAGGGCTATAACCCTGAAAACCTTGCATACCCGGTGTAGTTCGCTCAGCTGGTAAACAGTCAACAACTGAAGGGTCGCCCGTTGGGTTTGAGCTTTCACCACATAAAGTATCACCACGCGCCCATGAAACATCATCACCGGCTTCTTGTTTATAGCCGTCAATGCGATATTCCATGCCAATGGCGATTGAGGTTTCAACATAAAAACCGAAATCAACATAGGTGACCGCGTCAACATTAAAAGTGGTTTGAGAGAAAACTAACGCGCCATCATAAGCACTGGTTGGGCTATCAGGGCCATAACTGGCATTAACTGAGTCTAAATTGCTAAATTCAAAGCGGTTTTCACCGGTGACTACGCTGGCATCGATTTCCCAATCATTGATTTCTGTGCGGTAACCAACGGCTAATGAGGTATCTTCACTTTTTGAGCCTAAGGCGGGGGTGACACCTTCAGGATGAAGCTGGCTCCAAATACGATCGTCACCAGGGCCACGGAAAAAACCTAAAGACTCACCTTCTTTTTGAGTAATACCACCAAAAGCATAAAGTTCACTGTCATCACCAATATCATAAGAAAAATTCGCCCAAACACTGGTCATTTCGGTTTCGGCTTCACCGACTAATAATAATTGTTTTGGCTCGTCAATGGCGCCAAACCAAGTAGTTTCAGCGGCGCGGTTCATTTGGCCATTATCTGCATATTCAAAGGTTAAGTTTAAGGTGGCATCGTCACCTATTTGAAAACCGTAGTTGGCACCCACTTGAAATTTTTCGCCGTCACCTTCTAAGGTTTCGCCATATTGTGCCCACGCGTTGCCGCCTTCACTGTCTTTTAAAACAATATTAATAACACCGGCAATAGCGTCAGAGCCGTATTGCGCGGCTGCGCCATCACGTAAAATTTCAATGTGTGAAATTGCCGTCATCGGAATAGAGCTTAAATCTGTACCTGCGCTACCACGGCCAACGTTTTCTTGCACCGCAACTACCGCTTGTTGATGGCGGCGTTTACCGTTAATCAGTACTAATACTTGATCAGGCCCTAAACTTCGCAGTGTTGCTGGGCGCATTAAATCTTGGCCGTCAGAGGTAGTGGTATTGTTCATGTTAAATGAAGGGGCTAATTTTCGTAGCATATCAGGGGTGCTAGTTGCCCCTGAGCTTTGTATCGCTTCTGCTGAAATAATATCAACGGGGGCTGGGCTGTCTGCCATGGTTCGGTTTGGCAATCGAGTGCCGACAGTAATAATGCGTTCAATTTCAGTGTCTTTAGCGGTATCGGCGATTTGAGCATTGGCAGATACGCCTGTGAAAGCAGTACTAATAGCAATAGCAACAGGTGCTATTTGAAATAGTTTATTCATGTTGTCTCCCTTATACCTTGCCTGTAGTTGTTTGTTTAGTGGCAAGTTGCTATTTACCCTAGGTAATAAATAGCGTTTTCTCAAGGTATAAGGGCATTTTTTTATCTAATTACGAATATGTAATTGTAATGAAGTATGTCTGCCACATTGCATTAAGCTTGTCGCATCCATTCATTTAATAACTGTTTGGCTTCTTCTCTGTGCTCAAAGAAATCAACGCTTTCAATTGCTTCAATGAGTGTATTTTGTGCTGCCTTGTCCCGACCGAGCATTTTTAATGCCAGGGCAAGATGATACTTGATCATGTTGTTATTGAACTCAATCGCTTGTGCTTTTCTTAATAATGCTAATGCTTCTTCTGGTTGCTCGAGTTTTAGGTTTGTCCAAGCTAATGTATCGAGTACTTGTAGGTTATTTGGTAGCAGTTGATAAGCTTTGTTTGCGTAAATTAAGGCTTCATCGTAGCTGTTGTTGTCTAATAAAGTATTGGCAAGGTTATTCAGTAAAACCGCTGAATCTGGAAATGTGGCTAACTGGTCTTTATAAAGCTTAATCGCTTTTACATAGGCTTGTTGTTGATTGTAAATATCAGCTAATGCTAAAACTACTTTGAGATCTTTGTGCTTGTTACTGTGTAGCCTAGCTTCAAGAGCTTGTTCAGCTAGTGGCAATTGATTTAATTTTTTATAGCTGCGATATAAACTCAGTGTGCTTTGATCTGACGGTGAAAGTTGATGAGCTTTTACGTAACTTGTTACCGCTAGTGAATAGTTACCTTGGTTATAATGTAAGTCTCCTTGCAGCAAATCGCTCACCGCAAGTCCGGCACTTTTCGTTTTTATTATGTCTATTTGTATTTGAGCTGCTTTTATTTGCTTGGTTTTAAGCAGGAGCTTTACTAAGGCGATATTGGCATTAATCAGGTCATCATTCCAAGCTAATGCCTTGCGTAAACTAGAGATTGCGATGTTGTATTGACTTGCCATGGATTGCGCGTTGGCAAGTAAAACAAAGGCCCTACCTCGGTCTGCTGAAAGCTCTATATAACGGTTATACTGTTCAATAGCCGCATTATAATTACGATTCGCTAAATAAATACCAGCAAGTAGCTGATGCTCTTCGGCTATAGGGCTGCCTGCGATACTGGATTCGAGCTTGGTTTGCATTTTATCCATCTGGCCGAGTTTACGGTAGGCCTTATCTAACTCAAACAAGATATCAGGATCTTTACTTGCTATTGCATGTGCTTTTTCTAGCCAAAAAACGACGGCATCATAATCTTGAGATTGCTGATAAACATTAGCAATGGCGACCATGACGTCTTTTGAATTTTTATATTCATCATTTAGTTTTTGCAGTTCATTTAATGCTAATTCTGAGCTTGTTTCTGAAAGTAAAATGTTGGTGAGTAAAATTTTAGGCCCAAGCGCACTGGGCTGCTTGGTTAATATTTTTTTGAGTACCTGTTTGGCTTGATTGAACTTTTCAACGGTAATTAGATTCTCGCTATGTAGTAGAAGAAAAGCAATATTATCACCATTGGCCTCAATCAGTTGCTCGGTTGTTGTGAGTGCTTGCTCATATTTACTTAATGCTAAATAACACTTATTTTTCATTAACAATAAATTAGGATGTGTCGGATATGCCTGTTCAACTTTTGCCAATACATCTAAGGCTTGATGATACTTGAACTGATTGATATACGATTGCGCGTATTGCACTAGCGCTTCAGCAGAATTAGGGTTAAGTTTTAAAGCTGATAATAAATGTCGTTGAGCTTCGACGTGATTGCCAACCAACATACTTGCGCGACCTAACAAAATCAGGACATCAATATTGTCGGGATATTCACGATTAATGCGTTTTAGCAGATAGTGTGCCTGAGGGTATTCTTTTAGGCTAAGCTCAATGCTGGCTAACATTAATGACGCGCGGAAATTTGGCGCGATTGCTAGATATTGCGTAAGATAGCTTCTTGCTTCTTCATAGTTACCTTGTTGGAATTTTAAATAAGCACCAATATATAAATAACGCGGGCTGTCACGCATCATTTGCTCAGGCAAGCTTTGTAATATATCAATCACCGTATTGCTTGATGCTTGCGCCTGTAGTGGTTGTCCAATTTTTGCTGATAACACTGCGCGTAAAAAATTAACTTGTGGCTCGCGCGGTGCTTTATCAATCACTATGTTTAGTTCGGCCTCGGCTAGGTCATATTCTGATTGCGCCAATAAAATTTCAGCTTTAGCAAAACGGGCAGATAAATTGTCAGCATCATGGGCTAAAGCTGCATTTAATGTATTAAGTGCTTGTTGATTATCGTTATTTTGTTGATAAAGCTTAGCTCTAACTATCCATGCATTTTTGGGTACCCGATAACCTTGAAGTGCCTTTTCAGCATACGGCTCTGCTTTTTTATAGAGCTTATGCGCCATAAATACCTGGGCTTTTCCTAGCAAAGAGTAGTTGTCATTAGGGAAAAGCTTAAGGGCGTAGTCAAAACTTTCTTCTGCGGGAACAAACTTTTTCAGGCCAAGATAAGCTTGTCCTCTAAGGTAAGCAAGTTTAGCTTCGATTGATTTGGGACGTTGACCGGGCATTGTTAATAACAATGCTTGATCAAATTTTTGTTGCAACAACAGTGATTCGGCTAATAACGGGTGAATGATATTTAAGTCGCCGCCTAAGTCTTTAGCTTTGTTAAGGGCAATTTCTGCGGCAGCGCCATTGTAAAAGTCTAATAGCATTTCTGCATACATAATATGCGCAGGTAAATAGTTGGGCTCTTCTTTAAAAACATTTTTTAGATGTATAACGGCATCGGCGTAATTTTCTTCTTGGTAACTGGCCAATGCTTTTTCATAATTCGTGCTAGCCTGTGTTGCTTGTGTAGCAAAGTTAATCGCAAGCAAAAAGCATAGTGAAAATAGTTTTATAAACATAGAAGTAACATTCACAATATTTGTTTAGCGTATGAGCTAAGCATAACAGGTATTTTTTAAGGTGGGTAAACAATAGGTTACTGCATGCATATGCAATAACCTATTGCAAATATGGGGGTTAAGAAGTTTTACGCTTAGTCGAAGTTAACGCGACTGCGGCAATCAACAATAAAGCAAAGCTTGAAGGTTCAGGTACTGAGGTACAACCTACGGTACAAACGCCAACTGTGGTATCGTCTAAATCTGCTCTTGGCGGTGAAGCATGCGATTCACCAAGTGCTAAAAATTCGGAAACAATATGATCTGGACTTATCCAGCTGTCAAAAGTATTAGGTGAAAACATAAATTCATAACCAACGTACGACTGCCAATATTTGCCGTTGTAGGCGGTCCCCAAATCTAAAGACGAAGCGGTATTAAAACCGTCAATACTAGCGTTGTAATCCATTGATGTTTTTATATTCTCAATAAAAGACGTATTGCCAGTTGCCACGCCATCAGCATCGCCAAAACCTGAGGTAACAAAACCTGAAGACTGAAAAGTATTGCTGTTGGAATAGGTTTTGTTATCACCTGAACCTTCAATGATACAGCTACCAACACAAGCAAGTAGGTCGATTTGTAATTTGGTTTCAATGCCATCAACAAAAAAGCTTAGTGATTGATTTAACCCTAAGTTGTCACTTTTAATAATATCTTTGAAAGTATGTTCTTTAAAGTTATTGGGGTTTTCTGGGCTGTAATCGGTTGAGTTGGCACCATAGGTAGTATCGACATATTCTTCAGCCATTTTGAAAAATAGGTATTGACCGTCGTCATCTTCACCAAAATACAAACCACCTAAACCGGAACCACCGCCGTTAAAGTTATATAAAACTTCGTAGCCTAACTGGTAGTTTTCTTCATCACCACATTCAAAGCAGCCGTCAACGGTAAAATTTCCTGCATTGGTTTGAAAGCACAGAAGGGCAATGAAAAAGAAAATGACGCTTTTTAATTTGGTTAAAATACCCACGTTATGCTCCTTTGATTGGTTGACGTTAATTATTTACAACTATAATCAGTAATATAAGCAAATTTTATACCGTGAAAAATATTCCCTTACTTTATATGGAGTTATATCTTTAAGTCTTGCTTGACCATCATCAAGTGCACATTACCTGTAAAAAATACTGACATTGCCTTAAGTATGAAGCTTTAACTGTTTTTATAATCGGAAGAGCAAACTACATGTAATTTCTTATCACTTTTTTAAGTGATTTTTCTAGCCATATGGTCATCGAGTCACTGCTATAGTGATTGGCATAAAATAAACCAATATCGCCGCTAGGTTGGGTTATTTCGGTTGAAAATGGAATGCTAATAAAACGCTCATCTAATTGCTGTGCGGCCAGTTTTGCGCTGAAAAAGATTAAGTCAGACTCAAGCAAGGTACGCAAAATAATACTTAAGTGGCTACAGCGAATTTTTACGTTAATGTCGATATTGTGCTTTAACAACTCTTGTTCAGCTTTTGGCGCTGCGTCGTTCCAGTCTTTCATCACATGCACAGCTAAATCGTATTGTTGAACGTGTTGCACCGTGATGATTTTTTCTTGGCTCAGCGGATGATCTTTTCGACATACCAATACAAAGTTGTCTTGCCCTAGTTTGTGTTGAATAAAACTTTTAGGCAGCTCCAATGGAAAGTAATTTAAGCCCATGCGGATAGCGCCTTGTGCTAAGTTTTTTGGCGTTGAGCTGTCCCAATCTTCAATGGTCAGTTCTATGCCGGGAGCTTGTTCTGCCAAATATTGACTAAAACTGGGCACCACCCATTCTGCAATGGATGCATTCATCGCTATGGTAATTCGCTCTTGGCTTTGTGTCGGCTCGAATGGTTTATTTTCAACGAGATTGTTGAGCTGTGATAACAGCTGAGGAAGTTCTTGCGCTAACTGTTCACCTTTTACTGTTAAAGCGAGGCTTTGTCCTTTGCGAACCAGTAATTTATCGCCCATCATGTCACGTAACCTGACGAGTGAGCGACTAACCGCAGATTGGCTTGTGTGTAATTCTTCTGCCGCCAAGGTAGTACTTTTAACTTTTAATAAAACTTGCAGGGTTAAGAGTAGGTTTAAGTCGATTCTATTCATGGCAATTTGTGAGTGTTTTAACGGTTTGGCAAGTTCAATACTTATTACTATAACAGTTTTATTTAACCAAGAGTGACCGCTTGCAGATAAAAAAACGGCCATCAGTATTAACTGATGGCCGTTTAAAGTAGTGATTGCTACAGCAGAGTATTATTACTTAGCAATACGGGTAAAGGCAGTAGCTTTCCACTTATCGGTTCTAACTTCTTCGCCCGGGGTATACATACGCAATATAGTGTAAAAGCTATGATCTGGAATAGGTAAGAAGTTCGGGTTGTTTTCTTGGCCTTTTGTATCAGAGCTCATATAAATGGTGTAGCTACCATCTTCATTTGGGGTTAGCGTACGGTCACCACGAGAGTGACGATTCAAGGCATTTTTTTCCATTAAGCGGGTTTTACCGCTGTAGGCGGTGTAAGACCAGAAACTTTCTACCGGCGGCGCAGTAAAGGTTACTGTGTAGTCGTTGGTGCTACCATCTAAAGGCTTTTTATCAGCTGAGAAAAAATCACCCGCGTACATGGTGTGCGCTGCAGGTAAACCCCATTGCCCCATTAGTGTGCCGTATGCATGTTGAAAACTTGGTACTGCAGTCATTTCTTCACGGGTACCTAAAACATCACGTGAATCGTCAAAGCCGGCATTTTTAATATGCTCAAAACCGTCTTTGCGTGCCGTTTCAATCATTGCTAACTGCTGCTTGGTGAAGCTTTGTTTTTTCGTAAGATCGATGCCTGCTTTAGCAAATTTGCTAAGAATTTTTGCATCGTGATCACCCATTGTACCTTCAGATAAAATAAACTGTGTGCGCTCAACCCAGTTGCTGTTTTCTGGATTTGGGTAGTTACGTTCAACCGCTTTTGGACCTTTTTGACCTAAGAATGCCGATAAAGGACGAACAGACCATTGGTCCATTAGTTTTTGCGCTGTGGCTGAATCGTCACCACCAATGTCCATAATACGGCCCATCATTTTAACTAATGGGTGTTCTACATAAATAACTTCGTCAACACTGGCGGGAACTTCACCTTCCCAACCTTCTACTGCATACATGAAAATACCGCCTTTGGTACCGCGATCTGGTGAACCAAAAGCTGAATCGGTAAAGTGCTGCATGTTCATGGTGTGGAACAACCAGTAGCGACCTTCGTCATGATCTGGAACTGTGATAATCACCGGCTCTGCTGCTAGGTCCATCCAGCCCATTAAATGCAATGTATCGTTATTAATGGTTGGGTGTGCAGTGTATTTATCGTCAGCTAATACACGTAAATTTTGGAAACGGTTTAGTGGGTAGTCTGCTTTTACCACGGTTTCGTAAAAGTACTTGTAGGCTTCGTCAATTGAAAAAGCATATTCATAAGCAAGCTGAGCGAGTTGCTTGTTATCGTTTTGCTGTGCTGCGGCAGTCACTTGAGTAAATGCTGATACCGGAGCTGTGTCTGCTGCCATAAGTGGTGTACATAACATAGTGCTAGTTAATGCGATTGCTAAAAGTGTTTTTTTCATGAGTAATACCTTTTGCCAGTAAATGTTAAATTTTTAAACTGGCTAAATCATAGCGCCGTTAATTAATTACTTAAAGGTTGTTGTTGTGGTAGTAAATATATCGAATTTGATATTAATTGATTGGTTGTGTTGACAATGTAACGAGTTGTTTAACAAATGCAGGGGCTAAGTTTATATCTAGCTTTTACTGTTCATCATTCGCTTTAAAGCGCTTTGCTTCTAGGACTTTTGGATGTTTTTCTAGGATTTATAGGCAGTTGGTTCTATGTGTCTTTCGCTGCTCAATTGTTTGAAAATTATCCAATAATATACAGTTTCCGTAGCTTTGTTATTGCCTGTCTCCCTTTTGTGATTAAAGTGTCTTTTGCTTGACTATAAATGTGTCTGTGTCATATTTTTTTTCATGCTTTAATTAATTTTATACACTTCATGTAATTGAATTATATATCTATTATTGATTTGTAACTTGCTTGTGAATAGTCATGGCCTGTCATTTTTCCTTCACGGTTTTGTCATATTTGTTGATTAATTTTGTCCTCGCTCTCAACACTCATTGGAAAAATTATGAAACTACAAACCTTAGCTGTGGCCGTACGCAATGCCTTAATTATTGCGACACCGCTAACTTTATTATCTACCCAAACTTTTGCCGCTGATGCTGAAACTGCTTCACAAGAAGAACAGATGGAAGTGATCACGGTAAAAACGTCTTATGCACGCAGTGTGAATCAGTCACTTAATAATCGTCGTTATACCAACAACTATGTTGATTCCATTGAAGCGGTTGATATTGGTAAATTCCCAGCTAATAACGTTGCCGAAGCGTTAGAAAAAGTGCCGGGTGTTGCTATTACGCGTGACCGTGGTGAAGGTGTATATGTACGAGTTCGTGGCTTAGGTGGTGAGTTTCAGGTAACCACGGTTAATGGTCAAACCATGGCGGTTAATGAAAATGTGCGAAATTCAGGTCAAACGGGTCGACAGTTTAGATACGACACTTTGCCGGCTGAGCTTATTTCTGGCTTAGAAGTGATTAAAAGCCCAACGGCAGATCTTGATGAAGGCGCGATTGGTGGTGTTGTTAACGTAAAAACCTTTAAGCCTTTAGATATTGGAGAAACAGTTGCCAAAGGCACGTTTGAACAAAGTTATGCTGCCTTAGCCAATGAATTAGACCCAAGAATGTCGGGCCTATACAACTGGGTAAATGATGAAAAAGACTTTGGTGTTTTAGTTTCTGCGGCATACTCGCAGCGCAGTACCCGCCAAGACCGTGTTAATGAAGTGAAATATACCACGGGCAATGAAGGTTCGCCGCATGATGGTCTTTCGCCAACAGGCTTTCGTCCAACGTTAGAAGAAGAAGATCGTGAACGCATTGGTTTATCAACCGCGTTGCAATGGCAACCAACTAGCAACTTAAACGTCACCGCTGAAATTTTAGCGACTCATCAAAGTGTTGCTTATGATGAACAAGGCTTAAGCATGGAGTGGGACGCCGAAGATTTTACTTTTGACGATGACAAGCGAATGTCTGGCGGCACTGACGCAGCTTCTGTGCAAATTGGTCGTGAAACGTCAGGGCTTATTGATAAAAATATTTCCAGCAAATTTGGCGTCGATTACACCGGTGATGTTTGGGATTTGTCACTCGCAGCATTTGTTGGTCGTGCGAAAAGTTTTACTGATGATCCGATTCGTCGCACGCGTTTAAGAACAGATAAAAATATCGGCATGGATGTTAGTTTTCCTGAAGCGGGTAATGGCGATATTCCAGACTGGGAATTTACGGGCGGTTATGATCCTATGGATCCGAGTCAAAACCCAGGTCGTCGTTTAGAATACCGCACCATTGACGCGCTTGATAAAGAACAAGCGATGCAGTTTGACGCTAAGCGTAGTTTAGATTTTGATGTATTCCATACCCTTAAAATGGGGACTAAAATACGTAACCGTAGCCGAGATTATGACCGCAGAGACTTCCAAATTTATGACGGCATTGAAGGCGTATATTTTGGCGATGAATTCTACGAACCATTTCCGGTTGATGACTTCTTAGGTGAAGATGATATTACTTGGATCACGCCTGATGAAGATATGTTTTGGTCGTTATGGGATGAAGACGCTGCGCTTGCACAAGAGTTAACAGATGAAGATAAGCTCAATTCATACTCTGTTGATGAAACCATTACCTCAGCTTACGCGATGGTCGATTTTGACGCGACCCTATTTAATTTACCGATGCGCGGTAACCTTGGTGTGCGTTATGTTCATACAGCACAAACCAGCTCTGGTCATGAAACGTTTAAAGACGATATGGGCAACGATATTGTTGAAGCAGTATCTTACGACAACAGTTACAGTGATGTATTACCGTCGTTTAACGCCGTGGTTGATTTAGACACCGACATGCTAGTGCGTTTTTCAGCAGCGCAGGTAATGACGCGTCCAGACTTAGCGGATTTATCGCCAAAGCTGACGTTTAACTCAAGTGGTCAAGTGTTAGAAGGCGTAGCCGGTAACCCTGAGCTTGACCCATTTCGAGCAAACCAAGTGGATGTTGCATGGGAATGGTACTTCAATGAAAGCTCAGCGTTAATGGCTGGCGCGTTTTATAAAGACATTACTTCTTTTATTCAAACCCAGTACGAACATCGTGACTATAACGGCGAAAGCTACCTTATTGAGAAAAAAGTTAATGGTAGTGAAGCCATGGTTAAAGGCTTAGAGCTTTCTTACCAACAAATGTTTACTCAGTTACCTTACCCATATAACGGTATGGGTGTGCAAATGAACTACACTTTCACTGATAGCGAAGCTTTGTATATTGATGGTGAAGATGAAATTCGCGACCAACTTGAAGGGGTGGCAAAAAATTCATTTAACATCACGACATTCTTTGAACAAGACGACTGGTCGCTACGTTTATCTTACTCGTGGAATGATGAAATTGTTAATGCGGTAGGTATGGCTAATCAAGCCACCACTAATACTGATTCATTTGGTACTTTAGATATGAATGTATCTTACAAAATTAACGACAAAATGAGCGTCTATTTTAATGGTATGAACTTAACTGGCGCTACCGAAGATTGGTTTGTTGGCGATGATCATTTTGGTGGCTTCACCAACTATGGTCGCACCTTTTCTTTAGGTATTCGCGGCACATTATAATTTTTATGTTTCTATTAACCTTAGCTTGGTTTACATCAAGCTAAGGTTTTTTTGTTTATTAAGGAAATCCTTATGCGCTTTTTTAAAAAAAGTTTGTTGGCATCAAGCCTCTTGTTACTTACCAGCCATGCTTCGGCCAATATTCAAGAACGAGAATGGTTAGCAGGCGATCACCATGTTCACACCCATTGGAGTGTTGGTTGGGATCACAATGTCAATCCGCCGGCGCCAATAAAAGCAGGCGATGCCATTTATTCTTATCAAAAAAATGCCCGTACCGGTCAAACTCATGGCTTAAGTTGGATAGTCAATACCGATCACGGTGGACCAAATCATTCAAATGTTAACTACGATAAAGCGTATCCAGAGCTTGTCGCTTCCCGCGAAGCGTATCACGGTCTGATTCAGTTTTATGGCATTGAACTTGATACCCCAGCCGGTGAACACTCAACGGTTATTATGCCGGTAAAAGACAGCGAGCATGACGATCTACACGAATTTCAGCGTAAATACAGCACCCGAGAAGTACTCGATGCACAGGCAAAAAATGCGCGTGATACCGTTGAGCATATGAGCGCTGCAGTAAGACATTTAGATGAACTTGAACATAAACCACTGGTATTTATTAATCATCCAGCAAGAACGGCCAAAGGCTTAGGGCAGTGGGGAGATGTTACCCCAGAAAAAATTAAAACGTGGCACAGAGCTGCGCCAAAAGTGCTTGTTGGAATGGAAGGGGCGCCTGGCCATCAAGCCGATTTTGAGCGTCGAGGCAGTTATAACAATTATCCAACCATGGGCGGCTTTGATCAAATGACCGCGGTTGTAGGTGGTTTATGGGATCATTTACTCGGTGCTGGTAATAAGTTTTGGATTTCAGCCAATTCTGATGCACACAGCAATGTACGCGAAGGCGGCAATGATTTTTTCCCTGGTGAATATAGTAAAACTTATGTGCATGCACAAAAGCATGCAGAGGATATTTTAGACGGTTTACGTCATGGGCGAATTTTTGTCACCACCGGCGATCTGATCAACTCGCTTGATGTTCAGCTATCATCATCTGGGCAACATAAGGTCAGTGCAAGCATGGGCGAAACGTTAGTCAAAGCAGACAGTTCAACATTGCAATTAACGCTTGCGATCAAGCAAAGTGACCTAGCTAACGCTAATGGCGATTTGCCTCGTTTAGAGCGAATTGATGTGATTATGGGTGCGGTAAATCCAGAAATTGAAAAGTTTGGCGATAATAATCCAACCACTGAAGTGATTAAGCGTATTGATAAAAAGGATTTTAAATGGCGCAGTGATACCTTGGAATTAACGCTAACACTACCTAAAAAGTCTGAACATGGTTATGTTCGATTACGTGGTACCAATACACAAGAAATAGAGCCGCTAGTTGATAAAACGAATGAGAGCCCTTGGCAAGATCTGTGGTTTTATTCCAACCCTATCTTTTGGTAACAAACTTTCGTTACCTTTAAAGCAAGTATAAACTAATTTAATAGCTGTTTTATGTATTATAAAAAAACCCCGAAGCTTGCGCTTTCGGGGTTTTTTATTAGCTATAAATAACTAATTATTTTTTAGCGTTACGCTCTTTAACTTCAGCGATAACTGTTTCAGCTACGTTAGCAGGACATGGCATGTAGTGAGAGAATTCCATAGAGAATTGACCACGACCAGATGTCATTGTACGTAAGTGCCCGATGTAACCGAACATTTCTGAAAGAGGTACGTCAGCCTTGATGCGAACACCTGTAGTGCCAGCTTCTTGGTCTTTGATCATACCACGACGACGGTTAAGGTCACCGATTACGTCACCTACGTGATCTTCTGGAGTGAACACGTCAACTTTCATGATAGGTTCAATTAGTTGAGGACCTGCTTTTGGAATTGATTGACGGAATGCGCCTTTAGCAGCGATTTCGAAAGCAACAGCAGATGAATCAACCGCGTGGAAACCACCGTCGTATAATTCAACTTCAACGTCAAGCACTGGGAAGCCGGCTAAAACACCTTCGTCCATCATGCCTTTAAAGCCTTTCTCGATTGCTGGGAAGAATTCCTTAGGAACGTTACCACCAACAACAGTAGACTTAAATGTGAAACCTGAGTTTGGCTCACCTGGATTGATGCGGTAATCGATCTTACCGAATTGACCTGAACCACCAGATTGTTTCTTATGTGTGTAAGAATCTTCAATTGGCTGCGTGATTGTTTCACGGTAGGCAACTTGTGGCTTACCAACAACTAAGTCAACGCCGTAAGTACGTTTTAAGATATCTACTTTGATATCTAAGTGAAGTTCACCCATACCACGTAAGATGGTTTCACCTGAATCTTCATCAGTTTCAACTTTAAACGTTGGATCTTCAGCAACCATTTTACCAATAGCAACACCCATTTTCTCTGAACCACCTTTATCTTTAGGTGCAACAGCAATTGAGATTACTGGTTCTGGGAATACCATAGCTTCAAGAGTACATGGTTCTTTAACAGAACATAAAGTATGACCTGTTTGAACGTTCTTCATACCAACGATCGCAAGAATGTCACCCGCTTGTGCTGAAGTTAGCTCAGTACGGTCTTCTGCTTGCATCTCTACCATACGGCCGATACGCTCAGTTTTACCTGTGAATGAGTTAAGTACAGTATCACCTTTATTTAATGTACCTGAGTATACACGTACGAAAGTAAGGGCACCGAAACGGTCATCCATAATTTTGAATGCTAATGCGCGGAAAGGTTCAGCAGCATCAACTAGTGCAAATTCACCCGTTGGTTCACCTTCTTCGTCAGTTAACGGTTGAGGTGGAACTTCAGTTGGTGAAGGTAAGTAATCAACAACCGCATCAAGAAGAAGTTGCATACCTTTGTTCTTAAATGCAGAACCACAGTATGTTGGGAAGAATAACAATTCATTTGTACCTTTACGGATACACGCTTTGATTTGCTCTTCTGTTGGGTTAACTTCACCTTCTAAGTATTCCATTAGTAGGTCTTCATCAGCTTCTAATGCCGTTTCAATTAACATTTCACGGTATTCAGCAGCTTGGTCTACCATGTCAGCTGGAATATCTGTAATTTCGTAGTTTTCTGGTTGGCCTGAATCATCCCAAACGTAAGCTTTTTGAGATAATACATCTACAACACCTACAAAATCGTCTTCTTCACCAATTGGTAATGTCATTACTAGTGGACGTGCACCAAGTACGTTTTCTACTTGGTCTTTTACGCGGAAGAAGTTTGCACCTAAACGGTCAAGTTTGTTGACAAAAATTAAACGTGCAACTTTTGATTCGTTAGCATAGCGCCAGTTAGTTTCTGATTGAGGTTCAACACCACCAGAACCACAGAATACACCGATACCACCATCAAGTACTTTTAATGAACGGTAAACTTCTACTGTGAAGTCAACGTGACCCGGGGTGTCAATTACGTTAAAACGGTGCTTTTTCCATTCACAAGTTACAGCAGCAGATTGGATAGTGATACCGCGCTCAGCTTCCTGTTCCATGAAGTCAGTCGTTGACTCACCATCGTGAACCTCACCGATCTTATGGATCATACCTGTTAATTTAAGGATACGTTCAGTTGTTGTGGTTTTACCAGCATCAACGTGAGCGAAGATACCAATATTTCTGTATTTGGATAAATCTGCCATTACTTTACTCTATTTAAGTTCTACTAAAAAAGTGGAATTGTTGAAAATTTGCGCGCGAGTATACCATTACTTGATTGAAACCTACATAAGAATTTTCGTTTACCGCGAGTGATCGAAAAAAATTTCAGCTAAATGGCTTATTTAACGTCGAAATTAATTATAACTATAAATAGGTAGAGCATAGCGCTGCTTATATCTAATTAGCTTTATATAAGAAATAGTGATTTAAGTGCTGTTCAAACGGGTTAAATAGCTTGTTACAAATTACTCTGCGCTAATGCCATCAATCGTTATGCTTATATCGCCAAACCTAAACCTGGTCGTCAAAACGATGAATTATTTGTACTTATATATAGGTATAAATAATTCACATCTTCATCAATATCTTTATTCATTGTTATATAAGGGCTTTTTGGAGCACGAGCGTCACTTGGTTTTAAGGAGGGGGAGCCTTTGCTTGCAATTGCCAATTAAAGGCTAATTGACTATTACACACTTAAGTTATTTGACTTTAATTTGTGGGAAGTAAAGTCACGCCTTCATTGAATGTTTATTTGTAAATGAGGTGTAACAAATTCAGAACTTACATTACAATTGATAATGGAAATAGGTGGTCTAACAAGTTCATGGTTGTGCGTTATGTCACAACAAGGTGTGTGCTACAACGTCTGCAGTGAAGGTGGTTAGTGTTGTCTGTGATTTTTTTCACGCGGGCTAGGTTATTTGTAAAATATGTAAGCTTTTGGCGTTACAAATTGATACCGAATAGCGAAAGTTTTCACATAGTATCTTCTTATGTACTCGATTACAGTACCGCCATTAAGTTCAATTAAAGCTAATTCATTTTTTATATAAATATAACGCGGAACACATAAAACACATTATGGACTTTCGTATTTAGATTAATGTTAACCCTATGGGTGCATGCAATAATGCATTGAAATGCTTTGCTCATTACGGTTTGCTTGGAGATTAAAAGACGCATGAAAAAGTTAACTATATTTTTGGTAGCAACACTCGCATTAGCAGGTTGTGAACAAGGGGCTAAAAAAACTGCCCCACAACAAAAAGCTCCTGAAGTAGGTGCTGTAGAGATAAAAAGTGAAACTGTTAAACTCACTGGTCGTCTTCAAGGTCGCATCGAACCTACAGCTAAAGTGATGCTAATGGCTCAGGTCTCTGGTGTCATTACTGACATTAAAGTACAAGAAGGGGATAAAGTTAAGAAGGGCGAAACTATCGCCATTATTGACCGTGAACCTTATAAAGCAGCTGTTAATCAACAAGAAAGCTTAGTGAAACAAGCTGAATCTGCACTTGATTTAGCAGAAGTAAAGTACAGTATGGCAAAAATGCTTGCAGGCAAAGAAGTGCTTAGCGACTTAGACCAAGAGCAAGTGAAAGTAGACCGTGATGTAGCATCAGCGGCTTTGGCAACAGCAAAAGCAAATTTAGAAAGTGCACGAATTAACTTAGAGCGTTCTATTGTTGTGGCTCCATTTGATGGTGTTGTTGGCGAATTTCAGCGTGAAAAGGGAGACTTAGTTGGTCCTCTAGCCGTAGGAACTTTTGGTGGCATTGTTCATATTACAGCAAATGATAATGTGCAAGTTTATGCTCAATTAGATGAGAAGCAACATTACGAATTTATGCGCCGCCAGCAAGAAGAAGGTTTTGTTCCTGATTTATTGGAAATTGAGTTACCAGACGGTACGCGTTACGACTACACAGGTAAGCTTGACTACATTGGTACTGAAGTGTCTAAAACGACTGGTACTGTAACGTACCGCGCGCAATTCCCTAACCCGAAAGGTTTGTTATTAGGTGGTCAAAACGTAGGCATTTTAATTACTGTTGCTAAACCAGAAAAATTAGTGCTTATCCCTCAAGCAGCTGTTCAAGAAGACCAAGTAGGTCGCTATGTTTATTCATTAGATGAAACCAATGTTGTTAAGAAAACATACATTAGCGTTGGTGAGCGTGTAGGTGAAAACTGGGCGGTTTCAAAAGGCTTAGTTGAAGGTGATAAAATCATCGTTAATGGTTTGTTGAAAGCGAAACCTGGCAAGCAAGTAGCACCTGTATTTAACTAAGGAATCTTAACATGATTGATTTTTTTATAAATCGTCCTAAGTTTGCGATTGTCATTGCGATAGTAATGACACTTGCAGGTTTAATGACCATTGTAAATATGCCGGTGTCGCTATACCCAAGTGTTGCGCCACCAACCATTAAGGTAACAGCATTCTTCCCAGGTGCTGACCATAATACCATTCGTGATACGGTCGCTACTGTAATTGAGCAGCAAGTGAACGGTGTTGAAGACATGATTTATATTGACTCTAAGTCAAGTAATGACGGTTCTTATATCGCGAAAGTTACCTTTGAAATTGGTACTGATCCTGATGAAGCGCAAACGCTTGTGCAAAACAGGGTAAATAAGGCGATGAGTAAACTTCCGGGTATCGTTAAACAATTAGGTGTAACGGTAGCTAAAGTATCTCCAGATTTGCTTTTAACTTTAAACGTATATTCACCTAACGGTACATACGACGATTTATTTATCTCTAACTTTGTTTCTATTAATATCAAAGATCCTTTATTACGTATTCGTGGTTTAGGTGAGTTAAATATTATTGGTGAGAAAAACTACTCGGTACGTGTTTGGTTAGACAACGAAAAACTTTCTGCTTTAAAAGTTAACCCTAGCGAAGTAAGTGCAGCTATTGCGTCACAAAACACGACTGTTGCGGCAGGTAAGTTAGGTGAGTCTCCATCGGTAGATGAGCAAGTTTTCCAATATGCTATTCAAACCCGTGGTCGCCTAAAAGAATTGGAAGACTTTGAAAATGTTATTGTACGTGCAGATTCATTTGGCGGTTTAATTCGTGTTAAAGACGTAGCTCGTGTTGAGTTAGGTGCTGAATCATATAGTTCATCTTCTCGTTATAAGTCTTATAGTAGCCCGCTAGTTATGGGGTATTTATCACCGGGTGCTAACTCAATTGAAGTGGCAACGGCGATCAAAAAAGAACTGAAAGAATTGGAAAAAGGTTTTCCAGATGACCTAGAATATGCGATTTCTTTTGACTCTACTGAATTTACCTTAGCGTCAATGGATGAAGTATATAAAACATTTTTTGAAGCATTGTTTTTAGTAGGTGTTATTACCTTCCTATTCTTACAAAACTGGCGTGCAACCTTAATTCCTTTAATTGCCATTCCAGTATCACTTATTGCCACCTTTGTTGTTATGCAATCATTTGGTATGGATATTAATACCATTTCAATGTTTGGTTTGATTCTTGCGATTGGTATCGTAGTTGATGCTGCTATTGTTGTAATCGAAAACGTTGAGCGCATCATGCATGAAGAGCATATCGATGCGAAACCTGCTACATCAAAAGCAATGAAAGAAGTTACCGCACCACTTGTCGCATCAGCCTTAGTATTAATGGCGGTGTTTGTACCTGTATCTTTAGCACCAGGTATGGTTGGTATTTTATATCAACAATTTGGTGTGGCGATTGTTGCTTCAACCATTATTTCAACCATTGTTGCGTTAATTTTAACGCCGGCACTTTGTGCAGCAATGATGAAAGTCGAACCATTAAAAGAAACAGGTATCCTAGGTTTTGTTAACCGTATTATCAACGGTATGAACAAAGGATACGGCGGTATCGTTGGCTTCCTAGGCAAACGTTTCTTCTTAACGATTAGTATTTTTATTGCGGTACTTTGTTATACAGGCTACTTAGGTAACAACATGTCTTCAGGCTTTTTGCCAGTAGAAGATAAAGGTACTTTCTTAGTCGATGTAACATTACCTGAAGCGACAACTTTAGCGCGTACCCAAAAGGTTGTTGAAAAGGTTACCGCTGATATTGAAGCGATTCCAGGTGTTAAAGCAACAGCTTCAGGCTCAGGCTTTAGTATTTTGAAAGGCGCGTTATCAACGAACTCTGCTTTGATCATTGTCACGCTAGATACTTGGAGCGAACGTCAAACGCCAGAACTATCGTTAAATGCAATTGTTGCTCAAGCACAGGGCGCGATGTCTCAATATAAAGAGCTTCGTTCATTGCCGTTAACTATGCCAGCTATCCCTGGTTTAGGTGCAACGTCGGGTATTTCATTAATCCTTGAAGATACACTCGGTCGCTCAACTGAATCAATTGGACCGGTATATCAACAGTTTGCTCAAGAATTGATGGCACAGCCTGAAATTATGGTAGCGATGTCAACGTTCACTGCTAACGTTCCACAAATGAAACTTGATATTGACTACGAAAAAGCCTTTAAACAAGGTGTTCGCCCTGAAGCGGTAAATCAGGTTGTTGGTATTTCATTTGGTAAGCAGTATGTAAATGACTACACCAAATTTGGTAAAAATTTCCAAGTGAACGTGATGTCTGATGCGCAATACCGTAATGACGAAACCGACCTAGAAACCTTGTACGTGAAAGCTACAACAGGTGACATGGTTCCGTTCTCTTCATTTGCTAAATTTGAACCGATAGTAGGTGCTGACATTTCAGCTCGTTACAACTTGTTTAACGCAACTCAATTACTTATCGTTCAAAACCCGGCATTCGGTTCTGGTGATGTAATTAAGAAAATTGAAGAAGTTGCCGCTAACCTTCCAGAAGGTTACAAAACAGAATGGACAGCATTAACGTATCAAGAAGTTAAAACCTCTGGTGGTATGGTCGCGCTATTTGCAATTGCACTACTATTTACTTTCTTATTCTTAGTAGCGCAATACGAAAGTTGGATGACACCATTTGCCATTATTCTTTGTGTACCAACCGCGTTATTAGGTGCTATGGTTTACGTAAGTGCTGCGGGTGGAACACTTAACTTATACGTACAAATTGGTTTAGTTCTGATGATTGGTATGGCGTGTCGTAACGCGATATTGATTGTTGAATTTGCTAAGGTATTACGTGAAGAGAAAGGTTTAAGCGTGCTTGAAGCGGGTGTTCAAGCCGCTAAGCTGAGAATGCGCGCCGTATTAATGACAGCATTAGCGTTTATTTTAGGTGTTATTCCTTTAGTATTAGCGTCAGGTGCAGGTGCAGCAAGTCGTAACGCGATGGGCCAATCAGTATTTGGTGGCATGTTATCGGCAACATTTGTTGGTTGTATCTTTGTACCTATCTTCTTTATGATGATGCAAAAATTACGTGAAAGATGTGGTTCAAAAACAGAAGTCGCTAGACTTGCTGATGAACAACAGACAGAAAAATAAGTTTCTCTTTGAAAGTGCCTTTGAAAAACAAGGCACTGAAGAGCTAAAAACGCGAACTATATAGTTCGCGTTTTTTTTGTCTATTTTTTATCGGTATTGGTATTACCGCGGTTAAGTATTTTACTTCCCAGAACCCAAGTCAGGGGTTTATTTAACTAACCCAATTTACTGCTTGCAGAAAATATAAACTTATGTATAATACGCGTCCGCACTGGGCACTATGTCTGATGCGAATGCTGACTAGATACGTATATTAGTTAGCTTTATACAGCGACCTCGATATGAGGTTGAATGAAATTTAGCGACACTCCCCCCTTTTATACTAAAAAGGTGATGGGCAGTGTTTTGTTGTTCTTTAAAATGGGGATTTGATTAATGTCAAATCAAAGAATTCGCATTCGTTTGAAAGCGTTCGATCATCGTTTGATTGATCAATCAACAGCAGAAATCGTTGACACTGCAAAACGTACTGGCGCACAGGTTCGTGGTCCAATTCCACTTCCTACTCGCAAGGAACGTTTCACTATCTTGATTTCTCCACACGTTAACAAAGATGCTCGTGATCAGTACGAAATTCGTACTCACAAGCGTTTAATTGATATCGTAGAACCAACTGAAAAGACTGTAGACGCATTAATGCGTTTAGACTTAGCAGCTGGTGTTGACGTTCAAATCAGCTTGGGTTAATAGGAGTTTTAACATGACTATAGGTCTAGTTGGACGTAAAGTGGGTATGACTCGCATCTTCACTGAAGATGGTGTATCTACTCCTGTTACAGTCCTAGAAGTTGAAGCCAACCGTGTTGCTCAGGTTAAAACTGTTGACAACGATGGTTACTCAGCGCTTCAAGTTACTACCGGTAGCAAAAAAGCAAACCGTGTAAACAAACCAACAGCTGGCCATTTCGCTAAAGCTGGCATCGAAGCAGGCCGTGGCTTGTGGGAATTCCGCTTAAATGCAAATGAAGGCGAAGGTCTAGAAGCTGGCAGTGAAATCACTGTTGAGTTATTCAATGACACGAAATTAGTGGATGTAACTGGCACCTCAAAAGGTAAAGGTTTCCAAGGTGGTATTAAGCGTTGGAATTTCTCAATGCAAGATGCTACTCACGGTAACTCGATCTCTCACCGTTCAAACGGTTCGATTGGTCAGTGTCAAACACCAGGTCGTGTTTTCAAAGGCAAAAAAATGTCTGGTCACATGGGTGCTGTGAAAGTTACTACACAAAACCTTGAATTGGTTCGTGTTGATGCAGAACGCAACTTGCTCCTTATTAAAGGTGCAGTTCCGGGCGCAATCAACGGCAACGTAATCATCAAACCAGCTGTTAAAGCCTAGTCCAGGAGATTTGTGATGGAATTAGCATTAAAAGACGCTTCAGGCGCTCTTGAAGTTTCTGAAACAACTTTTGGACTTGAGTTTAATGAAGCTCTTGTACACCAAGTAGTAGTTGCATACGCAGCTGGTGCTCGTGCAGGTACTCGTGCTCAGAAAACTCGTTCAGAAGTTAGTGGTGGTGGCGCAAAACCATGGCGTCAAAAAGGTACTGGCCGTGCTCGTGCTGGTACTACTCGTGGTCCAATCTGGCGTACTGGTGGCGTAACATTCGCTGCTAAGCCACAAGATCACAGCCAAAAAGTTAACCGTAAAATGTACCGTGGTGCGATCAAAAGCATCCTTTCTGAGTTAGTTCGTCAAGAACGCTTAGTTGTGGTTGAAAATTTTGCTGTTGAAACGCCAAAGACTAAAGAGTTAGTTGCTAAGCTTAACGGTTTAGAACTTAAAGACGTGTTAATCGTTACTCCAGAAGTTGATGAGAACTTGTTCTTATCAGCGCGCAACTTATACAAAGTTGACGTTCGTGATGTAGACGGTATTGACCCAGTTTCTTTAGTTGGTTTCGAAAAAGTTTTGATGACTGCTACTGCAGTTAAGCAAATTGAGGAGATGTTAGGATGATAAGCGAAGAACGTTTGTTAAAAGTGCTTTTGGCACCAAACATTTCTGAAAAAAGCACAATGGCTGCTGAAGCAAACAACACTGTTGTTTTCAAAGTTGCCCCTACTGCTACTAAAGCTGAAATCAAAGCTGCTGTTGAGAAACTTTTCGAAGTTTCAGTTGAAGGTGTTCGCACACTTAATGTTAAAGGCAAAGTGAAACGTACTGGTGCTCGTTTTGGTCGCAGAAGCGATTGGAAAAAAGCATACGTTACTCTTGCTGAAGGCAGCGACATCGACTTCGTCGGCGCGGAATCATAGGAGTTTACGAAAATGGCTATAGTTAAATGTAAACCTACTTCTCCGGGTCGTCGCCACGTTGTTAAAGTGGTTAACACGGAATTGCATAAAGGTAAGCCTTACGCACCATTATTAGACACTAAGTCTAAGTCTGGTGGTCGTAACAATAACGGTCGCATTACTGTTCGTCACGTTGGTGGTGGTCATAAGCAACATTACCGTTTAATCGACTTTAAGCGTACTAAAGATGGCATCCCTGCAAAAGTAGAGCGTTTGGAATATGATCCAAACCGTAGTGCAAACATTGCACTTGTATTATACGCAGATGGTGAACGTCGTTACATCTTAGCCCCTAAAGGCTTAACAGCTGGTGATACGATCCAGTCTGGTGTAGACGCACCAATCAAAGCAGGTAATACATTACCGCTTCGCAATACTCCATTAGGTAGTGTTGTACATGCAATCGAACTTAAACCTGGTAAAGGTGCACAAATCGCTCGTGCTGCTGGTACTTATGCTCAATTAGTAGCAAAAGACGGCGCATACGTTACTTTACGTCTTCGCTCTGGCGAAATGCGTAAAATCGAAGCGGATTGTCGTGCAACTTTAGGTGAAATCGGCAACGCTGAACACATGCTTCGCTCTTTGGGTAAAGCAGGTGCTACACGCTGGCGTGGTGTTAGACCAACTGTTCGTGGTGTTGCCATGAACCCAGTTGATCACCCACACGGTGGTGGTGAAGGTAAAACTTCAGGCGGTCGTCACCCGGTATCACCTTGGGGTGTACCAACTAAGGGTTACAAGACTCGTAAGAACAAGCGTACTGATAAGTTCATCGTACGTCGTCGTACTAAATAATAGTACTAATTAATTAAAGAGGAATCACCATGCCACGTTCTCTCAAGAAAGGTCCATTTATTGACCTACACTTGTTGACGAAGGTAGAGAAAGCGGTGGAAAGCGGGAATAAAAAGCCAATTAAAACTTGGTCCCGTCGCTCAATGATCATACCAACTATGATCGGATTGACCATCGCTGTCCATAATGGCCGTCAACACGTTCCTGTATTTGTTACTGATGAAATGATCGGTCACAAATTAGGGGAATTTGCACCAACTCGTACTTATCGCGGCCACGTCGCTGATAAGAAAGCGAAAAGATAGGGGAAATTAGATGGAAGCTATTGCTAAACATAAATTTGCCCGCGGTTCTGCTCAAAAAGCACGTTTAGTTGCGGATCAAATCCGTGGCGAACACGTTGAGAAAGCACTTGAAATCTTAACTTATAGCAACAAATCAGCTGCTGTTTTAGTTAAGAAAGTACTTGATTCAGCGATTGCTAATGCCGAGCATAACGAAGGTGCAGACATTGATGAATTATTCGTTAAAACTATTATGATTGACGATGGTCCAACAATGAAACGTATTAAGCCTCGTGCGAAAGGTCGCGCGGATCGTATCCTTAAGCGTACTAGCCACATTACTGTGGTTGTATCTGATAACTAGGAGATATTAGAATGGGTCAAAAAGTCCATCCAAATGGTATTCGCTTAGGTATCACTAAACCTTTTGCGTCTACTTGGTTTGCAAGTAGCAAAGATTTTGCAGATAACATTCACGGTGACCACAAGGTTCGTGCATATTTATCTGAAAAGCTTAAGCGTGCATCATTGTCAAAAATCGTGATTGAGCGTCCAGCTAAGTCAATCCGCGTAACAATTCACACGGCTCGTCCAGGTGTTGTTATCGGTAAGAAAGGTGAAGACGTAGAAAAATTACGTTTAGCCGTTTCTAAAATTGCTGGTGTTCCTGCTCAAATCAACATTGCTGAAGTTCGTAAGCCAGAAATGGATGCGCAGCTTGTTGCTGACAGCATCGGTAGTCAACTTGAACGTCGTGTTATGTTCCGTCGCGCTATGAAGCGTGCTGTACAAAACGCTATGCGTTTAGGTGCTAAGGGTATCAAAGTTGAAGTTAGTGGTCGTTTAGGCGGTGCAGATATTGCTCGTTCTGAATGGTATCGTGAAGGTCGTGTACCTTTGCATACATTACGTGCTGACATTGACTACGCAACTGCGCGTGGTGAAACAACGTACGGTACTATCGGTATTAAAGTGTGGATTTTCAAAGGCGAAATCATTGGTAAAATGCCATTAGTGGCAGAGCAACCAGCGGCAAAACCTAAGAAAAAAAACAACCGCAAGGCTAAGTAGGGGATAAGTTATGTTACAACCAAAACGTACTAAATTCCGTAAGCAATTTAAATTGCGTAACCGCGGTCTAGCACAAGTCGGTAGTTCAGTAAGCTTCGGTACTTACGGGTTGAAATCAGTTGAGCGTGGTCGTATGACTGCACGTCAAATTGAAGCAGCTCGTCGAGCAATGACTCGTCATGTTAAGCGTCAAGGTAAAATCTGGATCCGAGTATTCCCTGATAAGCCAATTACCAAGAAACCATTAGAAGTACGTATGGGTAAAGGTAAAGGTTCAGTAGAATATTGGGTATGCCAAATTCTTCCGGGTCGTGTTCTTTATGAAATGGAAGGTGTATCTGAAGAAATCGCACGCGAAGCATTTGCTTTAGCAGCTGCGAAACTTCCGTTCAAAACAACCTTCGTAACTAGAACGGTGATGTAATGAAAGCTAGCGAACTTAAAGAAAAAAGCGTTGAAGAGTTAAATGCTGAATTACTAGGTTTACTTCGCGAGCAGTTTAACTACCGCATGCAAGCAAGCACTGGTCAATTAGCACAAACTCATTTGCTAAGACAAGTACGCCGTAATATCGCGCGTGTTAAGACTATCATAACTGAAAAGGCAGGTAAGTAATGAGCGAAGCTAAAATTCGTACACTACAAGGTCGCGTTGTCAGTGACAAAATGGATAAGTCTATCACTGTCCTGATTGAACGTCGTGTTAAGCACCCTATCTACGGTAAATTCATGACGCGTTCAACTAAGTTGAAAGCGCACGATGAAGCTAACGTATGTACAGCAGGTGACGTAGTAACTATTCGTGAATGTGCTCCTATCTCTAAGAGTAAATCTTGGACATTAGTAGACGTAGTAGAAAAAGCAAAGATTATCTAATCTAAGCGTTTATACTAACGAGAGTTATTAGAAGGCCCTACCATGTTTGTGGTAGGGCTTTTTTATTGGATGCAAATTGGCAAACAACTATTTGTAATTTAAAGGTGTATTGTTACTTATACATTTTCTTTCAACTATAGCGATCAACTCTAAATCAATTTTATTTGGCGTATTTAAATAGCTATCGCCTAAATGTTTGAGCCAGTCGGCTCTTGAGCACAATAAACGATAAAATGCCTGTTTAGTTTTTTCGTCTTCGCTTATGTCTACTACCTTTGAAAATTCCAGCTTTTCGTTAAGATCTGAGCTACCAGCATCATACATAGTTTGAGATAGTACTTTTACAAACACAATAGCAGTTATTGCCGCGCCCAATATAAATGAAGCAACCATATATAAAATCTTGTTCATAACCTTACCTTATGTATTCGTATTTTTAGCAGCAAGATTGAGTCCGTGAGTGAAGCGCTTGCTGTGTGACTTAGTAAGGTTACTAATATTTACATGGTTGGGCTTTGCTAGGAGGCAGAGGGAATATTTCATTTAACTTTCCTTGTTAAGCTAGTTATTTACAAAGAGATTAGCTTGTAGGTGAAAAAATAACCACCAATGTCCGTTAAGTATAATTTTTTTATTATGTAAACATGTTGATACGAACTATTTACTTTGGTCACCCAATTGAACAAGAACACGGAGATTGTTTATTTTTTCGCTAAATAGAGTATCACTTTTTAATTAGTGGTGTTATAATCTCGCGCCCTCTTAATATGAGTGGGATTTAAAAGGCAGTGACGGGTCGGATTTTTGGCCTTAAATTTCTATCTTTTTTATAAGACAAAAGATAAATAGCGGAGACATATTAAATGATCCAAATGCAATCACAATTGAACGTGGCTGATAACAGTGGCGCTCGTCGTGTACAATGTATAAAGGTTCTTGGTGGCTCGCACCGTCGCTACGCACGCATTGGCGACATCATCAAAATTGCAGTGAAGGAAGCAAATCCTCGCGGCAAGGTTAAAAAAGGTGATGTTCTAACTGCAGTAGTGGTGCGCACAAAGAAAGGTGTTCGTCGTACAGATGGTTCTGCCATTCGTTTTGACGAAAACGCGGCTGTAATGTTAAATGCTAACTTACAACCAATTGGTACTCGTATTTTCGGGCCTGTGACACGTGAACTTCGTAATGAAAAATTTATGAAGATCGTTTCATTAGCACCAGAAGTACTATAAGGAGTCACGATAATGGCATCTAAGATTCGTCGTGATGATGAAGTAGTTATACTTGCAGGCAAAGACAAGGGCAAAACTGGTAAAGTGACCAAAGTTCTTGTTGAAGACAGCAAAGTATTCGTAGAAGGCGTTAACTTAATCAAGAAACACCAAAAAC
Organism: Thalassotalea sp. PLHSN55; assembly: GCF_052030545.1. NCBI lineage: Bacteria > Pseudomonadati > Pseudomonadota > Gammaproteobacteria > Alteromonadales > Colwelliaceae > Thalassotalea > Thalassotalea sp. PLHSN55. The sequence continues at coordinate 273,254 of NZ_JBPDIH010000006.1, read as the reverse complement.
CTGTACCTCAGTTACAGCAGCCTGGTGGCATTGTTGAAAAAGAAGCACCTATCCACGTATCAAACGTAGCGATCCTTAACCCAGCAACGGGTAAAGCAGATCGTGTAGGTTTTAGAGTTGAAGACGGTAAGAAAGTACGCTTCTTCAAATCTAATAACGAATTAATTTAATTGGAGTAAACGATGGCGAAACTGCATGATTTTTACAAAGATACAGTTGTAGCTGAATTGCAAAAGCAATTTGGTTATAAAAGTGTCATGCAAGTCCCTCGGATTGAAAAGATCACCCTTAACATGGGTGTTGGTGAAGCGATTGCCGATAAAAAGGTATTAGAGCACGCCACGAATGATCTTACTGCAATCTCGGGTCAAAAGCCGCTTACGACTGTTGCACGCAAATCTGTTGCGGGCTTCAAGATTCGTGAAGGCTACCCTATTGGTACAAAAGTAACTTTACGCGGCGAGCGTATGTGGGAATTTTTAGAGCGTTTAATCTCTATCTCAATTCCTCGTATCCGTGACTTCCGTGGCTTGAACCCTAAGTCGTTCGATGGCCGTGGTAACTACAGCATGGGTGTACGTGAGCAAATTATCTTCCCAGAAATCGATTACGATAAAATCGATAAAATCCGTGGATTAGATATTACTATCACTACTAGCGCGAAGAATAACGAAGAAGGTCATGCTTTATTGACTGCATTCAACTTCCCGTTCAAGAAGAAGGCGTAGAGTTATGGCTAAATCGTCAATGAAAGCTCGTGAAGCTAAAAGAACCAAGTTAGTTGCACAGTATGCTGAAAAGCGTGCGGCACTAAAAGCTATCATCTCAAGTCCAGAGTCTTCTGAGGAAGATCGTTGGGATGCAGTATTGAAACTTCAAAGTTTACCTCGTGATTCAAGCAGTAGCCGTCAACGTAACCGTTGTAACGTTACTGGTCGTCCACATGGATACTTACGTAAATTCGGTTTAAGCCGAATCAAGTTGCGTGAAGCAACTATGCGTGGTGAAGTTCCAGGTCTTAAGAAAGCTAGTTGGTAATTCACGGGAGTAAATGGTTATGATGACTGATCCTATCGCGGACATGTTTACACGCATCCGCAACGGTCAATCTGCAGCTAAAACTGCAGTAACAATGCCATCTTCAAAGGTTAAAGTTGCTATTGCTAACTTGCTTAAAGAAGAAGGTTATATTTCAGATTACACAGTATCAGGTGAAGCAAAACCTGAACTAGCTGTTACTTTGAAGTATTTTGAAGGTAAAGAAGTAATTGAATCGATCAAACGTGTTTCACGTCCTGGTCTTCGTGTATACAAAAGCTGTGATGAACTTCCTAAAGTTCTTGCAGGTATGGGTATTGCGATTATTTCTACTTCTAAAGGTTTGATGACAGATCGCGCCGCTCGCACTGCGGGTATTGGTGGCGAGATCATCGGTTTCGTAGAGTAAAGGAGCAGAACTATGTCTCGTGTTGCAAAAGCACCTGTCGAAGTACCTGCTGGCGTTACTGTTACGTTATCTGGTCAAGACATTAAAGTAAAAGGTCCTGTAGGTGAATTATCTACTACAATCAACAGCCTAGTTGCAGTTTCTCAAGAAGAAAATGTAATTAAAACAACTGTTGCTTCTGAAGATAAATCTGCATGGGCACAAGCCGGTACTGCACGCGCTTTAATCAATAATATGGTTGAAGGTGTGAGCAAAGGCTTTACAAAAACATTAGTTTTAAACGGTGTTGGTTACCGTGCTAAAGCTGCAGGTAAGAACTTAAACTTATCTTTAGGCTTTTCACACCCGGTTGACCACGCTATCCCTGAAGGGGTAACTGTTGAAACTCCAAGCCAAACTGAAGTTATACTGAAAAGTGCTGACAAACAGTTGGTCGGTCAAACTGCTGCAAACATTCGTGCTTACCGTAAGCCAGAGCCTTATAAAGGTAAAGGTATTCGTTATAGTGACGAACATGTTCGCCGTAAAGAAGCTAAGAAGAAGTAGGGTAATACGATGGATAAGAAAACATCTCGTTTGCGCCGCGCTAAACGCGCTCGTGCAAAAATCAGCGAGCTGGGTGCGAATCGTTTAGTCGTGTTCCGTACTCCTCGTCACATTTACGCGCAATTGATTGCACCAAATGGTTCTGAAGTAATTGCTGCGGCATCTACTTTAGACAAAGAAGTTAGTGCTCAAGTAGAGAAAACAGGTAACGTTGCTGCAGCTACTGCTGTAGGTAAAGCAATTGCCGAACGTGCAAAAGCAAAAGGCATTGAGTCTGTTGCATTTGACCGTTCAGGTTTCCGTTACCATGGTCGCGTAAAAGCGTTAGCAGAAGCAGCTCGTGAAGCTGGTCTTCAGTTTTAGGGGTTGATTATGGCTAATCAAGAAAATGCACAACAAAGTGATTTAGCTGAAAAGTTAGTTGCCGTAAACCGCGTTTCAAAAGTGGTTAAAGGTGGTCGAATTTTCAGTTTCACAGCACTAACTGTAGTTGGTGACGGTAATGGCCGTGTTGGTTTTGGTTACGGTAAGGCACGTGAAGTTCCTGCTGCAATCCAAAAAGCAATGGAAAAGGCTCGTCGTAACTTAGTAACTGTTGACTTGAAGGGTACTACTCTTCAACATCCTATCAAGGGTCGTCACTCAGGTTCTAAAGTTTACATGCAACCAGCTTCTGAAGGTACAGGTATCATCGCCGGTGGCGCGATGCGTGCAGTACTAGAAGTTGCAGGCGTTCAGAACGTATTGTCAAAGGCATACGGTTCTACTAACCCAATCAACGTAGTTCGCGCTACTGTTTCTGCTCTTGCGAATATGCATTCGCCAGAAGGCATGGCAGCTAAGCGTGGCAAAAGCGTTTCAGACATCTTGGGGTAATTGAGCATGGCTAAAACAGTTAAAGTAACTCAAGTAAAAAGTTCTATCGGTCGTTTACCGAAGCATAGAGCTACATTAAAAGGTCTTGGTTTACGTCGTATCAATCATACAGTTGAGTTAGAAGATACTCCTTCTGTACGTGGTATGATTAATCAAGTATCTTATATGATTAAGGTGGAGGATTAATTATGCATTTAAATACTTTATCTCCTGCACCAGGTGCTAAGAAAGCCAAGAAACGCTGTGGTCGTGGTATTGGTTCTGGCATAGGTAAAACTGGTGGTCGCGGTCACAAAGGTCAGAAGTCTCGTTCTGGCGGTAGTGTACGTCCAGGTTTTGAAGGCGGTCAAATGCCATTAAAACAACGTTTACCTAAATTTGGTTTCACGTCTCGTAAGTCTTTAGTTCGCGCTGAAGTACGTTTACATGAGCTAAATAACATCACTGCTGATGTTGTCGACATTCATGCACTTAAAGATGCAAACCTAATTACACGTAACATTGAGACAGCAAAAATCATGTTGTCTGGCGAGATTACTCGTCCAATCACAGTACGTGGTTTAGGTGTTACTAAAGGTGCACGTGCAGCTATTGAAGCTGCCGGCGGAAAAATCGAGGAATAGTACAGGTTATGGCTACACCAGGAATGGATAATAAAGGCGCAGGCGGTTTGTCTGAGCTAAAACAAAGATTATGGTTTGTTTTCGGAGCACTTATTGTTTTCCGTTTAGGATCATTCGTGCCAATCCCTGGTATTGACGCCGCTGTATTAGCTCAGTTGTTTGAACAACAAAAGGGCACCATCGTAGAAATGTTTAACATGTTCTCTGGTGGTGCACTTGAGCGAGCCTCTGTATTGGCACTAGGTATTATGCCGTACATCTCAGCTTCAATTATTATGCAATTGCTTACTGTAGTTCACCCTACAATGGCAGAGCTTAAGAAAGAAGGTGAAGCTGGACGTCGTAAAATTAGTCAATATACTCGCTACGGCACATTAGTACTTGCAATCATCCAATCAATTGCAATTGCGAGAAGTTTACCAGAAATGATGCAAGGGCTAGTTATGAATGCTGGCTTTGGTTTCTATTTCGCTGCGGTAGTTTCTTTGGTTACTGGTACCATGTTTTTAATGTGGTTAGGTGAGCAAATTACTGAACGTGGTATTGGTAACGGTATCTCAATTATAATTTTTGCGGGTATTGTTGCAGGTATGCCATCAGCTGTTGGTCAAACAGCTGAAATGGCGCGTCAAGGTGAATTGCACTTATTAGTATTATTGCTAATGTGTGTCATTGTATTTGCTGTGACTTTCTTTGTAGTGTTTGTAGAGCGTGGTCAGCGACGTATTGTTGTTAACTATGCTAAACGTCAGCAAGGCCGTAAGGTTTTTGCTGCACAAAGCACTCACTTACCATTGAAAGTAAACATGGCAGGTGTAATACCACCTATTTTTGCATCAAGTATTATCTTGTTCCCAGGCACGCTTGCAAGCTGGTTTGGTCAAGGTGAAGGTGCAATGGCTGACTTTTTACAAGAAGTATCAATTGCTATTTCTCCAGGTCAACCTTTGTATGTAATGTTACTTGCGGCAGCAATAATATTTTTCTGTTTCTTCTACACGGCTCTTGTTTTCAATCCGCGTGAAACAGCAGATAACCTGAAAAAATCCGGTGCGTTTATTCCTGGGATCCGTCCTGGTGAGCAAACGTCTAAGTATATAGATAAAGTAATGACACGTTTAACCCTAGCAGGTGCAATGTACATTACCTTTATTTGTTTGGTACCTCAGTTTATGATCATCGCTTGGGACGTTCAGTTCTATTTTGGCGGAACTTCGTTATTAATTATCGTTGTTGTGATCATGGATTTTATGGCACAAGTACAAACGCATTTGATGTCTCATCAATATGACAATGTACTTAAGAAGGCTAATCTTAAAGGCTACGGTCGTTAAGATAGTTTAGTTAACTCTCTAATAAGAGAAGCGGAGTAGTAAGATGAAAGTTCGTGCATCCGTAAAAAAGATTTGTCGTAACTGTAAAGTTGTTAAGCGTGCTGGTGTGGTTCGTGTTATTTGTAAAACCGACCCTAAGCATAAACAACGTCAAGGTTAATTATTAACCTTTCGACAGTGAATCTTTTAGAAGTGGCATTATGTAGATTTTTCTGTATAATGCCGCTTCGATTTGCAAAAAAGAAGACAGGTTGAGTATCCTAACGGGCTTTTCAACCTGATGTAATTTAAATTTAGAATAGGAGATGTGTTAGTGGCCCGTATCGCTGGCATTAACATCCCTGATCGTAAGCATGCAGTAATCGCCATTACTGCCATCTTCGGTATCGGAGCAACACGTGCGAAAGCAATTTGTGCGGCTTCTGGTATTGCAGAAACTACTAAGATCAGTGAATTGGACGAAGCTCAAATTGATTTGCTTCGTGCTGAAGTGGATAAATACACCGTAGAAGGTGATTTACGCCGTGAAGTTTCAATGAACATTAAACGTCTTATGGACTTAGGTTGTTACCGTGGCATTCGTCACCGTCGCAGTCTTCCTCTACGTGGTCAACGCACTAAAACAAATGCGCGTACACGTAAAGGTCCTCGTAAGCCTATTAAGAAGTAAGAGGAACTAGACAATGGCTAAAACACCTGTACGTACGCGTAAACGCGTAAAAAAACAAGTTGCTGATGGCATGGCTCATATCCATGCTTCTTTCAACAACACAATCGTAACTCTAACAGATCGTCAAGGTAATGCTTTATCTTGGGCAACTGCTGGTGGTTCAGGTTTCCGTGGTTCACGTAAATCTACTCCATTCGCTGCACAGGTTGCTGCTGATCGTGCTGGTAAAGCAGCTCAAGAGTTTGGCTTGAAGAATATTGAAGTGTTCGTTAAAGGCCCAGGACCAGGACGTGAGTCTGCAATCCGTGCCTTAAATGCTGCTGGTTTTAAAATCACCAACATTACTGACGTTACACCGATTCCTCATAATGGTTGTCGTCCTCCTAAGAAACGTCGCGTTTAATAGGAAAGTTGGAGAAAGAAAATGGCTAGATATTTAGGTCCTAAGTTAAAGCTTAGTCGCCGCGAAGGAACAGATTTGTTCCTTAAAAGCGGTGTTAGAGCAATTGACACTAAATGTAAAATCGAAACAATTCCAGGTCAGCACGGCGCCCGTCGCGGTCGTTTATCTGACTATGGTATTCAACTTCGTGAAAAACAAAAAGTTCGTCGTATTTATGGCGTTCTTGAGAAGCAATTCCGTAACTACTATAAAGAAGCGGCTCGTCTTAAAGGCAACACAGGTGAAAACTTGTTACAGCTTTTAGAAAAGCGTTTAGATAACGTAGTTTACCGTATGGGCTTTGCCAGCACTCGTGCTGAAGCTCGTCAACTAGTTAGCCATAAGGCTATCGTTGTAAACGGCGTTGTTGTTAATATTCCATCTTTCACTGTTAAAGCTGAAGATGTGGTTTCTGTTCGTGAAAAATCGAAAACTCAAGCGCGTATTGTTGCTGCTTTAGAGTTGGCTGACCAACGCGAAAAGCCAGTCTGGGTTGAAGTAGATAATAAGAAAATGGAAGGCGTTTTCAAACGTATTCCAGATCGTTCTGACTTATCTGCAGAAATAAATGAACAGTTGATTGTTGAACTTTACTCTAAGTAAAGTCGTACATTAAGAGAGGACATAATGCAGGGTTCTGTAACCGAATTCCTTAGACCACGTTTGGTAGATATCGAAACTCTTAGCGCTCGTCGCGCTAAAGTGACTTTGGAACCATTGGAACGTGGTTTTGGTCACACTTTAGGTAATGCGTTACGCCGCATTCTTTTATCTTCAATGCCAGGTTGTGCTGTAACTGAAGTTGAGATCGATGGCGTATTACACGAGTACAGTAGTAAAGAAGGTGTTCAAGAAGACATCATTGAAATACTGTTAAACCTTAAAGGACTTGCTGTTGGTTTAGAAGGCAAAAACGAAGCTGTTCTTACCTTAACTAAGTCTGGTGAAGGCCCTGTAACGGCTGCTGACATCCAGCATGATGGAGACGTGACTATCGCGAATCCAGATCATGTTATCTGTACGTTAACAGGTGACGGATCAGTTAGTATGCGCATTAAAGTAGAAATGGGTCGTGGTTACGTTCCTGCTTCTACTCGTCGCAATGCCGAGGAAGAAGATCGTGCAATAGGACGTTTGTTGGTTGACGCCTCATTCAGTCCAGTCGCAAGAATTGCCTACGATGTTGATTCTGCACGTGTTGAACAACGTACAGATTTAGACAAGCTAGTTATCGACATGGAAACTAACGGTACGTTAGATCCAGAAGAAGCTATCCGTCGCGCATCAACCATTCTAGCTGAACAGCTAGATGCGTTTGTTGAATTACGTGATGTGACAGAACCAGAGCAAAAAGAGGAAAAACCTCTATTTGATCCGATTCTTCTTCGTCCAGTTGATGATCTTGAACTAACAGTTCGTTCAGCAAACTGCTTGAAAGCAGAAGCAATTCAATACATTGGTGATTTAGTACAGCGTGCTGAAGTTGAGCTTCTTAAAACGCCTAATTTAGGTAAGAAGTCTTTAACGGAAATCAAAGACGTTTTAGCGTCTCGTGGTTTGTCTCTGGGAATGCGCCTTGAAAATTGGCCACCAGAAAGCATCGCTGATAACGACTAAGTCGATCATCGTTTTTTAACAGTTGAGAGAGATAAGGATTAACTTATGCGTCATCGTAAAAGCGGTCGCCAGTTAAACCGTAATAGCAGTCATCGCCAGGCGATGTTCCGCAATATGGCAAGCTCTTTAGTAAAGCACGGCGTTATTAAAACGACTGTAGCTAAAGCTAAAGAACTACGTCGCGTTGTAGAGCCATTAATTACATTGGCTAAGACCGACAGTGTAGCAAACCGCCGTTTGGCATTTGCCCGCACACGTGATCAAGAAGTAGTTGGTATTTTATTTAACGAACTTGGTGAACGTTACCAAGAACGTCCAGGTGGTTACACTCGCATTTTAAAATGCGGTTACCGTACTGGTGATAAAGCACCTATGGCTTACGTTGAATTAGTAGACCGCCCAGTAGTTGAAGAAGCTGCTGAAGTAGTTGAAGAAGCAACTGAAGCTTAATTTAGTAATAAATTAACTTCATATTTAAAAACGGAGCCTCGGCTCCGTTTTTTGTTTTTACTTATTCACTAAACGTTATTTAAGGTCGATATATTTTGCGAGCTCTTCTTTAATCAACTGTTTGTCATAAGGCTTACACAAGTGACTGTTCATACCTATACTTAAATAGTGCTTAACTTCTTCTTCAGTAACATTTGCGGTCAGTGCAATGATCACTAATTCATTTTCATCATAGAGTTTCCTCAATTCCTTGGTTGCTTCCATGCCGTCCATTACAGGCATTCTAATATCCATTAAAATTACATCGTAGTGGTTCATTTTCGCTTTCATTATTGAGGCCAAGCCATCTTCTGCATGATCTACTGAAAGGTTGAGGTTTTTAAGAATAGTGGTTGCAATGGTCTGATTAATTCTATTATCTTCGACCAATAATATGCGAGGTTTCGAGTCACATTCAGACCTATCTTCTTGTACGATAGTTTGCTGTGCTTGCGCTATGTTTTTTTGTTGATGAATCTTTTGAGGGTTGGTTAGGCTGTTATAAAATCGAGAAATGGTAAAAGGTTTAGACAGAAATTTATGATGCTTAAGTAATTGTTCACGATCTTCAATCTGTTTGTGGTTAAAGGCGCTACATATAACTATTTCTTTTGGCTGATTTTCATCGCTTTTCATTTGTTTGATGAAATCAAGACCACTTTCTGAAGGCAAGTGCCAATCGACTATTGCGTAATCAAATATTTGAACTTGGCAGGCAGAAATTGCTTTACTTACGGAATCGGTAATTTCTATTTGCATGCCGAGGTGATGCGCAATTTTCGAAATAACTTCTTGGGTGATCAGGTTATCTTCTAAAAGTAGCAGTGTTTTTCCTGATAATTCACTTATATCAAGCTGCTTAGCTTCTCCTTGTTGTGTGATTTTTACCGGAAGTGTGACTAGAAATGTTGAACCAACATTCAATTGACTTTGCACTTCAATACTCCCGTGCATAAGCTCAGCAAGCGTTCTGCATATGGACAAACCTAAGCCAGTACCGCCGTATTTACGAGTGGTGGAGTCGTCTGCTTGAACAAAGCGCTCAAACAGTTTACTTGCTTGTTCGCTACTTAAGCCTATACCAGTATCGGTGACTTTATATTGAATCAATTGGTACTCAGTTACATCAGTCAGCTTAGCTGCTATCTCAGTGTGTTCAGCAATATCAACAACTTTGGCTTGAATGTATATATGCCCTTTGTCGGTAAATTTTATACCGTTACCAACTAAATTTACGAGTATTTGCCCAAGTCTTACGGGGTCGCTGTTTATCCAAGGTGAAATATTAGGATCTAATTGATAAATAATCTCTAACCCTTTTGTCTCTGCCGCTTTACTTAGCATAGTATCAAGGTTTTCAAACAGTTTTTCGTGCTCGAAATCGATATAGTCTATTGAAAGTTTACCTGCTTCGATTTTAGAGTAGTCTAGAATATCGTTGATGATGCTTAATAGTGACGTTGCAGAAAAAAGTACTTTATCGAGATAATCTTTTTGTGTCGTTGAAAGCTTGGTTTCTAAACAAAGCTCAGATAGACCAATAATGCCTGTTAAAGGGGTACGTATTTCATGCGACATGTTTGCTAAAAAAAGACTTTTGGCTTTAGCCGCGGCATTAGCACGCAAAGTTTGATGCTTTAAATGGTTTTGTTGGCGCTTAAGCAAAATGATAAAAATAAACAACAGGCTCAATATAATAAGAAATAAGTAAGCGACAACTAATTCAGATAAGTGCTGGTATTGCTGTTGTAAGGAAGAGTATCGCTTAACCAAATAACTATTAATATTTGAGGTTTTTACTTGCTCCATTAACTCTTGTGAAGTTTGGGTATTATTGGCGATAAAATTTGCGTGTTGAATAATCGACAAATGTTCACTACTTACTTTTGTTTTATCTCCCAGTACTGTTGATAACTTATTAGTGAAGCTTTGTTTTTGTTGCTGAGTGGGTGAAATGGTGAACTTCATTAATTCACTATTAATAATTTGTTGCTGAGCGCTAGGTATAGCTTTACTAAAGACAACCAATCGCCTTGATGTTTTAAGCATAGTCACTAACTGCATATAATTGTCAGTTAGGCGGTTATATTGCTCTAGAGCCGTCTTAATTTCGCTATCAATGGGCAAATGAAGCATCAGCCTTTCTATTTCTAGCTGAAACTGAGCATAAAGGTCGTAATGTAAGTTGCTATTAAAGTTAGTATTTAGTATTTCAGCAGTCTGTTGAGGAATAATACTTTCAAGGGCAGAAATCGTCGTTAACCTCGCTTGAATTTGCTCACGCTTATCTAGGGCGTTTATAAACAACACAGCAAATGTTGCGTATAGCAGCAAACAAAATGCTTCAGGTAAGTATTTAGTTAGCTTCATCGGTGCCTATCTCCATTGGCGCAGCACTAAACGACTGTAGTAACGCAACTATGTCGTCTGTATCCTGTTGCTTTAACGTAATGCCTAGTTGAACTTTTGCCATTATGTTAACAGCTTCTCCTAAACTATCGATTGAACCGTTATGAAAATAGGGTGAGGTTTGCGCAACGTTACGCAAACTTGGTACTTTAAAAATGTGCTTATCTTGCTCATTATTCGTAATATTGTATCTGCCTAAATCCAGCTTTAATTGTTCTGGAATATCACTGATACGACCAAGCTTTTGCATTATGTTGCCACCTATATTTCTGCCTTGATGGCAGGTACTGCAGCCTAAATTTAGAAACTTTTGATAGCCTCGCTGTTGCTGCTCGGTGAGCGCGCTTTTATCGCCAAGTAAGTATCTGTCGATGGCTGAATTTGGCGTAATTAGAGACTCTTCATAAGTGACGATTGCACGCAGTATATTATCGACGGTAACGCCTTGATTGCTTAGGCGACTAAAAGCTTGGTTGAAATAACTATCTTGTGACAATTTTTTGATGATCTCAGGCCATGAACTCGCCATCTCAATAGGGTTATGTATTGGGCCTACGGCTTGTTCGGCTAGGCTTGAACTGCGACCGTCCCAAAACTGTTTAATGTTAAATACCGCATTTAACACGGTTGGAGAATTACGTGTGCCAATAGCATTGTTCACCCCTGTAGATAAGCTAAAGCCATCGTCACCACCAAAATCAACCATATGACAAGATGCGCACGAAACCGTATTATCTTTGGATAGTAATGTGCTATGAAAAAGGGCCTTCCCCAAAACCCCCCAATTTTTATTGATCACTATGTCGGTAGGTATTGGTTGAATTGGGCCATCGACATGCTTAAAAACAAATTGGGTTTTGCTCAATGATGAAACGTCATCGTTTTTTGACTGTTCGGTCAAAAAAATTGAATAGCCTACCGGTATTAAAGAGAAAAAGATAAATGATACAAATAAATTTCGATAATACGTTGATGTCATTGATATATTAATTGAGAATGGGCTTGTTTTTTTAGTGTAGTCTAGAATATTTATTTGTGATGCTTTTTTATTCGCTTGCAGTTATATCTAAATAGTCATATAAAACACAGGTTAGTTTTAAAAGTGAGAATTTATGTCTTCCCGTAATCCAATTATTGCCGTTACTGGTTCATCAGGCGCCGGTACTTCTACAACGATAGAAGCGTTTGAACACATCTTTCGTTCTTTAGGCATTACTTCTGCTCAAGTTGAGGGTGACAGTTTTCATCGTTTTTCTCGTCAAGAAATGGATGTAGAAAAACGAAAAGCAAAAGAAGATAAGCGAAATATTAGTTATTTTGGTGATCAAGCCAATGATTTTGATGCGCTTGAAACCTTGTTCAAAGACTATTCTGAAACAGGAAAAGGCAAGGTTAGAAAATACTTGCATACATTCGATGAAGCGGTTCCATACAATCAAATGCCGGGCACATTTACGCCATGGGAAACATTAGGTGAGGGTACCGACTTATTGTTTTATGAAGGTTTGCATGGCGGCGTAGTTACCGAAAAAAATGACGTAGCCCAACATGTTGACTTACTTATCGGTATGGTGCCAATTGTTAACCTTGAATGGATACAAAAAATCATTCGAGATACCAACCAGCGTGGTCATAGCAGAGAAGCCGTTACAGGCAGTATTTTAAGAAGTATGGAAGATTACATTAACTTTATTACGCCACAGTTTTCACGTACTCATATTAACTTTCAGCGCGTACCTACCGTAGATACATCAAACCCTTTTAGCGCAAAAACAATTCCAACATTAGATGAAAGCTTTGTTGTAATCCGTTTTAGAGAGGGGACTCATGTTGATTTTCCTTATTACCTCAACATGATCGACGGTGCATTTATGTCGCGTGTTAATACCTTAGTTGTGCCAGGTGGTAAAATGGGTTTGGCAATGGAATTACTACTGACACCATTAATTAGAGATTTAATGCAAAAGAAAGCTGAAGCGAACAAGCAGCTTGATTGGATGAGTGACTTGTAGCTTTCTGTTTAAGATAGACGTTTTTGGAAATGAAAAGCCGCTAATGAAGCGGCTTTTTAGTAAATAACTCGTTATTGCTCAACAATAGCAAAGTCATGGGTAATATTAACTTTACCTGCTAGCATCAAAGCAACAGAACAATACTTGTCAGCAGAAAGGCTAACAGCGCGCTCAACTTGTTTTTCGCTGACAGCGGTACCAGTAATAACAAAGTGCAGATGAATGTCTGAAAATAGCTTAGGTACGGTTTCAACACGGTTGCCACTAATTTCGACATGGCAGCCTGCTACTTGCTGGCGAGATTTTTGTAGAATGCTAACAACGTCAACACTTGAACAGCCACCTAGTGAAATAAGTACGTTTTCCATAGGGCTTGGCGCAAGCTTGCCACCATTGGCATCCATTACTAACGTATGACCACTGTCTGATGTACCTAAAAAAAGCTCTTCACCAATCCACTTTACTGTTGCTTTCATAATTTTTGTTTTCGTTAAATCAAAGTATACCGTTATTTTAACGAACCTTTAAGGTGCATACTAGCGCAGCAAGCTATCAGGAGTTGTATTAATGTACGGTTTTTCTTTCACTAATTACGAAAATTGTAATGACGTATGAACACTTAAGTTGATGAAGAAGGTTGAGACAACATTTGCGCATGAATTTCAGTATCAAATAGATTTTTAATGAGCATGGCCCATTCTTTAATAAATTCAAGCTGTGCAGGGCTTACGTGATTATTGACGACACCAGAGAGTATTTCTTCTAGATCATAAACAATAGCGTCGACTTCGCGAATAATGGTATTACGTTGATTAAAGCTTAACGCTTCGTTTTGACTACAAACATTAATAATAAGTGAGCTTAATTGGCTTTCAATTTCTTCCATTACCGTTGCACCATTAGTTGGAACGTTATCACGGTTTTCAAACAGTGATAAATGCTCCGTTAAATATTCAATGATATGAATATAACCTTCGGTGTTCGTAACCATAATGATTTATCCCTAAAAATTTGAAAGCAACGTATTTACATTATTAACGGTAACACAAAAAAATGCTATCTGATTTAAATAAAGAAATTAAGTAGAAATGCATCTACTTAATTTCTAATTCAATCACTTAGTCATTTGTTGCGTTGGTACTTTCAAATATTTTATCGGCTGAAGCGGCAACAAAGCCCGTATATAAACTACCATCGCTATTAGGGTAACGAAGGGCGAATTCATAAAAACAGCTAGGGATCGCTAACGTGGTGTCACTAAATTTCACTTCAATACGGTCGGCCATTGTTGAAGATTGCTCTAATTTAACGCTAGCATCACCTTTGACCTCGCCGCCAGTGGCATTTAGTTTATAGCCGGCTTGTTTAAGTTTGTCGTTAACGGCAACAATATTATCGAATTGGGCAAGGTGATTAATGCTAACGGTGAAGTGATTAGCACGATAGCCCCAAACGGCTAACCATGCAGCATACTCGCTTTCGCTCAGTAGCGTTTTATATTCTTGTGAGCTTATCGGCCAGCTTCTACCTGAAAATAAAAAATTATTATGGTCGATTGCATCGCTGTCAATACTATCAACAATACGCTTGATAATTGCTTGTGCTTGTGCTGAAAACGCTTCCACTAACAATTCACTAATAAACACTTTAGGCAAAGTATCGTCACTGTGTTCATAATGGCTTGCGACTAATTTTTTTTGTTCAAACTGGTATTGACCACATTCTTTGTAGCCTAATGCTAAAAGGTGCTGTGCTAGTTTATCTTTGTTAACTTTGGCCAAATTAAAGGTGCGATAGGCTACATGGTCATTGATGATCTTATCGCCATGGCCTAACAGCTGATGAATTTTTTCAGCAGAAGGTGTGAGAGCAATATAATCTTGCCAAATATGGTCAAATAGCGAAGTTACTTCAGTTGTCATAGCTGACTCCTTGTGACTGTTTTGTACAGTAAGTGTAGTTAACCTGCTCTCGGCTTAATAAATACTTCTCTAGCTGCTATTTTTACTTACTTCCGCGTTAAATTCACTTGCAATACGCCCACATGGATGTGGAAGGTAGAGCGACGTATGAACCAAAGCCGTGGCTAGCTATTGACGCGTAAATTTGCCTTGAATTAAGCAAAATTAGTAAGCTAGAGCTTAACTTAAAATTATAGTTCTATATTTAAATTAGTTAAATATCTCTTAAACCGAGTTCAGGTTAGTTAACATTAACCAAGAGCTGGTTAGTTTTAATAAGGAAGATAGCCTAGATGACAGATTTTATATAACGTGAAAAACTGACGAATAGAAGCTATCCGCCAGTGTTTTATAACTGGTCAATGCTTTTGTAAAAGCAGGGCTTTTTGCCTGCTAATTTCATTGCATCGAATAATTGCATGGTCAATTACCTAGTTAATTAGTACGCAATTAGATAAACAATTAAATCGCTAAGCCAGGGCTTAAGTTTTCAGGTAATTTCACTTTTTCAGCCTCAACTGATGCTACAGGGTAAGCACAGTAATCGGCGGCATAGTATGCGCTCGCTCTGTGGTTACCGCTACCGCCAATACCGCCAAATGGTGCCGCGCTGCTAGCGCCCGTAATTGGCTTGTTCCAATTAACAATACCAGCGCGAATACGGCTGAAAAAATGTTGGTAATCACTTTCGTTATCTGCGAGTAAACCTGCGGATAAGCCAAAGCTGGTGTTGTTAGCTTCATCAATTGCTTGGTCAAAATCGCTGTAACGATACACTTTTAATAATGGGCCAAAATGCTCATCATCAGGCATTTCACTAATGTTAGTTACATCAATAATACCCGGTGAAATAAAGCCGGTACCGGTTTCTAGGTGTTTCATTTCTATTAAAGATTGACCACCAAGATCGAGTAATTGCTGCTGAGCTGCAACTAAACCTAATGCGGCTTTTTCTGAAATCATTGAACCCATAAAAGGTTGCTCTTCATCATCATAGTAGCCAATTTTAATCGCTTGGGTAGCGCTGAGTAGTTTCGCTAAAATGGCATCACCTTGAGCATTGCTTTCAATAAATAATCGACGCGCACACGTACAGCGTTGGCCGGTAGTAACAAATGCTGATTGAATAATATCGTGCACAACGGCATCAATATCTTGTGCATCTTTAACAATTAATGGGTTATTTCCACCCATTTCAAGCGCTAAAATTTTACCCGGCTGACCGCCAAATTGTTGATGCAATAAATGACCGGTATTTGAACTACCCGTGAAAAATAAACCGTCAATCAATTTATGGCTTGCAAGGGCTTTACCTGTTTCTACTTCGCCTTGCACCATATTGACCACGCCGGCAGGTAAACCTGCCTGTTGCCATAACTTTAATGTTTCTTGTGCAACTTTTGGTGTTAATTCGCTTGGCTTGAATACCACGGTATTGCCAGCGATAAGCGCCGGTACGATATGCCCGTTAGGTAAATGGCCAGGAAAATTATACGGACCAAAAACCGCAACTACGCCATGAGGCTTATGACGAATGATAGCTTTTGCGCCAGGCATTGGGTTTTCTACCGTTCCAGTGCGCTCATCATAGGCTTTTAGTGAAATGGCGACTTTGCCGATCATTGCTCCGACTTCAGTGCGAGTTTCCCATAAGGGCTTACCGGTTTCTAAGGCGATGGTATTGGCTAATGCTTCTTTATTTTCACCGAGCAGTTCAGCAAATTTTTGTACAACGGCAATACGTTTCTCGAGCGCTAACATTGACCATGACTCAAACGCGGTGCGAGCACTTTTTATTGCCGCATCAACTTGTTCAGCTGTGGCTGATTGCCCTTGCCAAATAACGTCGTTGCGCGCTGGGTTAACAGAGCTTACGGCATGACCAAGACCAGCTTGCCATTGATTGTTGATAAATTGAATAGGATCTGACATTTGTATATTCCTCTGCGACTTGCTGATGCAGCTGTGCTGAACCGTCGCTTTTTAACGCCAAGTACGCTTGGCTGTAATATTAATTGGCGACGATACGAACCCAGTCATGTTCTTTCACATGTAAAGCGTCGGCAACGTCTTGGCTGATCACGACTTGTTCAGCCGTTTTTCTCAATAATATAGGGCTTTGCACAGCTCTAAAGTTGCTCACCTGATTATTGCAAATAATAAAGTTATCGCCTGCAGTGACTTCACCGATAAGTACCTGACACCGCTGGCTTTGATTAATGGTTTTGATATTATTTTTTTCAGCTTCAACAGTTGGGCCGCCATCAAAAATATCGACATAACCGCGACGCGCAAAACCTTCTGTTTCTAATAACTTTAATGCAGGAACCGTTTTTGGGTGTACCTCATTAATCACTGCTTGAGCTTCTTTACTTAATAAGCTGACGTAAATCGGGTATTTAGGCATAAGTTCCGCGATAAACTCTTTTTTACCAATGCCGGTTAAATAATCTACCGTTGGAAAGTCCATAGAAAAGAAGTGCTCTTCCAACCAATTCCAAAACGGAGAACGACCGTCGTCATCAGATACGCCGCGCATTTCTGCAATAATAATGTCAGCAAAACGTTGTTGGTGTTCAGCGATAAATAAAAAGCGGCAACGTGACAATAATCGGCCGTTATTATTTTTTCGGTGGCTATCGCTTAAAAATAAGGTGCAAATCTCCGAAGCGCCAGTGTAATCGTTACACAAAGACAGTGTTTCAACGGTGTTGTAAACGTTCAATTCGCGAGAGCTGTGAACCACTTTACCTAAATGATAATGATAAAATGCGTCGTCTAAACCGACTGCTGCTTCAATACCGCTGGTACCAACAACTTGGCCGGTTTCGGTATCTTCCATCACAAATAAATAGCTTTCGTCGCCTGCTTGGCTAACTGACTTATTAAATGAGCTTTCGGCGCGCGCTATGCGTTGTCTTAGTAAGTCTTCATTTACTGGCAATGAAGTGAACCCATGGCCAGACTCGACAGCTATTCGATATAAGTGGTCGTAATCGCTATGTTGAATAGGGCGTATAATGATCATAGATGCGTCTCAATAAGGTCGAAAAATTGCCCGCAGGTCTGAAACAAGCGGGCGATATGCATGCGTTTAAACTAGCTATTGGTAACTGTGGCTATTGCTCTTTCAAAGCGAGCTAAACCTTCAACGATATCTTCATCAGGGATCACTAATGACGGTGCAAAACGTACAATACTTGCACCAGCAACCAAGGTCATTACACCCTCAGCCATTGCTGCGTTTAATACGTCTTTTGCTTTGCCTTGGTAGTTATCATTTAATACTGCGCCAATTAATAAGCCTTTACCGCGTATCTCTGAAAATACATTGTATTTTTCGTTAATCTTATTTAACGCGTTAACGTATAATTCGTGCTTCGCTTGAACACCAGCAAGTAATTCTGCATTATTTACGGTGTCAAATGCCGCTTCAGCTACCGCACACGCTAGCGGGTTACCGCCATAGGTGCTGCCGTGAGTACCAATTTTTAAATGCTTAGCAATGTTATCAGTCGTTATCATCGCACCAATTGGGAAACCACCACCTAATGCTTTTGCGGTAGTTAAAATATCAGGCGTTACGCCCAAGCCCATGTACGCATATAACTCACCCAAGCGGCCAACACCGGTTTGAACTTCATCAAATACTAATAAGGCATTGTGCTCGTTACATAGTTCACGAACGCCTTTAGCAAACTCATCTGTTGGTGAAACAATGCCGCCTTCGCCTTGCAATGGTTCCATAACAACAGCACAGGTTTTGTCTGAAATTAGCGCTTTAACACTGTCTAAGTTATTGTATTCAGCATGAACAATATCACCAGGTTTAGGGCCAAAACCATCTGAATAAGCCGCTTGACCACCAACGGTAACCGTGAAAAAAGTACGACCGTGAAAACCTTGTTTAAAGGCGATGATTTGTGATTTTTCCGCGCCGTAATTATCTAATGCCCAACGACGAGCAAGTTTTAATGCCGCTTCATTTGACTCAGCGCCCGAGTTAGCAAAGTAAACTTTATCGGCAAAGGTATTATCAACAAGCTTTTTCGCTAAACGTAATGCTGGCTCGTTGGTCATGACATTTGATAAGTGCCAAATTTTTTCGCTTTGCTCTTTTAAAGCTGACATTAGTGCCGGGTGACAGTGACCTAAACAGTTAACGGCAATGCCACCAGCAAAATCGATATATTCGCGATCTTGTTGATCCCAAACGCGTGAACCTTTACCTCGAACAGGAATGACTGCAGAAGGTGAATAGTTGGGAACCATAACATCGTCAAATAAGTTGCGATCAACTGAAATTGTTGGCATTGCTTTCTCCTTTAAAGTTTGAGAATGGTTTCTCAAATTGAATCGATTGTTTAAATATATACCAAAATGGAAAATAGTATATTGTGTAAATATGAAAAACATTATGGCACAAGAATTTACACTTGTCTTGCGTAAAATCTTCTACAAGCCTTATAAAACAAGGGTTTGCTAAGTTATATTCACTTTTAGTGAATAACTATATTCAAAGCGTGGAAAGGGAAACTTGTTGAATAGACAACAAGGTGGCTGAAAAGGTGTCGCTTTTGTCTAAAAAAGGGAAAACTAATAAATAATCAAAAATTATTTGAAATTTAATTTTAAGTGGTCAATGTCGGTACTTTTCAACAGTTCGATGTTAGATGGCGTAAGTTTCACCGAAGAAAGCAGCTTTTTCGCTTCATCTGATTCGATTAAATCGGCTTTAGCCAAGTTTCTAAAGGCAACATAAGCTTTTGCTTTAGCGATTATTTTAGCTAACTTGCACATTGGTTGAGTACTTTCAGCGTAAGCTAAGTCAAACATGGCTTCGGTTATCTGTAAGCGATCAAAGCGCATTAATTCAACCATGTCTGCAGTTATGCTGGTGCTGTACTTGCTAAGTTGCTCTAACAAGAGTTCTGGGCAACTATTAAATTCACTCATGATGTTATGCAGCTTTTTATCTCGGTTATCATAAGCCTCTTTAAGCTCTGCATTGTACATTTCGTTATGAGTATTTAAAAAGCAGCGAGTGACGGCAAGTACGCCTAAGTTTGACAACATACCCGCCGTAAAAGCCGTGAAGTCATCTATACCATCTACTTCCTTAGCTAATGCTTGAGTGGCTAAGGCAATGGATAAACTATCGTTCCACAGTTTTCGTTTTAGCAGCCCAAATGGACTCGTGCTCGCTGGCAGCCAGTGTTTTAAAATAAAGGTCGGTAAAATAAGTTTTAAGTTATCTAAGCCAATGTAGCTAAGCGCAATACCCGGCTCAGTTACTTGTACATCAGCGCGTTTACGGTATTGCGGCTTATTGACGAGGTTAACAACATCGTTAGCTAACCAAGGTAGTGATTTTGCTAAAGGGGTAATACGATTTACCGAAGCGGCTTTTACCGCCAATATTTCTAAAATATCAGGTGCCGCACTTTCAATAGCAAGTATGGAGTTAAAGAGATGTTCTTTGTTTTCAAAGTCGCTATCAAACTTTTCTAAAACGCGCGCGTAGAATTTTTCCATCACTTGCAATTTAAAGTGATGTTTACCGTGTTCTTTGATGATTTTGTCTTGTTGTGCCTTTTCTTCAACCGCTAATAATTCACGTCGACGAAAAGTTTGCTCGCTACCCTGTTGGGCGGCGTTGGCAACTTTACCATTTTGCAGCAAGGTAAACTCTTTGCCTATTGCTAAGCTTAATGAGCGCTCATAGACTGCAGCAACTGTTTTGTCGTTTTTAAATAATTGCATGTTTTATTGTTGGTTATGGTCTTTTTGTTTCAGACATATGCTATTTATCGACCGCAAGTGCAGAAAGATTAATCAAAGTCAGTGTTAATTATATGTTTGTAAGAAGTTCTTTAGCAATAGCTGACCTTGTTCTGTCAGTACCGATTCAGGGTGAAATTGCACACTCATGATAGGTAAATGCTGATGTTCTAATGCCATTATTTCAGAGTGACCGTTTTTATCAATACTAAATGCCGTTGCGATAAGCTCTTTTGGCAAACTTGCTTTATCAACAACTAATGAATGATAGCGTGTCACTGACAATGGATTGTTTATCTTTGAAAACAAGCCAGTGCCATCATGTTTAACTTGGCTGACTTTACCGTGCATTACTTTTTGTGCGCGTATGACCTTAGCGCCAAAAGCTTGGGCAATGCACTGGTGGCCAAGACATACACCTAAAATGGGAATTTGTCCGGCAAATTGCTCGATAACCTTTAATGAAATTCCTGCGCTGTCAGGGTCGCAAGGACCTGGTGAAATTACAATATACTGTGGCGATAAGGCCTTAATTTCTTCAATGCTAATTTGGTTGTTACGAAACACAGCTACCTCTTGCCCTAGTTCACGAAAGTAATGCACTAGGTTAAAAGTAAAGGAGTCGTAATTGTCGATCATTAATAACAAAAAATACTCAATATTGTCACGGTGTAGATAATGGCGCTATTCTAATCATTGCGCTGAGCTAATACATTAACTTTTTTAAAAAAGATTAAATCTGTTTTAGGGATAGTTATAAGTGAGTACGGCTATGGCAGGGGTAAAGGACCTATGCCTACATGGATGTAGGTACTTATGATTTGTCAGGAACAAAAATCATGACTGACATCCTGAACATCGTCGCTCTTTGACGTCCATGCCACCGCGACATTGCCTACAGGGATGTAGGTACTTTTGATTTGTCTGGAACAAAAATCATGTGACTACATGGATGTAGGTACTTATGATTTGTCGGGAACAAAAATCATGTGACTGTGTGGATGTAGGTGCTTAGGCTTTGCAGGAGCATAAAGCCTGACCGTTCATCCTGAACATCGTCGCTCTTTGGCATCCATGCCACCGCGACATACCGGTCATCCTGAACATCGTCGCTCTTTGACATCCATGTCATCGCGACATACCGTTCATCCTGAACATCGTCGCTCTTTGACATCCATGTCATCGCGACATACCGTTCATCCTGAACATAAAAAAAGGCTGAACAAAGTTCAGCCTAAGATATGCTCGGGAAAGCATGGAAGTAAAAATTTAAATTTAGAACTTAGCCGCTAATTGCAACCAAAGTTTGTTAGTGTCTGTTTGATGATCGTCAGCACTGTAGTTAGCAAACTTAACTAAAACATTGTAGTTTTTGTTAATTTTGTAAGCAGCAGTTAAATCAAGTTCGTTACCCCAATCTTTACCGCCAACATCTGAAGATAAATCATGGTAAGTCGCACTTAGTTTAATACCATTTACCACACCTTTTACTGTTACGTAAATGTCTTCAACACCTTCACCTGGAGTGCCTAAGAATTTATCAGCAAAACCTTGGAATTTATGCAATGTAGCAAGTGGTGTTTTAAAGCCTACGCCGTTGTCGCTACCTAATAACTCGTAACCACCTAATAATGTGACTTTACCTGCTTTAGTTGATACTTCTAAATTCATGTAATCAGCGCTGTAATCAAGCATGCTGTCACCAGCGTCGCTTTGTGTTGCGTAGCTTGCTTGAACACCAATGCCACCAAACTTACCGTTATATAAGGCACCAAAAGTATCAGTTGAGTTAGCCGCATCGCTAATATTGTCGTAGTCTAATAAATAGGCGAAAGCTGAAATTTTGTGAGCTTTGTTAATTTTGAATGTTGCATTGGCTAAATGGAAATCACCATCGACATTCTGTGCTTTAATATTATTAATATTTTCAACATAGCTGTAGTCTAATGCGAACTTGTCAGTATTATATTGTAAACGAGCAGCATCATATGTTTGCTCGTTTTGACGCCAAGCAACACCACCAACAAAACGTTGATTATTATGAGTGATACGCTGGCGACCAAAAGTACCAACAAAAGCATCGTTAGTATATTTTAAAAAGCCTTGGTTTACGTCGGTGCCTGTAGGGTCAACAACTAATGGATATTCAGTATTGCCATTTTGTGAGCTGTTGTAGTTATCTACTAAAGCTGAAACGTTATCAACTTCTAAGCCTAAAGAGAAACCATTAAAAGAACCGGTATTAATTGTCATGCGAGATAAAACAGTTAAAGCGTCTGCGCGATCGTCAATACCGTCTTGGTCAACACCTTCATAACGCGCACGGAATGATAGGTCTACTTTGCTTTCTGATAATGCTTTGGTGATGCCGTCAGCTGTAGAAGTTTCGCCTGCAAATGCTAGTGGCGCAGCTAAAACTGAAGCAGCAACTAATGAGAGAGAGAACTTGCTAATATTTGCGTTCATTGTTATTTCCTAATGTTTTTAAATTAAATGTAGTAGCGTTTGTTTTTATGGTTATATTTTTCGCTTGCGGAGATTCTCACACTACGGAGTATGAGGAAAGTTGATTTGCATCAAGTTGTGAACTTAAGTTATTGCATTCAATGTTTTTTGTTGACATAGGTCAAGTTATTGCCCTCATTGAAGTAATGCTTAGTTTTGTTAAGCAAGAATATGAGTGTTTTTGTTGAGCGTATTGTAACAGAAGTGTTAGTTTAAAAGCGAGGCGATGAGCGCTATTGCCAGTAGGGCAGAAACCCCTTGCCAAAATTTAACCGGGTTTCGTTGAATTAATGGCTGGCGTTGATATTCTTCTATTGCACTGCTATTAGGTTTGCTTAGCTCTGCCTGTAATTCAGAAAATGCTTGAAAGCGTGAACGTGGATCTGCGGCAGTCGACTTTTCTAATGCTAAGTCTAACCATAAAGGTAACTCAGAGCGGAACTGCTTGCTGCTGCGGTATTGCCATTCACCGTAATCAGAAAATGTCACTTCAGCTCTTTTCATTGGTTTATATGGTAACTCACCCGTTAGCATTTCATAACAAATAACACCAAGTGAAAATAGGTCGCTGCGATAATCTGCCTTCATTTCCAGTAAGGTTTCTGGGGCAATATAGTTGAGCGAACCTTGTGGTACAGTTTCTTGAATGTTTTCTTGGTTTTCATCAAGCGAGGCGACAAAAACAGTGCCGTAGTCAATTAACTTAATTTGTCCAAAAGCGTCGATCATCACATTGTCTGGCTTTAAATCGCGATGTACTAATTCAAGTCGTTGAAACGCGCGCAAAGCTGCGATTATTTGTCTGACAATGTCACGCACTTGGGCAATGCTAGGTTTAGGGTTGTCATGCATCCACTCGCTCAAAGTTTGCCCCTGAACAAATTCACAAAGGTGATATAAAAACTTACTGTTCGCTTCACCTTGGCTAATGCGCATGACATTGGCGTGATTAATACGTTCACCCACCCAAGCTTCACGCATAAAGCCTTGTAAATAAATACTGTCGTCAGCAAAATTGGCCGAAGGTGCTTTTAATACATAGGTTAATTTATTCTGCTCGTGTTCAACTAAATAAAGGTGGGAACGAATAGAGGCGTGAATGACTTTTCTTACCACGTAGCCATCTAATTTCATGCCGACATCTAAGGCTGGCGGAATAGTTTTATCTAATAAGTCACGCTCTATCTCATCAAGCTTACGTTGTGGAATAGTATTTACGTGTACGAGCAAGCAGCTAACATTATCGTCACTGCCTTCTTGTATTGCGCGCTCGACAATCTTTTCGCTTATACGCTCTAAATCAGCGTTGCTCGGCTGCGCAGGTAATTCATCTAAAAAGCGGGTTAATACTTTGTTAGGAATAAAGTCATGCACACCATCGCAGGTTAAAACAAAAATATCGCCAACTTGTAAGTCCACTTGGTGAACATCAACTTTTAACCGGTTATCTGCGCCTAAAGCTCGTGTTAATACAGCGTGGTTACCAGCACTTTTTCGATTATGATCACGGGTGATTTGTTCTAAATGTTGCTCGCGATATTTGCATATGCGGGAATCGCCAACATGAAATACGTAGCCAGTGGTAGATTTTAAAATAAGTGATGAAAATGTGGTTAGCCATTGTTGGTGTTGTTCATCAAACATACCACCTTGTGAAAACAGCCACTGATTTAAACTGGTTAATACTTTTGCCGCCGACTTTTGCGTCGACCAAGTTTCAGGTGTGGCGTAATATTCATTAATAAATTGTGTAACGGCAAGTTGAGCCGCTTCAGCTGCCTTGCTCGCACTGGATACACCATCAGCCAGTGTCGCTATAGCGCCTTTTGCTTGAAGTTCATTGGCATCGGGCACTAACGCAGCAAAGGCATCTTGATTTTCATCTTTAATGCCTTTGTTTGAGTAGCCACCAAAAAACACCTTCAATCGAGAAGGTGTTTTTTTATTTTGGCTTGATTGCGTAGTCAAAGTAATTAGTGAACCGAAATTAACTCAACGGTGCCGTCTTCACGCACTTCCGTCATTGAACCTTTAGGCTCTTCCATAAACAATAAGGTAACAAAGCCTACCACAGCTGTTGCGGCAATCACTAAAAAGAATGTTGAATAATCAACCATGGTTAATACCGTTAAGTAAACTACTGCACCAACGTTACCATAAGCACCTGTCATTCCCGCAATTTGACCCGTTAAACGACGTTTAATTAATGGTACCGCGGCAAATACAGCGCCTTCACCAGCTTGTACGAAGAACGAACATGCCATTGCTGTTGCTACGGCTAAGGCTAGTGGCCAGCTGCCAGTAATTTCTGACATGGCAAAGTAACCTAGTGCTAAACCTGCGGTTAAAATAAGTAAGGTTTTTTTACGGCCAAACTTATCTGATAACCAACCGCCGCCTGGGCGAGACATTAAGTTCATAAAGGCGTAAGTTGATGCCAACATCGCCGCATAAACCATGCTAAGACCAAAAGTTTCTGCAAAAAATAACGGTAACATTGAAACTACAGCTAATTCAGAGCCAAACGTTGCAAAATATAAGACGTTTAATACCGCAACTTGTCTGAATTTATAGCGGTGAATTTCAGGTACTTCTTCTTTAAATACATGACCATTAACTTTAATGGTTTGTTTTACTTCCAGTAAAAACAATAACACTAAACCAACGTAAGCAATAATGGCGCTTTGCTCGGTAAGTAAGCTCACACCTGCTGGCGAAAGCTTCCATGTTAATAACGCTAGTGCGCCATACATAGGTAGCTTCATTAATAATAATAAGAAAAAGTCGCCTTTACTGGTGACTTCCATCGCGCCACCTTGTTTAGGTTTAAAGTAAGTTGAGCCTTTAGGCGTATCAGTTACGTTGGTATACCAAATCACACTAAATAGTAAGCTTAATACACCCGTTAATGCTACAGCGTATCTCCAACCTTCATCGCCGCCAAATAAAAGGGCAATGGTCGGTAGTGACATCGCAGCCGCAGCAGAGCCAAAGTTACCCCAACCACCATAAATGCCTTCTGCAGTACCTAATTCGTTAGCGGGGAACCATTCACTGACCATGCGAATACCGATAACAAAACCAGCACCAATAAAGCCTAATAAAAAGCGAGAAAGCGCAGCTTGTTCAAACGAGTCAGCAAAAGCAAACATGAAACAAGGAATACTACAAACGGCTAATAGCAATGCATAAACCAAGCGCGGACCATATTTGTCGGTCAGCATGCCAATAATGATACGTGCCGGAATGGTCAATGCCACGTTAAGTAACATTAAGGTTTTAATTTCACTTTTTGTCAGCCCTAAGGTATCAGCTACAACTGACACTAAAGGAGCAAAGTTAAACCAAACAGCGAAGGTGATGAAAAACGCCATCCAACTTAAGTGTAGAACTTTCATTTTTCCGGTAAAGGACAGCAGCTTAATGCCTTGCTCTGCGCTCATGATAAATATCCTTGTGATAAATTTTTATGTATTTGCTCTAGTAAAAGCAAACGATGAAATAAGTTGCTTTTACTAGAGCAAGCAAGATGCCACTATAGTAAAGCCATTAAAATCAATGGTTTGTTGATTCTGATGCATTGATGAAAAGTATTTGTGCACTACATGAAACTTTTTCATGCACAGAAAGTGTGCATTGTTGGTGGTTAAGTCGAAGCGTTTAGCGTGCGTGGTTAGCACTGCCGTTATATTTTGTAGCTGTTGTGTTTTTTCAATAGAGTTATTGTATTATTGGGTTCAGGTCATAGTTGCGTGTCGGTAACTATGCTATTTTTTCCAAAATTTCTGACCAAAGGTATAGCTAAAGTGTTTATTCGTTGTGTTTTTACGGCTGTGTTTATGCAAACATTTTTTTTTAGCTTGCCTGTCTTGTCTGCCGAACCTATTCCTGAATTGATTGAAAGAAAAACGCAAAACAATAACACTATTGTAGTAATCGAACGCTTTGATTGGATCACCTTACATACCGATGAAAAGCTCAAAGGTGACTTATTGTCGATGTATGATGACGAACTTGAATTTGACAGTAAAGAACTTAAAGAGTTGCTGTTTGAATGGGATGAAATCATTGGCATTAAGAGCAA
This sequence comes from Thalassotalea sp. PLHSN55, assembly GCF_052030545.1. Lineage (NCBI taxonomy): Bacteria > Pseudomonadati > Pseudomonadota > Gammaproteobacteria > Alteromonadales > Colwelliaceae > Thalassotalea > Thalassotalea sp. PLHSN55. The sequence continues at coordinate 246,458 of NZ_JBPDIH010000006.1, read as the reverse complement.
AGGCATGCAAAGTGTTCGCTATAAAAATGGCAGTGACATTATTGATATTGAAGGGTGGATCGTTTTAGAAAATAGCGTGTTAACCATTTCGAGTAATGGAAAAACGATTGAAGTACCTAAAGAGAATGTTATTTCTATCGCTTCTGCATCAGGTAGTTTGCTGGATGTTTGGAGTGCTGACATAAACTTAGGTGCCAACTTCAGTAAAGGTAATTCAACCAAGTACGACTATACCTTTTCAGCCGAGGCACAACGTAGAACCTCTGGTAGTCGATTTAAAATAAGTTACATTGGCAACGTTAGTGCTAACCGTGATTCAGATACCGGCGAGCGTGTTGAAACCGCTAATAGCCAACGCTTGACCAGCTCACACGATATTTACATTAATGAAAAAATATTCTTTCGTGCCGTTGATGCTGAATACTACAGTGACATTTTTCAAAATATTGATAGCCGATTAACCGCCGGTGTGGCTTTGGGTTATCACTTATACGATAAAAAGCGCTTTAGTTGGGACGTGACGGCTGGTCCTAGCTATCAAAAAACCTTATTTGCAACCGCTAGTGAAGGGGAAGACCGCTCTGAAAAATCTGGCGTACTTACCTTAGGCAGTAACTTTGATATTGAAATCAATAAAGAAATCGATTTTGTTGCAGACTACCAACTACAAATTGTCAGTGAAAATGCCGGGCAATATATTCATCGTTTAGAAACAGGGGTTGAGATTGACTTAACCAGTGATTTTGATCTGGATTTGACCTTTTACGTTGATCGCACAGAAAAGCCACACCAAGACGACGATGGAAATTTGCCGTTAAAAAATGATTATCGCTTGGTGGTTAGCCTCGGTTATAGCTTCTAATCAATACGTCTCAACATTAAGTTTTTGATAAAAAGCCGCAAGCTGTTGCTGCGCTTGTTCAATACTTATGGTGGCGAAGCGCACATGCTGCCCCGGACGTTTTTGCGCAAGACGAAATAAGTCGGTTTTCATGACCGTACCTAATACCGGATAGCCGCCTATGGTTTGCCTTTCTTTCATTAATACAATAGGTTGACCGTTATCTGGCAATTGAATTGTGCCATAACATACCGGTTTTGAAAGATTTGCCGGCTTATCGTTAACGCCATGGCAATTAAATAAGACATCACTTGATAATCGATATCCCATACGGTTACTTTGCGGCAAAATCTCGTAACTTTGCTCGGTGAAAAAATTGCGTTTTTTATCACTTAATTGCCACCACATTGGGCTTGGTATAAATCTAAGTGTTAACTGCTCTGAGGCATGAAACAATAAAGGACTTGTGGCGCGCTGATTAACTTTTGTTATGGTGAATAATTGCTGTGTTTCTGCCGGTGTCATATTGCCCGTTTGGTATAATTCTATAAAGCTGCCTGCGGCTAGCTTTTTGGCGGTTAATGCCAATTGTTGTTCATTCAACGTTTGTGAGTGACTGGCAAAAAATGTATCGCAGACTATGCCACCTAAAAAAGCTAAGTAGCTGTGTAAATGCTGCATCGGCTGCTTTAGCGTTAAAACATCGCCAGTGTTTAAAGAGTGAACCGCCCAATTTTTTATTGGTTTATCATTGACTGTCGCTCGGCAGTCGGCGCCGGTAATGGCAAATTGGGTATCACTGTGCGCCAACAATTGAATTTGCCCCAAGGTTATTTCAAGTGCTGGCGAATTGGCGACATTATTTATCAGCTGATTAGCCATTAGGAAACTATATTCATCACTGGCGCCAGAGCCACTAAAGCCAAGATGCTGAGCCTTGTCACGACCTAAGTCCTGAATACTGCAATTGCCTTTTAAATCGATAATCTCAATACGGTTTGTCATGGCTTATTTCCTTTGCTAGCGTTTTTCATACTCAAGCTGACCACCTAATTGACAAAAAGTCGTGTAATCAATGGCGTTAAACTTTACCTGTTGTCCAACCGCAATAGCCGGAGTGAAATGGTTATGGCCATGGTTCGTCGATACCTGATACATCGGCATTGGGGTTTGCCCAATAATGTGCCAACCGCCAGGACTGTTGTTTGGGTAGATTGCGGTTTGCTGCTGAGCAATCGCCACGGCACCTTTTGGAATGTTCACTCTTGGTGTCGATTTTCTTGGTAAGGCGAGTTTTTTATCAAGACTGGCTAAATAGCAAAAGCCGGGCGTAAAGCCTAAGGCATAAGCACGGTAAGTGGTTTCACTATGCGTGCTGATAACCTCATCAATAGATAACTTGGTTTGCTGCGCAACATCTTTTAAGTCCCATCCGGCATCTTGATGGTAATAGACTGGAATTTCAATAACTGAGCTAGTGGTACTGTCTGCCTCCGTTTTATCGAGTGCTTGGCAAATGGTTTTCAGCTTTTTTTGTAAAGAAAATAATGGCGTTTTTTGAAAATAATAATGAACAATCAATGAGTTGTAAGCGGCTACTGTGTTGATAATTAATGGCGCTAATTGCTGCTCAATTATTTGCTGGCACTGCATGATTTGTTGATGTTGCTGCACGCAAATCACTTCTGGCCAAGTCAGCAATATGGCATTTTCACTTATCGGCTCAATATGAATGTTATTGACTGACAAACCATCAAATGACGAAGCTTTGCTCATACTCGTTTACCGCCTAGTTACTTGTCACTTATGTATTGCGACTCATCTGCTGGCGAATCGTTTTCACTAACGCCAACGCTTGTTGATTATCACCATGCACACACAAGCTATCTATCTGCATGGCAAGTGGTTGGTTGTTGATATCTAAAATATGGCCAGTACTCATTAATTGCTGACAACGCTCAATGACTAACTGTTTATCTGTGATTACTGCATTTGGCTCGCTTCGTGGCACCAAAAAGCCATCACTTTGGTAATTTCTGTCGGCAAAGGCTTCAAAATAAAGTGCGATGCCATGTTCACTCGCTATTTGCTGAAATACGAGCGTATCTGGCAAAGCTTGGATCATTAGCTTTAGCTTAGCTGAAACACTAGCGATTGCCCGACAAACATGTTGAAACAAGTCAGTATTTTTCATCATATCGTTATACAGTGCGCCATGAGGCTTTACGTAATCAAGCTGTACGCCTTGTTGTTGGCAAAACGCCTGCAATGCACCAATTTGATAGATAATAATGGCTTCGAGCTCTTGGCCTTCAATCGCCATTGTTCTGCGGCCAAAACCAACTAAGTCAGGGTAAGCAGGGTGAGCACCGATACTGACTTGATGTTTTACCGCTAATTGCACTGTTTTCTGCATCGTCAGTGGATCTGATGCGTGAAAGCCGCAGGCGATATTAGCTTGGTCAATTAACGGCATAATCTCGTCGTCTTGGCCTTTTTGCCACGTACCAAAACTTTCGCCTAAATCGCAATTTAACTTCATCAGTTTTCCCTTGTCTATCTTACTTATTCAGCCTGTTTCGCTTTTGCTAATCGCTGCTCTTGCAGGTCACGCTCTTGTTCTTTAATTGCCCTTAATTTAGCGCGATCTATTTTACTAATGACAATATCTGATTTAGGCACACAACTACAGCTTAAAATAAACCCTGCTTGTTGTTCTAAATCGCTTAAACCGTCGCAGACTTGTTGTTCAACTTCACCACTGTCGAGCTGAACTTTACAGGCTCCACACATGCCTTCTCGACATGAATATGGCATGAAAACACCTGCTGCTTCGGCTTGCGCTAAAATAGTCTCTTTATTATTACCGGTAACTGTTTTATCCCAAGAGCTTAAATCAATTTTAGGCTTATCGGTTTTTACTGGCTCTTCTTTTGCAGGAATTTGCTTAACTACTGCTTGTTTTAGTGTGCTTGATTGCATATCGTTTTCTGTTTCACTTGTTATCGATGTTTTGGAAGTAGTAGCGCTTGATGACTGAGTTACTGGTGTAATAAAGCTCAGTGCATTTTTAGTGGATAATATTTCAACTTGAGCGCCTTGATGAATGTTGCCTTGGTTTAGTGCAATTAAGTTCTGACCAAACATAATGTCGCCATCTGCTACTTGGCGATAAGTTTTTAAGGTGCGCAGTGGTTCACCTTGGGCATGTTTTTGCGCTGATATCGGATCGACTGTGGTAAAAGTACAGCGTGAACAAGCTTTGGCTAGTTCAAATTCAACCTCGCCAATACGAATGCGCTGCCATGTATCTTCGGCAAAGGCTGAACAATTTTCAACAACAATGTTCGGGCGAAAGCGCGCCATGGTAAACGCGGTATTCGCTTTTTGATTCAAATCGTCAAGCGATGCTTGGCTAATTAATAACAAAGGATAACCGTCCGCAAAGCCGACTTCTTTCTCTGAATTTTTCACTTTGCGATGTGATTTGTCGCCAAAAAACAATAGCTGACATGGTTTGTTCAAATAACGACTAAACCATGCGTCATACTGCTGCCGGCAATGCTGTGCGTTAATGGTATCGCCCCATACGGTTACCGCTTGGTAATCATCACTAAAGTCTTGATAAGCAATCGTAAGGTTATCCATATTAGGCGCTGATAACATTAAACCATTAGCAAGTAAGTGAACTTGAATTAAACAGAGCTTGTGCTCGGTTCTTGCGGTAATAAATTGCCCGTGCAGATCACTTATCACAAAACGGCGATCAAAGCTTAATCCCAATTCGTCAAGCCATGCATGTGAAAGTGCAATACCTGCGGCAGATTTAATTGGGTAAACATGTAAGCTCTTTACGTTAATATCACTGTTTGGCACAGTTTATTTCCTTATTGTTAACCGAGGGATGTTAAGCGCTCGTTGATGAAACCTTGATGTTTGTAGATATTGTTAAATTTAACCAAGATTTGCAAACCTAAGACGGCCAAATAGACAAAATCCGTTATTTTTTCTTGTGACTAAGGTATATTGACGCTCAATTAATAGATTCAAATAATGAGCGAACTTGTAGAGCAGTGTATTTACAGTTGCGTTTAAGGTAATTATGCATATTCACATATTAGGCATTTGCGGCACCTTTATGGGCGGCATTGCGGCTATTGCTAAAGAATTAGGTCATCGAGTGTCAGGTTGTGACGCCAATGTTTATCCGCCAATGAGCACTCAGCTAGCAGCGCTTGGCATTGAGTTAATGCAAGGTTATGAACTTGAGCATTTTGATGATGAACCCGACTTAGTCATTATTGGTAATGCTATGTCGCGCGGCAATACATTGGTGGAATATGTGCTCGATCGCAATATCGCTTATACCTCAGGGCCGCAGTGGTTATTAGAAAATGTTTTAAAAGATCGTTGGGTGCTAGCCGTTTCAGGTACTCATGGTAAAACCACCACCAGTAGCATGCTCACTTGGATTTTAGAATACGCGGGCATGGCGCCGGGTTATTTAATTGGTGGTGTGCCACAAAACTTTGATAGCTCGGCGCGTTTGGGCAAAGCACCGTTTTTTGTGATTGAAGCCGACGAATATGATACCGCCTTTTTTGATAAACGTTCGAAGTTTGTTCATTATCGCCCGCGTACTTTAGTGATCAACAATTTAGAATTTGATCATGCTGATATCTTTGATGACATTACTGATATTCAAAAACAGTTCAACCACCTTATTCGCATGGTGCCCAGCAATGGCTTAATTTTATCACCACAAAGTGACATTGCGATTGCAGAGACGATTGCACAAGATTGTTGGACTGATACCGAAGTTACTGTTGACGATAGCAACAAAAGTGATGGTTGGTATGGTGAAAAATTAATCGCTGATGGCAGTGAATTTGTTGTCAGCTTTAAAGGTAAAATCTTTGGCACCGTAAACTGGAATCTTATTGGCGACTTTAATATTGATAATGGCTTAATGGCGATTGCTGCTGCGCGTAATGCTGGTATAACGCCTGAAGTTGCCATTGAAGCCTTGTCTGAATTTATCAATACCAAACGACGACTGGAATTAAGAGGCGAGGTTAATGGCGTTCGTGTATACGATGATTTTGCCCATCATCCAACGGCAATTACTAAAACGTTAGCGGGTGTGCGCAACCATGTTGGTGAAAAGCGCGTAATTGCCGTGTTAGAGCCGCGCTCAAATACGATGAAATCAGGTGTGCATAAAGACACCTTAGCTAAGTCACTGGCACAAGCCGATCAAGTATTTGTCTATCAGGGCGAGGGCGTGACATGGTCGGTTGATGCATTAATCAATGATTGTCAGCAGGCGTGCACAGTATCAGATAATATTGAACACCTAGTGCAGGCAATTGCTCAGCAATCAAAACCAAATGATACTATTGTAGTAATGAGCAATGGCGGTTTTGGTGGTATTCATCAAAAACTACTCACAGCGTTAGCAGGCGAAGATAAATGAAGGATATGAACGTGCTTAATCAGCATACCTTTAAAGATAAAATCACCTTAGCGATCACCGGAGCGTCGGGCTCTGCTTATGCGCTGCGTTTACTCGAATGTTTGCTTGCCGCTAATTATCAAGTGTTTTTGCTGTGTTCAAGTGCTGGGCGTATCGTACTTGATACCGAAGTTGGCGTGAAATTACCGGCGTCACCAGATGCTGCAACAAAATTTCTTACGGAAAAATACCAAGCCCAACCTGAGCAAATTATCGCGTTAGGCAAAGAGCAATGGTTCTCGCCTGTCGCCTCGGGGTCTGCCGCGCCAAAACAAATGGTGGTCTGCCCATGTTCGACAGGTACGTTGGCTGCGATTAGTCAGGGTATGAGCGATAATTTAATTGAACGTGCTGCCGATGTGGTCATTAAAGAACGTGGACAATTGATTTTAATGGTGCGAGAAACGCCATTTTCGTCAATTCACTTGCAAAATATGCTGTCGTTATCGCAACTTGGCGTTACCATTATGCCCGCAGCTCCCGGCTTTTATCATCAACCTGAATCAATTAATGATTTAGTCGATTTTATGGTTGGTCGGGTATTAGATCATTTAAATATAGATCAAAGCATAATGCCGCGTTGGGGTTACGGACGTTAGTCTTCATTAATGGTTGAAAGTTGGTAGTAGTTTTTAAAGTCGTCGTTTTTAATCGCTTGTTCAATCGCTAAATTAACCCGTTTCATATAAGCACGGGTTATTTCACTGTTATGGCAAGTTATCACCACTTTATCAATCGCCATTGGCGCTTGATAATGATAGTTGGGCGGGTCTTGCGCTAAATGCTCGGTCATGGCAATAAAGTCAACATGATCGTGAATGGCTACATCGACGCGCTTTTTATATAGCAACTCAACTAAGGTTGCTAAGTCACTCACTTTAACGTAATCCACATTGCTTAAATTAAAGCGCTTTTCATAATTCCAAGTATCTGAATCACGGATCACACCTATAACTTTACCCGCAAGCTGATCTTTATTTTTTATCGTTTCTTGGCTCGGACGCGTAAAAGCAAGATACCTAACAATAGCAAAACTTTTACTGTGTATAACATCAAAACCTTCAAAATATTGCGGTGTTAAGCTACTTGGGATTAAACATTGATTTTCATGCTGGAAAAACTTTTTTGCTGCACGTGCAGGTGAGAGCACTTGATAGTCGTGTCGTACATTGGTGTTTTTTTCAACGTCTTTAATAAACAAATCAAAGGCGCCGTTAAGGTTTTGCTGAACTACACCGGTAAATTCTAAAGCTGACATTTTTATCTCAATCGGTTGTAGTACATCGGCGCCGACTGGTCGAGATAATATCAGTAATATAATTGCCGCAAACGTTTTCCAATGCATATTTTTGTTATCCATAACCTTAGGTAAGTTATATTTTTATTGATTATATGTGCAATTTATAGCTTGGCTTGTCAGTTCTAATAAAACCTCATTTCTCTGAAAAAATCAAATTATTGTCTATATTTTAATCAAATCGGTTTGTGAAACTCGCTAAGCGTTTTAGCTAGTCTATCGGCCAAATTAAAAATAATGGTGCGATAAATTACATTGATTTATGCAGACAATAAGCTAAATTCGCTTAGCCTTATAGCGACAATAACGCATCATTATTTTGCATGAAGCTTGATTAATTAACTAATAAAAATAAGTGGTTATATAGGAATGCTTATCTTGCTTGTAATTGATTTGATACAGGTGATTAAAACAGGTGTTTAAAAAATTTGCATTTAACTCAAAAGCAGGGCAAACTCAGTCAGCTATTATTATAAGTTATTAATAAATCAACGCCCAACATGGTGAGGAGAACCGGCATGATATTTCAAGGCAAAAGCCTATCTGTCCAGTTGTTAGAAGATGGTATTGTAGAATTCCAATTTGATGCACAAGGCTCGGTCAATAAGTTTGACCAAGTGACTATTGAAGAATATGCAGCTGCGGTAAAAGCGATTAATGAATGTAGCGACGCAAAAGGCGTGATAGTTACTTCAGCAAAACCTGCGTTTATCGTAGGCGCAGACATTACTGAATTTTTAGGCATGTTCCAAAAATCAGAAGCAGAGTTAATTCCATGGGCGAAACAAGCCTCAGGTGTGTTTGATTCATTTGAAGATATTCAATTACCTACCGTTGCTGCGATTAATGGTATGGCACTTGGCGGTGGTTTTGAAATGACGCTAGTGTGTGATTATCGCGTAATGGCCGACTCTGCGGTTGTGGGTTTGCCTGAAGTCAAACTAGGCTTAATTCCAGGTTTTGGTGGCACAGTTCGCTTACCTCGTTTAATCGGCGCCGATAACGCCGTTGAATGGATGTCGACCGGCAAATCATTTAAAGCACCACAAGCCTTAGCTGTAGGCGCAGTTGATGCGGTTGTTGCTGGTGAAAACTTAAAAGCTGCCGCTATTTCCATGGTTAAACAAGCCATTGACGGTAAACTTGATTGGCAAGCAAAACGTCAACCAAAATTTGAACCGTTAAAGCTTAGCCCAACAGAAACGATCATGACCTTTAATACCTGTAAGGGCATGATCGCCGCAAAAGCGGGTAAACATTACCCAGCGCCAATGTTAATGGTGAAAACGGTAGAAGCGGCAGCAAGTTTAGGTCGTGATGAAGCCATGGCGATTGAAAATGCCAATTTTGCCAAATTGGCTAAAACCGATGCTGCCACAGCGCAAATTGGTTTATTCATGGCTGATCAAGTGATCAAAGGCAAAGCGAAAAAAGCTGGCAAAGCAGCGACAAAAGCGGTGAATAAAGCCGCGGTACTTGGCGCAGGCATTATGGGCGGTGGTATTGCCTACCAATCGGCTTATAAAGGCACGCCAATTATTATGAAAGATATTAATGACCCTGCGCTTGACTTAGGTTTAACCACAGCGGCGGGTATTTTAACCAAACAAGTTGAACGCGGCCGCATGAAGCCAGCAAAAATGGCTGGCGTATTAAATAATATTACCCCGTCGTTATCTTACGACAGCGTAAAAGATGTTGATATTGTTGTTGAAGCGGTGGTTGAAAATCCAAAAGTTAAAGGCATGGTATTAGCGGAAGTTGAAGGCCATGTTAGTGATGATGCGATTGTCACTTCAAACACCTCAACGATTTCAATCGATTTACTGGCACAAAGCGTTAAACGCCCAGAAAACTTCTGTGGTATGCACTTTTTCAACCCTGTGCACAAAATGCCATTAGTTGAAGTGATTCGTGGTAAAGACACCAGCGAAGAAACTGTTGCGACAGTTGTTGCCTATGCAGCGAAAATGGGTAAATCACCGATTGTAGTTAACGACTGCCCAGGCTTTTATGTTAACCGTGTACTATTCCCATACTTCGCTGGTTTTAGTCAGCTATTACTTGAAGGCGCTGATTTTACCGCTGTTGATAAAGTCATGGAAAAACAATTTGGTTGGCCGATGGGTCCTGCGTACTTACTTGATGTTGTTGGTTTAGATACTGCCGACCATGCATCTTCAGTAATGTCAGACGGTTTCCCAACACGTATGACTAAAATTGACGACGACCCAGTAACGCTACTTTATAAAGAAGGTCGTTTTGGTCAGAAAAATGGTCAAGGCTTTTACGATTACGGTAAAGACAAACGTGGCAAGCCGACCAAAGTACCAGCAGAAGCTGCATACAAATTACTTCCTAGCGAGAAAAAAGACTTCACCAGCGAAGAAATTATTGCCCGCGTGATGATCCCTATGGTGAATGAAGTTGTGCGCTGTTTAGAAGAAGGTGTGGTTGATACCGCAGCGGAAGCTGATATGGGCTTAATTTACGGTTTAGGTTTCCCGCCATTTAGAGGTGGTCCAATTCGTTATTTAGAAACACTTGGTTTAGCTAACTTCATTGAACTTGCAGATAAATATGCGCATCTTGGGGAAGTTTACCAAGTTACTGATGGCCTGCGCGAAATGGCAGCATCAGGTAAGTCTTATTTCACAACTGACGTTAAAACAGCTTAGGCCTAGGAGAAAATCATGAAAGATGTGGTAATTATCGATTGTATTCGTACGCCAATGGGCCGTTCTAAGGCTGGTGTATTTCGTAATGTGCGTGCAGAAGCACTTTCTGCCCATTTAATGCAGGCGTTACTTGACCGTAACCCAAACTTAGACCCAAATGAAATTGAAGATATTATTTGGGGTAACGTTAAGCAAACCAAAGAACAAGGTTTTAACATTGCTCGCAACGCGCAATTATTAACGGATATTCCAAAATCAGTTGGCGCTGTAACGGTTAACCGTTTATGTGGTTCTTCAATGGAAGCGCTGCATAACGCAGCAACAAGCATAATGTGTGACCAAGGCGACGTATTTATTGTTGGTGGTGTTGAGCACATGGGGCATGTACCTATGATGTATGATGTTGACTTCGACCCTGCCTTAAGTAAATACATTTCTCGCGCTGCTGGTAACATGGGTTTAACGGCTGAATTGTTAGGTATGCAACACGGAATTACTCGTGAAATGCAAGACGCGTTTGGCGCACGCTCTCACCAACGTGCTCATCAAGCAACGCTTGAAGGTCGTTGGAAAAATGAAATTGTGCCGATGTTAGGCCACGATGCAAATGGCGCCTTAACCTTAATTGAACACGATGAAGTTATTCGCCCAGAAACAACAGCAGAAAGTTTAAGTGCGCTTCGCCCGGTATTTGATCCAGTAAACGGTACAGTAACCGCTGGTACTTCTTCTGCATTATCTGATGGCGCATCAGCGATGTTAGTGATGTCAGCAGAGAAAGCCAAAGCCTTAGGATTAACGCCTCGCGCTAAAATTCGTGGTATGGGCGTTGCCGGTTGCGATCCATCAACCATGGGTTATGGTCCAGTGCCAGCAACGAAAAAAGCGCTTAAGCGTGCGGGTTTATCACTAGCGGATATTGAACTTGCTGAATTTAACGAAGCTTTTGCCGCACAAGCACTTTCTTGTGTACGTGCCTTAGGTTTAGAAGATAAAGCTGATGACATGATCAACTTAAACGGTGGCGCAATTGCACTAGGTCACCCACTAGGTTGTTCAGGTACTCGTATTGCTGGAACCTTGATTAACTTGATGGAAGGGCAAGATGTGAATATCGGCCTAGCTACTATGTGTATTGGACTCGGCCAAGGTATTGCTACCGTATTTGAGCGCGTTTAATTTCTTTGATGTGGTTCTCTTTGTTATTGAGCATTTACGCGGCGTTGTCGGTACTCATTGGCTAAAGCCAACTCCGTGCCTCCGCCTTGCCTAAAAGCTCACTAACTTCGAGAATGAGTATTTAAAAACCAGCTGAAAAGCTGGTTTTTTGTTGCTGATAAATTTATACCGTGTTGTCGGTACTCTTTGGCTAAAGCCAACTCCGTGCCTCCGCCTTGCCTAAAAGCTCACTAACTTCGAGAATGAGTATTTAAAAACCAGCCGAAAAGCTGGTTTTTTGTTGCTGATAAATTTATACAGACGTTGTCGGTACTCATTGGCTAAAGCCAACTCCGTGCCTCCGCCTTACCTAAAGGCTCACTAACTTCGAGAATGAGTATTTAAAAACCAGCTGAAATGCTGATTTTTTTATATTAGCTCATCTAATTTGCCGTTCAATTAATATTTTATCCTGTTTATTTATCTTTTACGTATTAAGTTAATTTAGTCTTGGTCGTTATGTGCACCTGACTTGCTTGTTTTCAAGTGTTTTTGTGTAACCGGCGCTCTTTTTCGTTTTTGAATTTTTATGCGGGGTTTTTGTCATCATTTTTGAACGTGTTGTGAAAGAGTAGTGGCTTGTATTTGTTGTTTTTCGTGTGAGTGAGGAGTTTGTGATAATCATCTTTTTCTATGGTGGGGCTGTTACAAATGTATGACAAAGTCTTGCTATTTCATAGTGTTATTGGTGGTATTCTGTTTTTAATTGTTAATGGACGCATTGATTGATAACCATCTACGTCATTTTTGAAGGAACATAAAATGAACAAAAGTACTAATACACTATTTCTTACTGCTATCGTTCTTGTGATAGGAGGCTGTAGCTCAACAGAGAATACCAATGCTTCTAAAATGGGAATGAATATCCCATCTTGGGTGACCAACCCTACCGTTCAAAGTGGCTTAGTTGCTTCTTCATGTGTGCCAGCATCGAATAGTTTCTCAATGGATAAAACCCAAGCGAGTACTCAAGCGAGAACTGAATTAGCCACACAAATCAATACTCGCATCGCGAGTTTACAAGAAGAGTACGCGAGCAAAGTAACTACGCTAGACGAAACTCAAGCTAACTCCACATTTAATGTAACAACCGCACAATTGACAGACCAAGCATTGCAAGGTTCTAAGATTGTAAAAGTTGATTATGCTCAACTAGGCAATCAAAAAAACCTTTGCACTATGGTGACTATTTCAGAAGAGAATACTAAAGCGCTCTTTACTAAAGTGATGAAACAAGCGCCCGTTAAATTAGACCCTGAAAATGAGACTTTATTATATTTAAGCTTTTCTAAATCGGAAAACATTAACTAAAAATAAAGGCTTAAAGCAGGGACAAGTAAAGTGGTTAACAAAAGTAAGTTCTATGAGAAGTTTGTCGCCCTAGCCTTAGGCTTGATGGCTGTTGGACAATGGGCTGACACAAAAGAAATGGCGACTGAAGCTTATGTAGCATTTGTCTCTCATTTTACGCATAGCTATGAATACGAACTACTAAACAAGGTAAATATTGGTAGCAATGTCGATTATATAAAACAATATTTTGGTGAGCCTCAGCTGATAAAAAAAAGTAAATATGTCAATGAGGTGAGCTTTTTATATTACCTCAATGATAAGTACATTTTATCTTTAGTTACTAAAAACAGTCGAGTTTCAGCTTATACGATACAGGGACTGCTTGATGATTTTAGCCCTGATGACCTTTTGAATAAAAAGCCGATTAAAGGTAATAAAACCATTGTTCAGCATACAAGCGATTTTGTTAAATATTCATTTGACTACAACAATGTTGAGTTTTTCTTAGTTCTTCAGGAACAGGGGAAAGATAAACTTTTTATTCATAAATATTTTGGCGCAGTTAACTACGGTAATAACTCGAGCCTTGCTCGTGAGCAACTTCATGATCTTTATAACGAGGTTGATGTTCAGGACGATGACCCCAAGCAGATTGGCAAGGCAAGGTCGATTGCAAGAGATGCCCGCAATAACTTTTACGGTGCAGGAGAGGAAGATCTTTCGTTGATTGCAGAGTCAATTTTAACCAAGTTTGAATACAGTCTTTATTACAAGAAATAAACAAACAGCATCATTATAAGGATATATTGTGCAAAAAAATTCCAATGTCTTTTTTACTTTCGGCTTCATGTTTTGTTGTTCATTTTTCTTGTCTCTAGCTCAGGCAAGTGAGCCTAAAAACTACCTTGAACATAGAAAAGCACAATTAGCAAAATACAATACTTTCAAGAAACGCTATTTATCCAGATATGAAGCATATCGTGAAAAAATTAAGAAACGTTGGGGAGTAGCAGAACTTAGCTCTCGTGCTGAATACATCATGTATAGCGAAGATAATAATACTAAAGTTATTGCTGATTTTGAGAAGAATACAATTGAAGTTAGCCTGCTTGATGAAGATAAACTCAGCGAAAGTGAAATTGATGCAACAGTCAAAAAGGCAATTGTTTCAGCGCTAAATGTTACCCCTAAAATCATTGCTGAAACCAATAAAGAGTTTGCACCTTCAAGTGACAAGGTCATTGCATTTAATACAATTGAGGCGATGGATCTATCTAGCCGAGCAGAAGCCATAAACCTAATAAATACTGAAAATGATGTGGTTGTTCCTAGTAACTCATTGTTAAATGCGCTCGGAATTGAGGACAAAAACGAACTCGATTTGGCGATTAGTGAGGCGGATAGTCTTTCACCTACAAAGCAGCAAGAAGTTGTCATTGCCCGTACTAAAAAGCGTTTAGAGACGCAGATTTCTGTTTTGGATCATTTTACCAATACTCCTGATGCATCTCACCTTGCCAGAAAAAATTCTGAGCTATTGTTAGACAGCATGAAAAAAGAGCTTAGAAGTATAGAGCAAAGCCATAATTTGGATTTAACAGCTAAGAATATCATCACCTATAAAATTAACTTGCGTGGTAGTCGAGCGGAGAAAGCCAAAAAATACTTGAATATTGTTAATAAAGAGTCTGAAAAATGGCAACTTCAGCAAGCGATTATTTTAGCGATAATGGAAACTGAAAGTCACTTTAATCCAATGGCCAAATCTTATATTCCGGCGTTTGGGTTAATGCAAATAGTGCCTTCTACTGCCGGAGCAGACGTTAACAATAAAATTTTTCGTGGTAGTAAAAAGCCAACTCCTGAATTGTTGTATGTAGGTGAAGAAAATATTCAATTTGGCGCTGCTTACTTTAACTTATTAATGACTAGGTACTTAGCAGGTGTTGAGAATGAAACGAGCAAAACGTACTGCGCAATTGCTGCTTATAACACCGGGATCGGTAATTTAGCTAGAGCCTTTAATGGTGGGAAAAAAGGGCGTAAAGAAGCCATTAAAAAAATCAATGAATTAACCCCTGATGAGGTTTATCAAGTCATTAAATCAAAGACTCATCAAGAAACTCAACGTTACCTAGATAAAGTGCTTGAAAGTAAAAATTACTTTTCAACAGCCGCTATTTAGTATTTCAGGACTCTTTATGAAATTAGTATCACTTTATATATTTTTATCAATTATCTTTCTTCAGGGATGTCAATCAACCCAGCAAGAACTAAACGAGCCATTACCTTTATGGGTACAACATCCTCCGCAAGATGATGATTCAACTTTCTATGGTCTTGGGAGTAGCTATAACCTTGAAGTTGCAAAGTCAGCTGCATTACAAGATGTCGCTGCAAAACTAGGTATTTCACTGGTTGGGTTAACTCAAATCAATCAGCAGCTCTCTGGCGTAAACTATCAAGTTTATATTAATCAAGATATGCGCACTAAAGTGGATGAAACCCTTATATCACAATATCAAATAGTGCAGACAGCTACTGTAAACCAGCAAATTTTTGTCATGCTAAAAGTGAATAAACACAATATATTAAATGACAACTTTACCCAATTAACGCAATTGAATGCCAAGGCTACAGCGCTTTTAGCTCGACAAAGTTCTATGTCTAAGATTGTGTGGAACTATAGAGCTCAAAAATTACTGTCGGAAAATATTCCGCGTACATTTCGATATGCAGCAATTATCAATATGTTAAAGCCATCAGCTGCTGTAGAGCGATTATTAATTCCCTGGGAGCAGTTAAATAAGAGTGTTCAGGGCAACTTGGCCGCTCTTTGCCTGATGATTCAAAGTTTAGATGAACAATCTAAAATATATGTTAACTCTCTTGAAAATCATCTAACCAAGCAAGCGATTAAAGTGACAAAAAATTGTTCAAGCAAGCTTGTGCTTTCATCAGTAGTTGAACAAACAAAATTATTCGATTACTTCACGTATAAGAACACCTTACAAATTCGTTTTACCTCGCGAGCTGAGGGGAATTTAGCATCAAACCAGCTTGTACTTATGGGTAAATCGATGACTGATTTTCAGGCTGCGAGAAAACTAACAATTGATAGTTTCAATAGAGAAATTGCAGAAACCAATCTATGGGAAATCATAAAGCTTTAATTTTTGTACTAGAAAACGTAAAGGGAAATAAAATGATAAAAAATATAATTACTTTAACTGCAGCTATGTCATTGGCGGGTTGTGCATCAACCTCAATTGACAATGATTCAGCGAGTCAAATTATATCTAACCCACAATTAAAAAGGGAATTACCTAAAGCTAGCCTTATGCCTACCAAGGCTCAGTTGGTAGGTAAACAGTTAAAAGTATTGGTATTAGATGCTGAAGAAAGAAATGATCTAGCAAAAAGCTCTTTTGCAGGCAGTGCTATGATTGGTTCTTTAGATAACTTGCTCCACCAAGCGGGGGTTGAGTTAGTTGATAGGTCTATCGCGACAAAAGTAAAAAATGAAATTATTGCTTATGAAACATCAGGAGAATATGACAGCCCATTACTTGATTTAGTTGATGTTTCCATTCTTCCCGTAATAACTTCAGCTACTTTTAATTATGAATTTAAAGAAGGGCATGAAGCGAAAAATATTATAACCGGCAAGCAAACTTGGGTTAAACCAAGCTGTAGTTTTAAAGCAACAGTGGCCGGAGTTGCCAAAACCTATAAGTTGCCCGAATTAAAACTAGCTTCCCAAGTTGAGTTATCTGGCGTATCTGAAATTTCAAGAGATGCTAGATCTTCATCTTGTAAAATATCGACCAATGAAAAGCAGGGGCTAATTGCACAAGCGGCTAAACAGTCAATAAGAAACTACAAGCAAATTATTCAAAATGAGTTTTCGCCCAAAGGCTATGTAATTCAGTATAAAGTATTAAATGAAAAACACTTTATCCAAATAAACATTGGTGAAAATAAAAAATTAGTAGAAGGCAGCAGTATTCAATTTGTTAAACAAGTAAAAAATACGAATGACCTTACTGGTGAATCATCTATTGACAATGTAACCATAGGTGAAGGCGACGTTACTAACTTAATTCAAACGAAAACAGCTTGGGTTAATGTTGAACCTGAGGTCGCATCACGCCTTAGTTTAGGTGATATTGCGCAGGTAGAGTTCAAAAAAGGGGCTTGGGATTACCTTAATGATGCTAACCAAGCGATAAAGTCTCTTTAGTGTAATTTGGCGGTAACTAATAGAGGTTAGAAGCGTTTCTAGCCTCTTTTAAATGCATAATCAATAGCTTCTAAATAAAAACAAGAAGGAAAGGGGATGGAACGTTTTTTTGAATCAATGCTGTGGAACAGCAGAATAGTACTCGTTTTTGGGGTGCTCTCTTGTATGTTAACTGGTGTAACGCTAATTATTTTAGGTTTATATGAAGTAATACACCTAATTAAAGCAATGTTTGATTATGTTTTTATAGGAACGAGCGATATTTCTCGAGATAACTTGATTTTGTATGTGATAGAAATTTTAGATACCTTTTTGTTGTCGTCCATTTTATTTATTTTTGCCTTTGGTCTTTATGAGTTATTTATTAGTCCAATTGAAAACTCAAGAGAGCATACTTCTAAAGCATATGAAATTAAAACGATAGATCAGCTGAAAACAAAGCTAGGTAAAGTTGTTGTCATGCTACTTGTTATTAAGGTTTTTGCCTTTCTCGTCGAAATTGAGCCAACAACAATGATAGAAACACTTTATTTATCAATAATCGTACTATTAGTTTCGGTTAGTCTCTGGTTAGGGCATAGCAAATAGATTTTAATCTTATTAGAGGCTAACTGCCGAAAAGTCAGTTATATTACCTTTGTTCTTTCTTTAGCATGGAACCTTGTCTTTACATATAATCACAATTGAACCGCGGGTAAATGAGCTTGACGCTCGCTCTTGTATAGACATCTTTTAGCCACTTACCTATGATATTTGCCACCATATAACCTGATCTTAGGTAGCAAATGAATATCAAAAAATTAGCAATAAGCTCGGCTATTTTATTAGCACTTTCTCTTTCTGGCTGTAGCCAAGAAACTCACTCTGTTGCTAAAACATCAGTAGAGTCTAATCAAGGTTCAAGTGCACAAGTCATTTACCCGCAAACTAAAAAAGGGGCGGTAGTTGATGATTATTTTGGCATAAAAGTGGCTGATCCTTATCGCTGGTTAGAAGATGATATGAGCGCGGAAACGGCGCTTTGGGTTAAGGCTCAAAACAAAACTACCCAAGCTTACCTAAGCCAAATTCCTTACCGCGACCAAATAAAAGACAAACTCGCGACTTTACTTAATTATGAAAAAGTTGGCATGCCGTTTATTGAAGGTGACTATGCTTATTTTTACAAAAACGATGGTTTGCAAAACCAATACGTTTTATATCGCCAAAAAGGTGATGCTGCGCCAGAAGTGTTTATCGACCCAAATACCTTTAGTGAAGACGGTACCGTTTCTTTATCAAGCATCGAATTTTCTGAAGATGGCTCACGTGCGGTTTATTTAATTTCTGAAGGTGGTAGTGATTGGCGTAAAGCGCGAGTAATGGATACTCACAGCAAAGAAATTATTGAAACTGAATTAGTGGATATTAAATTCAGCGGCATTGCCTGGGTAGGCAATGAAGGCTTTTATTATTCAAGTTACGACAAGCCAAAAGGTAGCGAGTTATCGGCAAAAACCGACCAACATAAACTGTACTTTCATAAGCTAGGTACGTCGCAAGCTGAAGATACGCTTGTTTTTGGCGGCACAGCGGCGGAAAAACACCGTTACGTTGGCGCTGATGTCACGAGTGATGGTAAATATTTATTAGTTTATGCGTCAGTTTCAACCTCAGGTAATAAACTGTTTTTAAAAGACTTAACCAAGCCAAACAGCAAGCTGGTTGCTGTGCTTAATGATACCGACTCTGATACCTCATTAGTTTCAAGCTCGGGCGACGAGTTACTGCTAGTAACCAATCGCAACGCACCAAATAAACGTGTCGTGAAAATGAGTGCCTTATCGCCAAGCCCTGAAAATTGGGTCGATGTAATTCCAGAAACTGATAACGTATTGTCGGTTTCAACGGGCGGAAAATATATTTTTGCCAAATACATGAAAGATGCCACGTCATTTATTCAGCAATACGACCTTAACGGCAAGCTAGTACGTGATATCGCATTGCCAGAAGTGGGCACGGCTAAAGGCTTTGAGGGTAAAAAATCACAAAGCGATATTTATTACTCGTTTAGTAACCAAAAAACGCCATCGACCATTTTTAGTTTAAATACTGAAACCGGTGAGTCTAGTGTACACCTGAAATCGAAAGCTAAGTTTAATAGCGATAATTTCGAGTCGAAGCAGGTTTTCTATACCTCAAAAGATGGCACAAAAGTGCCGATGATCATCACCCATAAAAAAGGGTTAATACTTGATGGTTCAAACCCAACCATTTTATATGGTTACGGTGGTTTTAATATCAGCTTACAGCCACAGTTTAGCGCAACTCGCGCCGCGTGGTTAGAGCTTGGCGGCGTATATGCAGTGGCCAATTTACGTGGCGGCGGTGAATACGGTAAAAAGTGGCACAATGCCGGTACGCAACTGAAAAAGCAAAATGTATTTGACGACTTTATTGCCGCAGCGGAATATTTAATTAACGAGAAAGTTACCTCATCAGAAAAGCTCGCGGTTATGGGCGGCTCGAACGGTGGCTTGTTAGTTGGTGCGGTGATGACCCAGCGCCCTGAATTATTTAAAGTGGCGTTACCTGCGGTTGGTGTATTAGATATGCTGCGTTACCACACCTTTACCTCGGGTGCGGGTTGGGCGTACGACTACGGTAAGTCTGACGATAATGAAGCGATGTTTAATTATTTACACGGTTATTCACCGGTGCATAATGTGAAATCGGGTACGCATTATCCAGCGACTATGGTCACCACCGGTGATCATGACGACCGTGTTGTCCCTGCGCATTCCTTTAAATTTGCTGCCGAGTTACAAGCGAAGCAAGCAACACATCAAGGCGCTAACCCAACTTTAATTCGCATTGAAACTGACGCCGGTCATGGCGCAGGCACGCCTATTAGCAAAACCATAGAACAATACGCGGATATTTTTGGTTTTACCTTGTTCAATATGGGTGTTAAAGAGTTATAAGGTATTAAAGACTTATGGCTTATTGATTTTATAGCTGTTTAAACGCATAAAAACGGGCGCTCTTTAGCGCCCGTTTTTAGTTATGTGCTCTGGCAACTCTAGTACTAGTGACCAAACTGAATACGAACACCGGCATTAACAGTAAAGCCATCATTACGTGACCATATATCCGTTGTCCAACGTCCGCTTGGCGCTTGTTGTGGCAATACTAACGACTCGTGTTTGGTTTGACGAACATCAAGCAGGTTTTCGGCATTCAAGAAATAGCTTACCCGACCTAGTGTAATTTGACCAAGCAACCCTAAATGCCAATATGCCTCACTTTTATCTCGATAAGGATTACCTTCAAGGCGCTGTGTGCCTGTGTAGTAGGCTTCAAAACCAACAAGATGGCTACCATGCTCTTCCCACATAAGAACAGCACCTGCCGAGTGTTTAGGGGTAAGGGCTAATTGCTCGCGCCCTATACCGCTATCACTTAATTTCGTAGCGTCGGTATACAAATAACTGCCGGTGAGTTTCAGATCACGCCAGCGATAGCGAAGCAAAAATTCAGTGCCGCGAATCTCACTTTTGCCCATCGCATTGATTATGCGTACTTGTTTTTCTTGAGCGGTATTTGTATCTGCTTCATATGGCGCAATAACTTCTAGCTCGGTGACATTTTCAACGTCAGATGCAAAAAAGGTCACACTGGTTTCAACACTGTCGGTTAAATAACTAATATCAATCGAAGCGGTATTGGCTTGTTCGGCTTCAAGTTTTTCAATGGGCTCTAGGCGAGATAAACCAGCATCTTCAATATCTTCGATAAAAGGCGTTGGTGCATAAAATCCTTGTCCATAAGAGCCACGAATAAGCCAATTTTCTGGATTATATAACAGTGAAACACGTGGACTAAATTGCGTGCCGTATTCGCTGTGCCAATCAGCACGGGCACTTAGCGACATGGAGATATCATCGCTCGCTTCATAGTCAAATTGTGAGAATAAGCCCGGCACTTGGTAGCTGTAGTTAAAGGCGGAAAAATCGTCTGAATCAAATTTATCGGCTTGATAGGCAATACCAACAAGCCATGCGGTAGCGTCGCTATAACCAGAGAGGCTTGACTCAAGTAAGTAACTTTCATGGCTGTCATTTTCTGCCACTAAACCATAACCATGGTCGTGCTGTTGTTGCATTGCCGAACCACGCACATTTAGATCAAGTTCTTCGCTCAGTGGTTGCGCAAAAATAAAACCTGTGTCGAGCCTTAGCGAGTCTTGCTGTTGAACAAATGCATTGCCGTCAGGCATTGTTGCGCCTTCTTCTGTGCCGCCAATACGCTCTTCTTTCATCGCGCCAAAGGTCATGTAGAGATTTGCGCCATTTTCACCTTGCCAATACACACGTGGGCGAATAGTTGCACGCTGATATTTTGCCATATCAAGCCAACCGTCATCGTCTAAGTCTTGTTGTTCTTGATTGTGTAAGCCGGCAGTTAGCGATGCGCTAGTTGCTTCATTAATCGGTGAAGCAAAAAATGAAGTAATGTCTTGACCATTTTTTGAGGTCGCATTTAACAAAACCTCGCCTTCTGCTTCGTCTTTTGGCGTGCGGGAAATTAAATTAATCACCCCGCCAAGCGCTGAACCACCGTACAGTGATGATGCGCTACCCTTAATTATTTCGACATTGGCAAGGTCGGTTGGCGGAATTTGCAATAAACCAATCGATGAAGCTTGGCTACCGTACAATGGCAAACCATCGCTGAGTAATTGCGTATATCGACCGTACAAACTTTGCAAGCGAATATTAGCACTGCCCAGTGCGGGCGAAGTATTTTGTACGCGAACTCCGCCGGTTTCTGCAACGAGCATAGAGATATTGCCAGGGCGCATTAACGCCTTTTCTTGAATTTCTTCGCTGTTGATAATTTCGGTGCGTGTGGCTGACTCGGTGACAATTCGGCCAAGTCGAGACGCGGTTACTTGGATCTTTTCAATTTTGCTTTCTTGATGTTCATGATGATGATCATCATGGTGGTCTTTTTCAGTCGCAAAAGACATCGAAGGCGCCAACAGCACAACAAGTGCGCTTTTAAAATATTTAGCAGGCATGTTTACCTCAGGTAATGCAAAAACTTGTGAAACGTTCACAATCAATAAAATTTGAGTGTTGGTATAAGAGGGAACTAGCTAAATGAAATGGGCGGTCGATAAAAAGGCGCAGCAATAAAGCGTGGCGCTTTTATTTGCTGTGACTGAAGAGATTCCGTTAAAAGTACTAGGGCTAACGTAGAAAGCCGAGTATCTAAGTAAACCATTGAAGAGCAGGTATTGGTCGGGCATATGCAGATGGTTTCACAGCATTCAACTTGGCAACAATCAACGTCACAACTGTCATTGTCATTGTCACAGTCATCATCGATGTGCTGAGATGAGTTGGTGCTATTTTCATGCTGAACTTGTGCCTGAACTGCCATTCCCTGACCAGCGATCACTTGGCCAAAAAAGGCAACCAGCATGGTGATGATAATCAGCAATTTTGACAGTGGTTTAAGCATATATAACTCGATGAAAAATCGCAGTTAGTGTAGAGGTTTTTAGCGGATAAGTGAAGCGGAATAAGTCATAGAACAATAGGTGTTCTCAGTAAAATTGAAAGGGGGCAAATGAAAGGGGTCAGTGACATTAATTTGAAATTTCAATTGAGGTGGTAAGGTCGCGGTTTTATTTTTAAGCTAGTCACTGACCCCTGTTGTTAAAGCTTAGCTTTAACCAAATGAAAGGGGTCAGTGACATTAATTTGAAATTTCAATTGAGGTGGTAAGGTCGCGGTTCTATTTTTTAGCTAGTCACTGACCCCTGTTGTTAAAGTTTAGCTTTAACCAAATAGAAGGGGTCAGTGACATTAATTTGAAATTACCATTGAAGTAGTAAGGTCGCGGTTTTATTTTTAAGCATGTCACTGACCCCTGTTGATATTGTTATTTAATTCGCATTAAAAAGCCGAGCGATCTTTTAGGTTCGCTCGGCTTTATTTTGCTTATCGCTTTTAACTGACAATTTGTAACTTGCAGCTTTGTTCTTATCGCTGCTTAAGCTAAAGACTCTTGCAATGGCGGCACAACTTGCTTCTTACGGCTAAGTACGCCGTCTAACCACACTTTGCCATCAACGGTTGCTTTGCCGTAAGCTTTTTCGGTTAAGTCGTCGTTATCGCTAACTACTAATAATTCTGAACCTTCTTTCATAATATCAGTTAGTAATAAAATAACGCTATGACGGTTACCTTCCGCTTTAAGTGCTGCGATATCAGCTTCAAGGTCGGCTTTCATTTCGTCAAAAATTGCTAAGTCAATCACTTCTAATTGGCCGATACCAACAAGCTTTCCGTTCATGTCGAAATCTTTAAAATCACGAAGTACTAAGTCGCGTACTGGTGTACCTTCAACAGCCGATTTAACTTTAAACATTTCCATGCCAAGTGCTTGAGGATCTTCAATACCCGCGATTTCAGCTAAGGCTTCAACACATTTAATATCAGCAGTCGTACACGTTGGTGATTTGAATACTACTGTGTCTGATAAAATGGCACACATCATCGCGCCAGCAATGTTTTTAGGGATCTCCACTTGGTGAAAATCGTACATCATTTTAATGATGGTATTGGTACAACCTACCGGGCGGATCCAGCACTCTAGTGGTGTAGAGGTTGTGATGTCACCTAATTTGTGGTGATCAATAATACCTAAAATAGTGGCGTCGTCGATATCGTCTGGACCTTGTGTACGCTCAGAGTGGTCAACAATATATAAGCTTTCACCGGCGTAGCTCATTTTAAGTTCTGGCTGTTCAAAGCCAAATTTTTCTAAAATGAATAAGGTTTCAGGAGAAAGCTCACCTAAACGTGCAGGTACGGTTTCTTCACCTAACGTGGTTTTTAAATAAGAAAGGGCGATTGCTGAACAAATAGAGTCAGAATCTGGAATTTTGTGTCCGACAACATAATTAGGCATAAAAATAAATCCGCTGATAAATTGGTCAAATTAAATTGGCGCTATTCTAGCAAAGAAAATCGGTTTTTGGGTAGCCTAAGGAGAATTTATCGACAAAAGTCTTAAACTGAAAGGAAAGTGCTTGCATGGAAGAGGGAAATGAAAACGGGATAACAAAGTTGTTATCCCGTTTTAGTAAAACTTTTCTTAGCTAAAAGCGTCTATTTGTAATAACTTAAACACTTTTCTACTTCATTTTTTGAACCCATGATCACTTCCACGCGTTGGTGAATGCTGGTGGGTTCAATATCCATAATACGACCTTCACTGGTCATACATAAACCGCCGGCTTGCTCAACCAAAAAGCTCATTGGGTTGGCTTCATACATTAAACGCAGCTTGTAAGGTTGCTCGGCATTTTTATTATCAGCAGGGTAGGTGAAAATACCACCACGACATAATAAACGGTGAACATCGCCAACCATGGCAGCAATCCAGCGCATATTAAAGTTTTTACCACGCGGCCCAGTATCACCGGCTAATAAATCAGCAATGTAATTTTGCATTGGCGCTTGCCAAAAACGTTGGTTCGACATGTTAATGGCAAATTCTTGGGTATCTTGTGGAATTTGCACATTACGTTCCACCAATAAGTAACCACCGTGGGTGCGGTCTAATACGTAAAAGTGGGTGCCGCTACCTGTGGTCATTACCAACATGGTTGAAGGACCATACAAAACATAACCGGCACACACTTGTTGGTTACCCGGTTGTTTGAACATATCAGGGTCGTCAGCCGACATGCCTTCTGGTGCGCGGTGAATAGAGAAAATAGTACCGATAAGTGAATTAATATCGATATTTGAGCTACCATCTAGTGGGTCAAATGAAACGATGTACTTACCGTATTCGTCGCCCGGTACAGAGGTATCTTCTTCTTCTGAAGAAATCGCTTTAACAAAACCAGACTCTAATAAAATGTCTTTAAATAATTCGTTGGCAACTACGTCTAACTTTTTTTGCACTTCGCCTTGAATGTTTTCATCAAGTGTTGAACCCATTAAGCCACCTAAGTGAGCTTGGCTTACACGAAACGAAATTTCTTTGGTGGCAGCTAGTACAGTTTTTATCAGAGAAATTAAATCAAGAGGTACGTTATCTTCACGTAGTGCGGGGGCTAATCGTTGCATTGGGTTCCCTAGTTAATATAGATGCGTCGGCTAATCGGTTATTGGCGGTAATGTTATTTTAACTGAAAGTATTTCAGCTTGTTATTAAAACAAGGATGAAATGTTTTATCGCGTATATCTAGGGAGATTGTAACAGCTTAATCTAACATTTTCACCCGTTTGTTAGATGAACTGGCACTACGAAATAACCTGAAATGCTTAGGCTGGGCAATTAAAACTAAGTTTCCGATCAAAATTGTACTAAAACCGATCACCGTCGAGGAGGACCAGTGAAAGTTTTCAACAAAAGTTGAAATAACAACAGCGACTGCTGGAAACATTATCGACGCATACGAGGTTTTATGAGCGCCAAGTCGAGTTAACAATGTAAGGTAACAGGCAAAGGCAATTACCGAGCCGAATACCGATAAATATAACAACGAGCTAATGTAGGCAAAGTTAAATGAAAAACTAAACGACTTACCTTGCATAAGCAGCAGTATTGTCATAAATAAGGCGCCGTAGGCCATCCCCCACGCAGTTGTCGGCAATAACGGCAGTTTTAACTGTTGATTTTTCATTGAAATCATATTGCCAAACGAGGCACAGAGCGTACCGATAAGGCTAAGTGATAAACCAATTAATGCTTTTTGACCGAGTTCAACATCGCTAATTTGCGGCCAAAATAATGCAACTATGCCGCACAGACCAAGGGCGCCGCCTAAATACACTTGCGCAGTAATTTTGGTTTTATACCAAATGCGCGCATTAATGATATTGGCGAGCATCAAGGTGGAAAAGGCAATGCTAGTTAATGCTGAGTTGATGTGCATTTGCGCATTGTAAAGCAGGTAATAATTAAGGCCGAACAAGCAAATACCAAACAAAGCAAAACTAGCATGTTGTTTGATATTAAAACTAAGCGTTAGTTTTTTATAGCTGCAATAAGCAAATAATAACAGCGCTGCTAAGGCAAAACGATAAACGAGTGATGCCTCAGGTGCTACATCGCCTAATTGGTAGTTAATCGCAATCCAGGTTGATCCCCAAATAACTACCGTTAGAAAATATAAAACACTATTGCTCATCACTCGTTCCTAAAAATTGTTGAAGAAAGTTTACCCGATGCGTTTTGACATTTGCACGGATTGAGTTTCCTTGATCACAAGTTCTTGAAGTAGATTGCTTTGTGCTAAGTTCGCAAAGCCACGACGTAATACGATAGAAATAAAGTTAATGAATCTCATGATAGTCTCCTCAGTTTAGTAAAAAATGAATGAACACCATACCTTTAGTGAACATGTAAATTAACGTTGCCAGAATTGAGGCTTATAGTGGCAAGCTCCTGTATCTGGATGGACATGATAAGGTTATTTTGTTCTAATAACATATACAGAAAAATGGAAATGCAACCTACACAGTTTTGTTGTGAACCTTGAATATTAATGAAATTACTTAACAGAAACTCGTCAGACTTTTTATATCAACAAGTTATCGACTTTATTGAGCGCCAGCAAAAATCAGGGGCGCTGCGTCCCGGCGATAAACTGCCGAGTTTACGCAAACTCAGTAAACAGTTTGAAATTAGTGTGCCGACCGTTAAACAAGCTTACATTGAGCTTGAGCGTCGAGGTATGGTTAGTGCAAGACCGCAATCTGGCTATTACTTAAAAGCGCAAAATGCCCGCACACTCATGCCACGGCCAGCAAAATGGAAAGGTGGTAAGCCAACGGAAGTTAAGTGTCGCAACATTATTGAAACAGTGCATGAGGTTATGCATTCGCCCGACACCGTTGCACTGGGTATATCCAACCCAATTTTAGCGCATCCGCCAGATAAAACGTTGGCGCGTTTAATGCGTAATGTATTAAGCAAAGTGGCAGAAAAAGCCGTCAGTTATGGCTCTGTAATTGGCGATACAAAATTACGCATGCAATTAGCTTTTCGTTATCAAGATTTGGGCGTTGAAGTGAATGTTGACGACATTGTTATCACCAATGGTGCCCAAGAAGCGCTTTCCATAGCATTACAATGTGTTGCACAAAGGGGCGATGTAATTGCGGTAGAATCGCCGTGCTTTTTTGGTTTGATTGAGCTGATTGAAAGTTTAGGTATGAAGGCGCTAGAGGTGTATACCTGTCCTGAAGAAGGGTTATCGATTAGCGGCTTAGAAGAAATGATCCAAGTGCATAAGGTTAAGGCGTGCTTATTTTGCACGGCGATTAACAACCCGCTTGGTTCGATGATGCCAGACTACCAGCGAGAAATGCTGGTGCAACTGATTGAAAAATACGATTTGCCGTTAATTGAAGATGACGTTTATGGCGACTTATATTTTGGTGATGCTCGGCCAAAACCTGCACAGTTGTATTCTGAAAAAGGGCTGGTGATGACCTGTTCATCATTTTCAAAAACGGCAGCGCCGGGTTATCGTGTTGGTTGGTTGATCCCCGGAAAATTTGAAGAGCAAGCCAAGCGCATTAAACGGGCACAGTCTTGCTCTACGCCGATGTTGCAGCAATGGACATTAAGTGAATACTTACTGTCGGGTGATTATGATCGCCACTTAGCGGTCTTACGAAAAAAGCTCAGAGCAAATTGCGAGCGAATGCGCGCTTTAGTTGCTGAGCATTTTCCAGAAGATGTCTGTATTTCGCAGCCAAGAGGCGGCAGTGTTTTATGGATTCGATGTCGCTCGCATGTTAATACCAGTTTGTTATTTGAACCGGCAATTGAACGTGGCGTGAGCTTTGCTCCCGGAGAGATATTTTCCCCCGCGGGTAAATACAAAAACTATATGAGACTAAGCTTTGGCGTGCAGTGGAGCGAACGTATTGAGCAGGCGATTGTCAACCTAGCAAAGTTGGTAAAAAATTACCCTGCGCCAGAATAGAAATTTAATTGGCTTGAGTTTTGAATCTTGAGCCCTGATAGGAAAAAAATTGAATAATCTTGAATCAAAACCAACGTCAATGAAGCTAATTATCCCGTTACTTGCTTCAATTATCGCACTGTCACCTCTGGCAATCGATATGTATTTGCCGGCAATGCCACAGTTAGCAGAGGCATTCTCTACCAACATGGGCTTAGTGCAAACCACGTTAAGCATATATTTGCTCGGCTACTCTGTTGGTTTGATTACTTTTGGACCTTTGGCTGATAAATACAGCCGTCGAGCCTTGGTTATATTGGGCTTGAGTGGCTTTATCATCGCAACAATATTATTGGCATTTTGTCAGACCATTGAACAATTTCTGGCTTTGCGATTTGTACAAGCCTTTGTTAGTAGCGCTGCTTCTGTAACTGTGGCAGGCACTGTGCGCGAACTTTATGGCAAAAATACCGCCAAAGGTTTGTCTTATGTGGCGATGATCATGATGGTTGCGCCTATGATCGCGCCAACCATCGGCAGTGCGCTATTAACGTTACACGACTGGCATGTAATTTTTTATGCTATTGGCGCTTATACGTTTATCGTGCTGGTTGCGGCTTACTATTATTTACCTGAATCAAGCCAAGATAAAAGCCTTAATAAAGTGAGCTTTTTTGGTCGTTATAAAATTGTTTTTTCTCACCGTGAAGCGCGCTTAGATTTATTGTCGTTGATGACCAACTCGCTCGCCTTTTTCAGCTACATTACCGCTATTGCGTTTATCTACTTAAAAATATTTGGTGTATCTGAAATGGAATTTAGTTTGCTGTTTGCCTTAAACGTGTTTGCGTTAATGCTCGCGCATTTTATCAATAGCCGTTTAGTGGTTCGCAAGGGGTCACGCTTTATGCAATGGGCTGGCATTGCCGTTGCGTGCAGTTCGTCGTTAGCACTTTTGACCGTGACCTATTTGCAATTACCTTTAATTTATACCGTTATTAGTATTTTTCCTTTGATGGGCAGCTTATCAATGATTTCGGTGAACACTGAGGCGCTGGTATTACTTAATTTTAGTCAAAATGCAGGTACGGCTACAGCCGTTGTTGGCATTATAAAATTTGGCATTGGTGCGTTAGCAGGACCGATATTAGCGTATTTTTATAACGGTTCAGCATTACCTTTTGCTATATTAATGGCGACGGCTGTATTTGTTGTTGCAGCGATACAAACCATTCGAAAAGTGATTTATAGTTAAAAAATTTAAGTAAAAGGGACATGCCAACAATGAAAAAAATTGCAGTGATATTAAGTGGTAGCGGAGTCTATGATGGCAGTGAAATTCATGAAGCTGTATTAACCTTACTATCGATTGAACAACAGGGGGCTAAGTACCGTTGTTTCGCACCTAATATTGAACAATACCATGTGATTAACCATTTAACCGGTGAAGTTAGTGAAAATGAATCCCGTAATGTTTTAGTTGAATCAGCCCGCATTGCCCGTGGCGATGTTGAAGACTTAACGGAGTTAGTGGTTGATGAATTTGACGCATTAATTGTTCCCGGTGGTTTTGGCGCGGCAAAAAATCTATGTAACTTTGCCATTAATGGTCAAGACTGCGACATTAACGCTCATGTTTTAACAGCAGCGCAAGCGTTTGCTAATGCGAAAAAACCGGCAGGTTACATGTGCATTGCACCGGCAATGTTACCGTTAATTTACGGCCAAGGCATTGAAGGTACTGTGGGTACTGACAGCGGCGTTTCAGACTCGATCAGTGCAATGGGTATGACCCATAAAGATTGTGCGGTTGATAATATTATTGTCGATGCCGATCACAAAGTTGTATCTACACCTGCTTATATGTTGGCAAGTTCAATTGCTGAAGCCGCAACAGGGATTAATAAACTTGTGAAAGCAGTGCTGTATCTTTGTGACTAGAAACAAGTGCAAAGTAACAAGTGAAAAATGAATAGTTAACAGATTGCATTAAGTGCTATTGGTGGGAATGCTAGCCGTTTTTAGTTGCTAAGCATTCCTGCTGGTTGAGCACATTTTTATTTGGATTCTGGAGCGGATTCTTGGCTCTGTTCTTGTTGCGCTTTTAGCTCGGCTTGCGCTAGGCGCCATTTTTTCAATTCTGCGTAATAATGATCCCAAACACAGGGGTTGCAAGCTCCACCTCCACAACAATCATCATCAGCTGGCGGCAAAGGTTTTTCTGAAACGGCCATACATAACTCACCTCATTAATTTTTGGCAATTATAAATAAATAACCAGTGAAAAACAGTAACGGTGCTTTTTTGCAACTTGTCGAAAAAGTCCGTTACTGTAAAGATATTATGCTAGGGGCTACTGATCTTTGTTTCTAATTTGATTAAATAAATGATCAGCTTGGTATAATGGTTATGAAAAGGTGGGTTTTAAATACACTAAAAATACCACCACAAATAAAATGATAACTGGCACTTCATTAAAAATACGATAAAACTTACCTGAGCGTGTATTTTTATCTTCCTTAAAATCTTTCAGTAATTTAAAGCAATAGCCATGATAAGCGAGAAGCACCAATACTAAGGTAATTTTAATGTGTAACCACTTCATGGCGACAAACCATTGATAGCCGTACTGATAGATAATGGCAAAACCAAAAGCGAAGGTTAAAATAGCAAACGGGGTGACAAAAAGTAATAAACGACGCTCCATGCCTTTAAGCTGCTCTATGATGTCTTTGTTGTCGGTTTCGGCGTGGTTAACAAATAATCGTGGCAAATAAAAAATGCCTGCAAACCAAGCCACCATAAAGCAAACGTGAAAGGCTTTTAGCCATAAAATTGTGGTCATTACGTGAGTTTTCCTGTTAATAAATAAAGTCTGAGCTGCTCGAAGGTTACCAGCCCTAAGATATTATCGGGGTCTTTGTCATAGATATAAACCGCACCTTGGCGTTTTTTCACTAATACTACATAGACTTCTGCTAAGGTTGACTGGCTTGATAGCGGCATAAGTTTATGATCGGTGACATGAATAGTGTTGTTGTCATCTTTATGGGCTTCAAGCCAATAATAATTTGGCTCACCATCGGTCATTATTTTTATTACATTAAGCGGTTTCGATGGGTCGTCTATACCTGCTTTTTGTTCTGTTTGATTTGGTTGTTGGCCATTAGCAAACACGGCAAAGTGTGTTTTTAAAATGGCAAGCACACCTATTTTTTGCAGCGACTGCTCAATCGGGGTTTTACGGTAGCTTAAGCCTTGTACATCGAGCTGCATAATAAACAAGGAACGATTGTTAAATACCTGCCCAGACGACAAACATGCGGTGGTTATTACAATCATTGCCGGTACAACAATTTCAATTTGGTTAGAGAGTTCAACCACTGTGAGCAGTGCCGCTAACGGTGCATTTAAGGTGGCCGCTAAAAAGCCCGCCATGCCCATTAAAGCAAAATCGCTCGCCAAATGTTCACCGGGCATAAATTTCAATACTATGACCGATGCACAGGTACCGGCAATTGCGCCAATACTAATTATTGGACCTATGGTTCCGCCAGGTACACCTAAGCCAAGCGCGCAAATGGTCAT
Source organism: Thalassotalea sp. PLHSN55 (assembly GCF_052030545.1). Taxonomy (NCBI): domain Bacteria; kingdom Pseudomonadati; phylum Pseudomonadota; class Gammaproteobacteria; order Alteromonadales; family Colwelliaceae; genus Thalassotalea; species Thalassotalea sp. PLHSN55. The sequence goes on along the minus strand of NZ_JBPDIH010000006.1, from coordinate 214,801 downwards.
CACAAATTTAGCCATTAACAAGCCCACCAATAAATGTAAATGCCATTGATTCTCAAGCGAAAAGTCGACCACAGTAATATTGGCCATCGCATAAGGAACAAAGTAGGCAATAGTGCCGGTGATAAAACCTGCGGCTAGAATACGAGCGACGATGTGATACTTAGCGGAGTATTTAATAATAGACACTAAATAACGGTTATATAAAAATGCCAATACGCCTAAAAACAACCCCAGTAAAACCAAAGCAGGGTAGTGCTGTACTCCTAAAGCGATTTTGGTGAAAAACTCATATTCGTGGCTAAAACCATAAACACCGTTGGTGATCATCGTGCCAACAATCGCCGCTAGCATAATGGGAATGAACATATAAACTTTATATTCGCGTAGTATCACTTCCATCACAAAAACCACTGCCGCGATTGGCGTATTAAAACTTGCTGCAATACCGGCAGCGACACCACAGGCACATAAGGTTCGCACGCTGTTATAAGGTAGCTGTAAATAGTTGCCAATAAAGCTAGAGCATGCTGCGCCTAAATGCACCGCAGGCCCTTCTCGGCCAACAGAAAAACCGGTTGCTAGCGCGACGGCGCTGCCAAAAAATTGATTAATGGTATTGCGAAATGGAATGATGCCGTGCGCCGTTTTTAGGCGGTGCAAAACAAAAGGAATGCCTGTTCTCGCGTACTTATAGCCGGTGAACCAAGACAGTAACAAAATGACTAATGCACCAATTATTGGCAAATCAAAACGACTTAACGCACTTAAGCTGATATAGTTGTCGACTTCGGGTAGGTACGATAATTGAATTAGTTCAATGGTGTAGTTAAACGCAATGATCAAAAATGCCGCGACAACACCCACAATGGCGGCGAGCAAACAAAGTTGCCACGACGTTTTGGGTTGGGCGAGAGGTTTTTTTTGATCAGCTAGGAGCATTATAAATATGATGCGCTTTTTGTCGGTAATAGTTAAATATCATAATACTTTTTAAATGAATTGGTTAGCAAAAATAAATCTAAATATTGTTGTACAAAAGCTAGGACCGTTTCGATCGGCGCTACTCTTGCTCGCAATTATTGGTATCTGCTTATTTAGTGGTTACCGTATTGGCAATTTTTATCACAATTATCAGCTTGAAACCTTAAGCCAGCAGCAAACAAGGCTAGAACAGCTTTATCAGCAACAAGACAAGCAACTGAGTCGCATTAATACCTTGGAAGTTGAATTAGAAGTTGAGCGTCTGGCAAATCAACAGTCGCAAGCCTTACTTAAATCGATGGAGCAAGATCATTATCAGGTGAAAAAAGAACTCGCTTTTTATGAAAAAGTGATGGCACCTGAAAAACGTGCTGACGGATTAGTGATCGACAGTTTTGCTTTATGGGCAAGTAAAAGTGACAATCATTATTTATACCGCATTGTGCTGGTGCAACAGCAGCTTAAGCGCTCTTCAGCTAAAGGTTATGTTGATTTTTCTATATCAGGTAGCCTAGATAATAAACCAACAGAATTATCGCTTGCCAAAGTTTCTACCAAAGAACTCGCGAAATTAGACTTTAGTTTTCAATACTTTCAAATTATCGAAGGTGAGCTGGAATTACCAGCAGGTTTTATCCCTGAAAAAGTCGCCATTTCCGCGACCATTCCCAAAGGTCGCTGGCAAAAATACTATCGTATTGATGAAAACTACTTGTGGTCTAAGCTAGTTAAAAATGATCCGTAGAATGTAGAGCAAATACTTGACTGAATCACTCAAGTTTAAGATAATTCACCCTAGTTTGTATCCTAGTAAGTAAAAATTAATGTCTGAAGCTGAATTACCAATTAAATTTACCGATGCTGCCGCAAGCAAAGTGCTTGCTTTAGTCACCGAAGAAGAAAACCCTGAATTAAAGTTACGTGTTTATGTAACTGGTGGTGGTTGCTCAGGCTTTTCGTACGGATTTACTTTTGATGAAAAAGTGAATGAAGGCGATATGACCATTGAAAAACAAGGTGTTGTTATGGTGATCGACCCAATGAGTTTACAATATTTAGTTGGCGGAGAAGTTGACTATATTGAAGGCTTAGAAGGTTCTCGCTTTTTAGTGAACAACCCAAATGCAACTACTACCTGTGGCTGTGGTTCATCTTTCTCGATTTAATCTTAAAGGTTATTCGTCAAAATTTCAGGTGGAGCTTTTTAGCTTCACTTTTTTTGTCTGCGATTTTTATTTGCTTGCATGATTAAGATCATTTACCCAACTTATCGCCTTGCTAGGTAACCACACCGTTGAAAAATCACTTAGCTGTACTTGGCTCCAATTACCCTGTCTTTGTTTTAAGATCACTTCCGTACCTTGATTAAGCGGTGTGGTAAACGCTGGCGAGAATATTAACCCTGGACCTTTTCGACTAACCACTTCTGTTCGGGTGATCACCCCATCGCTACGTAATGGCTGATAACTAAAATAAAGCACTTGGCTGATGAGACAAACTGTCAATAGTGCAGCGCTATGATAAAACCCCTTGCCTGCGTTATCACGTTTAACGCGTTGTACTAGCAAATATAAAAACCACAAATAGCAGAGTAAACTTATCCCTTGCCACAGCGGGTTGCCTGCGATTTTTTGTAGTTGAATTAGCCAAGTTGGGGCAAAAAAATCAGGTAAATCGTCTAAGCGTTTATTACGGGTTTGCTGCAGGTTGTGGGCGATCTGCTCAGAAACGGCATTATTTTTAACTGCGCTGTTTTGCATTTCGCTGTTTTCTGCGCGGCGAAACCATAAAATACTGTCACCATATTGGCCGGCGTGATGCCAGCTACTAGCAATGTTATACATTAAAGTAGCTTGGTTTAAATGTTTATTACCAACAAACTCAGTTAACTGCTGCGCAATTTTACTATGAGCAACACTGGCTTTTTGTGGACTGTCGATACTTAGTTGCAATGCGTGTTGATGCGCCTGTTGCAGTTGCTGTATTTGCTCGCTAATGCTGGGCTGAGCCAAGCTTGTTTGCTCGGCAACTACGTTATCAACAGGCAAGAACAGTAAACCAATCATCAGTAGGGTTGATAATAGGGTATTTGAACTATTCACTTTTGCTGAACTGGTGATGTTAAATTGCGGTAATTGCTGTTCAAGTTGAGCAATTAATGAGATTAACTCGCTAACGTTTACTGCCTTAGGCTCAGGTACAGATGCTTTTTGACTGGAATATTGCGTTTGATAGCGGTTTATCCAGTCAAATAGTTGCAGAGCAAGAATATCAAGCTTTGCTGCACTGCTGTTATTGCCGTTTTTGGCTAACGCTAAAATCGCCTGTTTAACCTGCAAAGCATTAAACTGTGAAGGAGCAATATTTAGCCTCTGCTGAGCATAATTACTGAGTGCACTTAGCGGCTCATGTTGCGCGTTTAATTGCGTTTTTAGGCGGAAATAAGGTTGTTGCATTAACGCTTGTTGTCGGCGTTCAAATAGTGGCTTAGCAAGTAAAAACACTACGATTAATGGTGGAATGGTTAATATCAAACTTACAGTTAACCACATAATTTGGGCTTTGTTCAGGCTAAAAAATGTCGGGTTGGTCGTTGCAAATAATTGCTCATTCCAATAATGCGCCCATATGCCAGAGTCATCTTTGGTCAAGCGATTTTTAATGTTTAGCGCATCAGAGCTTTGACCTTGCGAAAAGTTAAATTGCACATTTTCATTCACTTCTATGGCAATCGCGGCAATATCAAGCTCGCGATATAAACCTGTGATAGGGTCAAAATAACTGATGGCATATTCTGGGATCGCTTCAATATCCGCGCGACGCGGAAAAATACTTTGGTGAATCGTTTTTACCCCTGCTTGATAAGTTGCCGGACTTGGCGGTGACGGAATATCAAACGAGCGATTAAAGCTAGCGACTTGGCTAAGATCGCGTGTATCTATGGTTTCTAAATCTGGGTGAACAAGGGTTAATGAGTACTGTAAGGGCTCGCCTTGATTAAGGGTTGTGGGCGATGCGCTAGCATTGATATCGGGTTTGCCAATAATACCGGTAAAATTATCGGGGGCCGGAGTTGGCAACGATTTAACTGTTAACGTAAAAGCATTGCCACGGGTTTGCTCGCGCACGTACGTTGGCGTTTCGCCATAACTGCCGGGCTTAGATTCAAAAAAATTATTGTTAAAATAGGCGGGATATTGAGCACCGGCAAAGCGCTTTCTTTTTTTCGCTAATTTGTTCTGATTAACGTTCACTTGTAAGTGTGGTGCTGCAAAGTGATATTGCCCTGCTTTTGTAGGTTTTATCAGTACTTGGGCATCTATTTGTACTTTGTTGTCAGCAAGTGCTTGCCACTTGCCAATAATGCGTTTGCCACTTATTGGCAAGCCAATGGCATTATTATCACTGCTGTTCACTTGGTTCCACGGCATGACCACGCTGATATCGGGATGATAAAACTCAGGAATATAAAATTGCACAGCTTGCAAGGCATTAACGGGATAAGACAATTGCCAACGAATGTTTAGGCGCACACTTTGACCAAGGTAAATTTCTTTTGCGCTATGCTCGACACTAAGCTGCATGTGTTTACTCTGCTTGGCTTGTGCAACGGTTATTGGCATAGGCGCTGTTTTAACTGTGCTATTGGCAAGCGTTAATGAAATGCTAGGTAAGGTTAAATTTCCGGATGATTTTGGCGTAATGCGCAGCGGATAAGCAGCAGCGGCAGCGCCGTTATAATTAACGGTAATTGCTGCACCAGTCTCAAAACTAAAATCTTTATTTTTAGGAAAAGAAAGTTTACCGGAAAATGCGTTATTACTTTCAGGCTGATTGCTGGAAATAAGCAACCACTCGCTTGCCTGACCTAACCATAACATTTGCTCAGGTGCTTGTAATAATAATTGCCACTTTGGTGTTTGAATCTGCGCTTGAGCCTGTGATTTAGTCTGACCTTGCGCCTGAGCATGTGTAATGCTTTCGGCTTTAGCGTTAACGCTTAGTAAAAACGTAAAGAGCAAGCTAACAAGTAACAGCGTTTTTGCACCGAATAGATAAAAATGGCACACGTTTTCTTGTCGCTTTGTCTTTTGAATATCTTTGTACATCAATAATTTACTCATTTAAATTTTTGTGCCATTCATTACCAGTCGCGCTCAACAGGGCTTTGTTTTTTACGTTGTTGGCTGCGATCTTGCTGGTCGCGTTTTACTGCCTGCTGCATAATTTCTTCAGCAGAAGCGCTTGGTGGCGGTAAGGTTAAATTACTCATATCTGTTTCGCCTTGCTCGGCATCTTGTTGCTGTGCTTGGCTGTTGTCATCATTTTGTGATGAGGAGTCTTGATTATTTTCTTTTTGCTGTTTTTTTTGCGCATTATCGTCGCTTTCTGTATCACTGTTTTGCTGCTCTTTTTTGCTTTGTTGCGTTTGGGAGTTTTGCTGTTGTTTCGCTTGTTGTTGCGTAGCAGCTTTAATGGTTAACCACTCGAGATTTTTAGCACTTTTTTGGTGATCGGGAGCATAGCGTAAAACTAAGCGTAAAATACTCGTGGCTTCTTGATAATAAGGTTCAGGGTCAATAATTTCAGCGTCATCAATCGTCATAGCAAGCAACTTATCGAAATTATCAGGATCAGTGAGTAACGCCATATCGTCACTGAGCTGATTAGCGTAGGCAATTAAACTGGTTGCTAAGTTATAGTTTGCGGTAATGGCGGTGTTTAAATCACTGGTATGTTCGCTAATGTGGCGATAAACCTGCGCTGCTTGTTCACTGTTCTCTTCAAAGAGCAGCTCAGCTAAGCGAAATTGCTCGGTAAGTGATAACTTTTCCAGCGTTTGTGGACTTAGGTCTCGTTCTAGTGCTTGATGTTCTGTTACCGGTTGCTGGCCCGTTTCCAGTTGGTTTTGTGAACTCGGCACTTTGTTGGCCATTATTTGCAGATCGTTTATTTGCGAATCATTGAACGCATGCGCTTGGCTTGAAAAACTTAACATAGCTAAACCGGCAAAAAGTGCTTTGCGGTTGCCTAAAATAAACAGCAGTTGGCTGAGCAATGCAATTAACAAACAGTATGGGTAGCCTTGGCTGTATTGCAGGGTTTGCCCCTGAGCATGACTTTCCCCCGGCCATACTTGACGCAATTTAGTGATGATTTGGCTTAAATCAAATGTAGCTGTCCCGACAGGAAAAAACATGCTTTGCTCGACACCGCTAGATAATAATTTTAACTGCGCGGTATCCATTTTGCTCCATAGCTCACGCCCTTGATCAAATACCCAACCTTTACCGTCACGCGTTGGTATGCGAGCGCCGAATTGACTATCGCCTAAACCTATCACTATCAGTCTAACCGCTAACTTATTAATATCATCAAGAGCACGGTTTTCTTGATTGCCAAGATCTTCGCCATCACTGATTAAAATAATATCGACAGCGCGCGCCTTGTCATCACGAGGGATCATTTTGTCGATCACTTTAAATAGCGCATCTTCAATACGAGTGCCGCCTTGGCTCACCGAGTCAGGGGTTACATTGGCGATTAAGTTGTTGAAAAATTGATGGTCGTTTGTTAGTGGCGACAAAATTGACGCCGAACCAGCAAAGGCAACTAACCCATAACGGTCATTTGTATTGGCAGTTACCGTTTGCTCAATGGCATGTTTAGCAACCGCTAAGCGATTAGGGCGAGCATCTTCTGCGAGCATTGAGCGAGAAACATCTAATAGAAAAATAATGTCTCTGCCTTGCCCGCTAATATTTTCAGGCTGTGGATCCCATGCTGGACGCGCTAAGGCTAACGATAAAAAGGTTAGACTAGTCATCATTAACAGCGATGGCCAAAGTTGCCATTTGGTTTGCAAGGCTTGTTGGCTAAATTGGCGCAGCTCTTTAACTTTTTTATTGTGCTGATAACCGGCGATTGCTAGCCATAATAAAGGCGTTATCAATAGCCACAGCCAGTTAGGCGCTAACCAGATGAAATCGTTCATTATAACCTTCTTAGCCAAGTTGCATTTAACAGAGCGCCTAGCAACAATGCCACTAATGCAATGAAAGTAGGAATGTGGAAATATGGCTGACGTAGTTCAGTATTAACTTGCTGCAGGCTTGATTTTTCTAGCTGATCAATTGCTTGATAAACTTGATGCAAGGATTGGTAATCGTAAGCTCGCTGAAAAATGCCGCCGGTAGATTGTGCCATCGCTTGTAAGACCCAGTCGGTGCTATCCATAGTGTTGGTCATTGTCAGCTGTTCACCATTGCTTAATTGGCGAGTCTCACGGCTTTCGTCTGCCAAACTTATGGTATAAATTTTTATGCCCCATTTTTTGGCTAGCGCAGCAGCACTTAGTGGGTCATAGTCGCCTGAGTTATTCTCGCCATCAGTGAGTAAGACAATCACTTTACTGGCAATTTTGTTCTCATCTAAGCCGGAGTTTTTTTCAAAATGTTTTAGCTGAGCTGCGGCTAATGCAGTTGCGTCGCCATAAGCCGTACTGTCTTCATTAGGGCGTGTGGTGGTAGTCATTTCATCGGTCATCGCCACTAATGTTTGATGGGCGTTGGTAAATGGCACTAAGGTATCTGGATAGCGGGCAAAGGTGATCACTGAGATAAGATCATCGTGTCGACCATTAAGTGTTTTTTCATCGCCGATAACAAACTGTTTAAGTGCTTTTTTAGCGACTTTAATACGCGCTTGACGCTCACCGTTCATATCCATATCAAAATCCATTGAGGTCGAAATATCAACGACAATGCTAATGGCAATACCCTGACTTTGTTGTGAAAAGCTTTGCTTAGTTCCATAAGGCTGGGCGAGCGCGATCATTGTTGCAATAATAGCGATGAAATAAAGCAATGGAATAAGCGCTAAACATTTTTGTCGCGTGCTTTTGCCAAGCTTACTGAATAATCCGGTGTTCGCATATTGATGCAGATTTTTATTTGGCGCCTTAAATAGTGCAATGGCAATAAGTGGCAATAAAAGTAATAACCATAACAGCGCGGGGTATTCAAAGTTCATAACGTGCTCTGCTTATGAGTTTGTGCTTTTTTAGGGACACGTTTTTTGATAATAAAAATAGCTAAAGCAACAATGGCAATAAATACTAAGATAGTTACCAAAAAGCTTTGCTCTTTATTTAACAGGCGCTTAGCAGCAGTGCTTGGTGGCTGATAAATTTCAATCTGTTGTAATGAAGCACTTTCTGCTTTTGATGGTTTGAAATTAGAGACGACCGTTATTTCAACTTCTTCTGTGATTAACTGCTGGCTGTGGTTTTGATCAAATGCAGTAATAGCGATACTCGGTAAAAGGTAATTGCCAGCAATGGGAGCTGCCAAACGAATGGTATATTGATGCTGCCAGTGATTTTTTTGCCAAGTAGGCGTTGCTGTTTCAACGGCAATTAATTGAAAGTTTTGCCAATTAAGTTTCTTGGGTTGAATGCTTAATTGCACTTCATCTTTTGCTTTAATGAGTAAGAAATAGCTAAACTCTCTACCGGGTGTAAGTTGGTGTTCACTCACCTTTTGTTCTAAGGATGCAAGAACGTGCTGAGCTTTAACTGAATTGATTTGAGCTGAATTGGCTTTGTTTGAAATAAAATCAGCATTCGAGCAACAGGAAAATAGGCAAACAAATATCAGCATGACTTGCTGTAAATAGCGATAACTAACCACCAGTTTCTCCTGTAACACGTAAATGACGAGTATTAAAATAGCCTAACAGCGCTGTTACCGGATCGTCGTCTAAAGCATGGGCGATAAAGTCGACTCCGGCATTGGCAAATGTTTGTGCGCGTGTTGTTATTCGCTGCTGCATTTGTTGCTGAAAGTCTTCTCGCAGCTTTTTGCTACTTAGGTCAACATAGCGAGATTCTTGGTTTTCGCTGTCTTGTAATTGGATTAAACCTGACGCGGGTAAATTCAATTCATTTGCATCGTCAATTGCAATGGCCAATAGCTGATGTTGACTGTTTAATCGTGCTAGGCTCTGTTCAAAACTGTCTGAGTGCTGAGTATTAACTGTAAAAAAGTCAGAAATAACCACCACAATTGAGCGCTTTAGTTTTAATTGGCTTAAGTGTTCAAGCGCGGCGCTAACTGAGGTATATTTTGCCGATTTAGCGACGTGTAGCACGTGAGATAAACAGCGCATCAATTGACTTCGGCCTTTGGCGGGCGCTAAATAATCGTCGAAACTTTCGCTAAAACTTAGCAAACCAATGCGGTCGTTATTGGCAATGGCGGCGCTGCCTAACAAGCCACAAAATTTCGCGGCAACGAGCGGTCGCTGCTGTGTGCCCGTTGAGCAAGAAAATGAAGGTGAGTTATCAATTACAAAAATAAGGTTGAGCTCTCGCTCTTCATGAAAACGTTTTATGTAGAGATCGCCCGAACGTGCACTTACGTTCCAATCAATCGCGCGAACATCGTCACCTATTGCGTAAGGGCGAACTTCATCAAATTCGATCCCCTGTCCTTTAAAAGCCGAATGATAGTGTCCCGCCAATAAATGGTTACTATGATGACGGCAATAAAGCTGCAGTTGCTGTAAATGTTGATCTAAAGATAGCTCTTGGTGTTCAAGCATATTCAAAACTTATTAAGTCAATTTTAAGAAACAAGCGTAAACCGTTAGTCTTGTGGAATGCTTACTGCCGCCAAAATTTGCTCAATGAGGTTTTCAGAGCAAATTCCTTGTGCTTCAGCTTTGTAGCTAAGCGCAATACGATGGCGCAGAATATCAGGGGCAAGTTGGCGAATATCCTCAGGTAGTACATGATCTCGGCCATGCATTACTGCCAGTGCGCGAGCGGCCATTGCTAGATTAATTGTTGCTCGCGGTGAAGCGCCAAAACGGATCAAGTCGTTAATGGCAAGTTGGTACTGTTGTGGCTGACGTGTTGCGTTGATCAAGTGCACAATATATTTTTCAAGGTTTGGATCTAAATATACCTTTGCCACTTGCGTGCGTAGTTGCTGAATTTGCTCAATAGTAACAACGGGCTTTACTGGTTCTGTCTTAATATCTGGCGTCGACATTCTGCGCATTACTTCAAGCTCTTGATCAAAGCTTGGATAATCAACTTTTACTTTAAACATAAAGCGGTCGACTTGCGCTTCTGGTAAGGGATAGGTGCCTTCTTGTTCAACTGGATTTTGCGTTGCTAATACTAAAAAGGGTTGAGGTAAGGCATTGACCTCTTTTCCTATGGTAACTTGCTTTTCTTGCATGGCCTCTAATAACGCCGATTGTACTTTCGCTGGTGAGCGATTGATTTCATCAGCCAAAACAATATTGGCAAAAATAGGCCCTTTTTGATTGTCAAATTGCTGCGTATTTGGGTTATAGACTTGTGTGCCAGTTAAGTCGCCAGGTAGCAAATCTGGGGTAAATTGCACGCGAGAAAATTTTAAACCAAGCGCATTTGCTAAGGTATTTACCGTTAAGGTTTTAGCAAGGCCGGGAATACCTTCAATTAATACGTGGCTTTGACACATCAATGCTAACAGTAAACGTTCAATTAACTGCTCTTGCCCAACAATTACTTTGGCAACTTCATTGCGAAGATTTGCAATAACTTGTATTGATTCGATAGATGATGAGGCAGGAGTTTGCATTATTTAATCTCGCGGTAAGCATAATAAACGGGGTTAATGATTTAGCCCCTAAAGTAAAAGCACAAAGATAGTAATGTTTTTCAGCAATTAAATGCAATGCAGTGGCTGTAAAGGTTGTGTAAAAAGCGCTTTGGCTCTGAAGGCGGCAGTAGTTAACGCTTGGTATCTTTGTACAGTAACCGATACGTAGCAAAGGGCAGGGTTACATAAAATGTTGCAATCTGTCACTCGAATGTACATTTTTAGCAGTGTAAGATAGCGAGTGTTATTGTTAGGAGACATTATGCCATTATCATCCACTCGCCAATGGTTTGCCCAGCGTCCATATATTATTGCCATTATTATTTCACTTTTGTTAATTTTCTGGATGGCCTCTGGCGTAATGAAAACGCAAACCATACCGGAAAAAAAAGCCAAACAAGCGCAAATTATTCCGAAAGTTCAAGTTGAAACTCGCGTTGCTGAGCACATTAGCGACTTGGTGGAATTATACGGTCGCACTGAGCCGGATCGCATTGTAACCTTAAAATCGGAACTCGATGGTCAAATTGTTGAAGTATTAGCCAAGCGTGGTTCGATGGTGAAAACCGGACAAATTATTGCCAAAATTGAAGTTAACGATCTTGAGTTGCAACTTGCTCGTAGTCAGGCGCTATTAGCTCAACGTGAAATGGAATACAGCGGCGCTAAAAAACTCAATAAAGATGGTTATCAAGGTCAAGTGCAATTGAGTATCGCTTTTGCCAATTTACAGGCAGTGAAAGCTGACATTAAACGACTCGATATTGCCCTAGAAAATACCCTGATCCGTGCGCCTTTTGATGGTGTGTTAAATAGTCGTTATGTTGAGCAAGGCGACTACGTAAAATCGGGTGATCAAATCGCGATGATCGCAGATCTTAACCCTTTGGTTGTGCGTGCCCATGTCACAGAAAATCAAATAGAGCGCATCGCGGTTGGTCAACAGGCGCAAATAAGATTATTGAATCGTCACAATACTCAAGGCGAAATTCGTTATATCGCCAGCGTTGCTGATGAAAATACCAATACTTTTAAAATTGAAGTGAATATTCCTAATGAAAATAACCGTTTACTTGCCGGCATTAGTGCTGAAGTCAATATTCCATTAGCGCAAGTGGCAGCAATTAAAATTTCACCGGCATTACTTGCCCTTGATGCACAAGGCAATATTGGCGTGAAAACGGTGGAAAATAACCAAGTGAAATTTACCCCAATTGATATTGTTAAAACCGAAAGTGATGGTATTTGGCTCGCAGGGCTTGGCGAACAAGCGGACATTATTACCTTAGGGCAAGGTTTTGTGCGTGAACATGATACCGTTGAAGCGGTATTTGCCTCAAGTCAATCTAAGCAAGCAGCGTCAAGCGATAGAGAGAGCAACTAATGTTATCTATTATTGATGCGGCGCTAAATCGCACGCGATCAGTATTAATGGTCTTTGTTTTACTGCTTATTTCGGGTGCGGTGACTTACATTAATATTGCCAAAGAAGCGAACCCAGATATTACCATTCCGATCATTTATGTTTCTATGGTGCATGACGGAATATCGCCTGAAGATGCTGAACGCATGCTTGTTCGGCCGATGGAAAAAGAGTTAAAAACCATTGCTGGCATTAAAGAAATGTCGGCTAATGCTGGCGAAGGTCATGCCTCAATTACGCTTGAATTTTTAGCTGGTTTAGATCCAAAAGAAGCCCTAGCAGATGTGCGCGATAAAGTGACTTTAGCGAAAGCAAAGTTGCCGTCAGAGTCAGAAGAACCCGAAGTTCATGAAGTCACCATGGCCAATGAAGTGCCAGCGGTTACGGTGATTTTATCAGGGCCAGTAACCGAACGCGGTTTATTGACCTTAGCACGTAACCTAAAAGATAAAATTGAAGGCATGAAAGAAGTGCTGGAAGTTGATATTGGTGGCGACCGTGAAGACATGGTTGAAATTATTGTCGACCCGCTGTTGATGGAAAGCTACGGCCTAGACCAAAGCGATATTTATAACCTAGTTGAACGTAATAACCGATTAGTACCCGCAGGTACTATGGATACAGGTAAAGGTCGTTTTGCGATAAAAGTACCGTCGGTTTTTGAAACCATTCAAGATTTATTAGAGTTGCCAATTAAGGTTGATGGCGATCGGGTGATCACCTTTGAAGATGTGTCAACTGTGCGTCGTGCTTATAAAGATCCAAATACTTTTGCGCGCTTAAATGGCAATCGTTCTATCTCATTAGAAGTAAAAAAACGTTCCGGTGAAAACATTATTGAAACCGTTAATAACGTTAAAAGCCTAATCGCTACTGCGCAACAAAAATGGCCCGAGCAAGTCAATGTTGACTATGTTGGCGACCAGTCAGTTGAGGTGAAAAATACCTTAAATGATTTACAAAATAATGTCTTTTCTGCAGTTTTATTGGTGGTTATCGTCATTATTGCTGCCTTAGGTACACGCACGGCGATGCTCGTCGGCTTTGCTATTCCTGGGGCATTTTTAACCGGTATTTTAGTATTGGCCATTGCCGGTTTTACCGTAAATATTGTCGTTTTATTTGGCCTTATTATGGCGGTTGGTATGCTTGTTGATGGCGCAATTGTTGTCACCGAATTTGCCGACAGGCAAATGAACGAAGGCTTTTCTCGTAAACAAGCTTATGGCATGGCAGCTCGGCGTATGGCGTGGCCGATAATTGCGTCAACCGCGACGACATTAGCCGCTTTTGCACCACTGATGTTTTGGCCGGGCATGATGGGAGAGTTTATGAAATATCTTCCCATTACCTTAATTGCGGTTTTAACTGCGTCGTTAGCCATGGCGTTGATTTTTGTGCCGACATTAGGCACGGTGTTTGGCAAATCACGGGTCATCAGTAAAGAAGAACAACAACAAGTATTGCAAACTGAAGATGGTGATTTGTCAGCGTTAAAAGGCTTCACTGGTGGCTATATTCGTTTACTTGCTCGAGCGACACGTCACCCATGGAAAGTTATCGCAATAACGTTTTTCTTAGCAGGTTTAGTGATTATTTCTTACGCTAAATCGGGCTTAGGTGTCGTGTTTTTTCCAGACATTGAACCTGCCAGTGCCACTATGGTGGTGCGCTCTCATGGCGATTTATCTATTCGCGAAAAAGATGCGATTATGGTTGATATTGAAAACCGCATTTTAGACATGGAAGAAATAGATACTTTATATACCCGTACTGGGGGTAATGACCAAATTGGTACTTTTCGGGTGAACTTTTTGAACTGGCAATACCGTAAACCTGCTGATGAAATTATTACTGATATTCGTGGCCGCACCGAAGATTTAGCCGGTGTTGAAATCGAGATCCGCAAAAATGAAGACGGACCGCAAAGTGGTAAAGACTTGCGCATTGAGTTGAGTTCTAAATTCCCCGACAAATTACAAGACTCAGTCAAAATTATTCGCAATGCGCTGATTGAACACGGCACCTTTACCGATATTGAAGATACCGGCTCAAAACCCGGTATTGAATGGCAACTGAAGATTGACCGCAGTTTAGCCGCGACTTATGGCGCAGATGCTGCGTTAGTTGGCTCGACTGTGCAAATGGTGACTAATGGTTTAAAGCTTGGTGAATATCGACCAGATGATGTTGATGATGAACTCGATATCCGCGTGCGATTTCCAGAAGACAAACGCAATATTGGCCGATTAGATACTTTGCGATTAAAAACCCCTTATGGCTTAGTGCCGGTCAGTAGCTTTGTTGAACGTAAAGCGGCGCCAAAGGTGGATACCATTCGCCGCGTCGACAGTAAACGTGTTGTCACCATTCAAGCTAATTTAGTGCCGGGCGCGCAGCTGATTAAAGAATTACCGCTACTAGAGCAAAAATTTCCTGAGCTTGGCTTAGATTATAGCGTTGATATTAAAGTGAAAGGGCAAAACGAAGATCAAGAAGAGTCGCAAGCCTTTTTAGTCAACGCCTTTGGTATCGCCTTGTTTGTTATGGCAATTATTTTGGTGACTCAGTTTAATAGTTTCTATCAGGCCTTTCTTATTTTAAGTGCAGTGATTTTTTCAACCGTTGGCGTATTTTTGGCGTTGTTATTGGTGCAAAAACCGTTTGGCATTGTCATGGGCGGGATCGGCGTAATTTCATTGGCAGGTATTGTGGTTAACAATAATATCGTTTTAATTGATACCTACAATGTCCTAAGAAAAGAAGGCTTGACTGCTATTGATGCAGTGCTTAGAACTGGCGCACAACGCTTGCGCCCGGTAATGCTAACCACAATTACCACCATTTTAGGTTTATTGCCGATGGTATTGCAGGTTAATTTAGATTTCTTCAATCGTACTGCGGTTTTTGGCGCACCATCAACTCAGTGGTGGACACAGCTCGCTACAGCGGTTGCCGGTGGTTTGGCTTTTGCGACTATGCTGACGTTAGTATTAACACCTTGTTTATTAATGCTTCGCGATAACCGTAAAGATAAAAACGTGCCCAGCAGGTATCGACGACAACAGAAACAGTCAAACCGATGAACAGTGCCGCGTAGTGAAGACTTTATTCGACAGGCAAGGAAAGTGAATGAAAAGCATTTTCGCCGGCAAAAAATATAGTACACTTGGTTTTTACAAAGTAGTTACACACTAATTTACGGATCAATTTAATGAAAAAACTCATCGTATTATTAACCGCATCAATCTTAAGCACTTCAGCTGTTGCTGAAGAAACAAGCTGGCTTGATAGCTTAAAAAGCCTCGTCGGCTTAGGTGAAGAAAAGCAGCAAACGATTGAACAAGACACAAGCGCGTTACCAAGCACAAGTGGCTTGATTGATATGTTAACCAGTTCACTTGACGTCAATTCAGAACAAGCCGCCGGTGGCATGGGCGCTATTTTAAATTACGTAAAAAACAATGTTTCAGCAGAACAATTTCAGCAGCTTGCTCAATCTTTGCCTGGCGCTGAAGGGTTAGTTGCTAATATGCCTGATATTAGCCAGTTAAGTTCAAGTGAAGGTTTAGGTGGCTTACTTGATAAAGCCTCTGAATATAGCGATTCCTTAAAATCTATTAACGATGTTAAAAAGCAATTTGAAGCCTTAGGTTTAACCCCTGACATGATCAGTGGTTTTGTTTCAAGTGCGCAAAGCTATTTAGATACAGAACAAGGTCAAAAAGCCAAGCAAGTATTGACTGACGGTTTAGGTCAATTACTTGGTTAATCGCTATTTCTCGCTTAGTTAGTTGTTGCTAGCTAAGCGTTTTCTTCCTTATCTTTCTTTTTTACCTTGCTTCTTAATTACTTTGCCGCTTCATTCTTTATCATTTTTACCTATGCTTATTTTTGCTATTTATACTCTATTAGTGCTATGTTTTTACAGGGGAATTATCTCAAGCTGAGTGATCATTTATTTAGTAAAATAGCTATTAATCGAGCTCAGGTTCAATAATACCAAGCAACTAAAATATTAAGGTCATTGGTATCAATCACTTTAAGGAAAAAGTTCATATGATCCATTTGATCTATGTAAGTGCGGCAACAAAAATTATGGACAAAGACAGCTTGCTGGAATTACTTGAGCAAGCGCGAGAAAGAAACAAAGCGCAACAGGTTACCGGCATGTTGCTTTACGCTAATTATAGTTTTCTGCAAGTGCTTGAAGGTGACGCTAAAGATGTTGATGAAATCTATCAAGCTATTGTTAAAGATAACCGCAACGCCGGTAATACAGTGGTACAGCGTAAAGAGATTAACAAAAGAAGCTTTGCTAATTGGTCGATGGCGTTTAAAGCGTTAAGCCAAGCAGAAATTGATAAACTAGAGGGTTTTTCTGAGTTTTTGATGAACAAAACCGATGCAGAATACTTAACCCAAAGTGCTACAGGCATTGCTAAGTTACTCAACAGTTTCAAAGACTCATTGCGTTAATTCGCTCGGCAAAAATGTATTAGCCTTCCATTAAAATGAACTCAATAATTTGGTTCATATCTAAATCAAAGTCATCGGCGCGAACTTCTTTTTCGATAAAGTCGTCGTTGGTGGCTAAATCGATATCTTCGATTCGCTCATAACTATTTCTATCTGATCTATAAAAAGTACGCACTTGCGGGTTAACCGGATCGTGGTCATTGCGACTTTCTACAATGGCTAATTTGTTTGAACCAAGTTGCACTAATGAACCAACGGGGTAGACGCCCATGCATTTTATAAACTGATCAACTAATTGAGTATCTAGCTGATTATCTTGCGCTAATTGCCGTAAAATACTAAATGATTTTACATGACTAAAACCTTCTTTATAAACGCGGTTTGCTGTTAAGGCATCAAAAATGTCGCAAATGGTGATCATGCGGCCAAAGCGAGAAATTTCTTCACCAGGCACTGCAAACGGATAGCCTGTGCCATTAAGTTTTTCATGATGTAAGGTCGCCACTTCTAGACTGATGGCAGAGATCCCGTCGGTTTGTTTGATGATGTTAATGGAATGATTCACATGGGTCTTCATCACGGTAAACTCTGCTTCTGTTAATTTACCGGGCTTATGTAAAATATGCTCTGGGATCATGATTTTGCCAACATCATGCAAAAAAGCGCCAATGGCAAGTTGCTCAGTGGTTGCTCTGTCGATTTGTAAATAACGACAAAAAAGTGTCATTAATACGGATACAGCAACTGAATGCTCTAATAAATAATCATCTTTACGGCGAATATTAATCACGCAGGCAAGTGCATCGGGGTTGGTAAAAATGGTATCTATGGTATTGTTGGTGATATCAATAACGGGCATTACATCAAGCTTTCGGCCAGCACTAACGTCTTGATAAACTTTTTCAGCAATATTTTTAGAACGCTTAAAAAGTCGTTTGGCAGATTTTACTTCTGCCAACATTGGCGACTCAATTAAGGGTAAATCATCCGTTGCTTGCTGCGATTTTGAAGACGGTATTGCAGAAGGAAATTTTGATTGTGACAAGTCAACCTGAATACGCGTTATGCCTTTTACGCGCAAATTATTAATGACCGCATTACTTTTTATTAAGCCTTGCTCAGTTAGATGATAATGCCCACTTTGCTCGGCAATACTAATGACAAAATGCCCGACCTGTAATTCATCAATACTAATTTCAATTGTCATTTAAGCGATTCCATTGCTTTGTTAATTGATTATTTACTTTAAGAGTAGTTTACTTTCCCGCACTACAGAGTGATTTTTGTTGATAAAGTTGAGTATCGGCAGCTTTTAATAATTCATCCATGTTTTGTTGACCATTACTGGCGGCCACGCCACAACTAATACTAATTGGCAGTTGCTTGCCTTGATAGGGCATGGGGTTGTTAATGAAAAAATCACTCAAGCGTTTGGCAGCTAATACCGCTTCACCATAGGTTTGACTGGCTAAGGTGATAACAAATTCATCTCCGGCATAACGAAAGCATTGATCATTTTCCCTGATCAGCTCTTTAAGACTAGTTGCCACATAAGTCAGTACTTTGTCGCCACAGTCGTGGCCGTAAGTATCATTGATTTGTTTGAATTTATTGCAGTCGATAAAAATTACCGAAAACGGCACGCCGTAACGTTTTTGACGAATAAGCTCTTGCGCAATGCAGTCTTCCATTAAGCGTCGGTTGGCTACGCCAGTTAAGCGATCGTAATGCGCCATATGCTCTAATTGCTCGCGTATTAACACGTTTGATAAACACAGACTTACTTTTACTGCCAACTGCTCTAAATGATAAGTGCCCAATTCAGGGTGAAAACGGCTAGGATCGCTATCAGTAAACAGTAAGCTGGCAAAGAGTTTATTTTCTAATTTAAGTGGTGTTAGCGCCAGTGACTTTGCCTGTGCTAATAAGCTTTTTGGTAAGGTGTTTGCAAAGTCTGAAACTTGATTACTTAACAGTGGCTTATTATCGGGATGAAGTTTAGTCAGCTTGTCGCTACTGATCGCACGGGTATTTTGTTGGTGCCAAGGTGACTGAATATTGCCGTTAAGGAGGTAACTAATTGGCGTTGGTTCCACCATTAATAGACTTATGCCGGTTAAATTAAACTTATCTTTAATGGAGGTGAGTAACAGTTCTAGCAATTGATGACTCGACTGACATGCCAATACTTGCGTTTCTATCTCAAAAAGCTTTTCGGCAATGCTTTCATTAATACGTGAGTTTTCAATCAATTGGTTAAGTTCAGACATCGTGATCAACCTTAATCGCTTAAACTTAGTTTTATTTGTATACCTTAATAGCGGCAAGTGCAAGCAAAAACCTAATTGTGACAGGGTTAATGGTATTATTATTGCTTAGTTACTAATAATTGTTCCGTTGATTGATGAAAGCAAAAAAGTGTCAATTTTTAGTATTAACGGTCGATAACCTAAATAACGACGAATGTTTGTCGTTATCTTTTTTCTGAGAGTTAAGGTGTTTTATGCGCATTATAGTGTTATTCATTTCTTTGATCGTGTTGAGCTTTGGCGTACAAAGTAAAGAACTGCGTGCTGTGCAAATATACACAGACAATCAGCTTCTTGATCTTATTAAAGAAAATAAACATTTAGGACAAGTGGTCCTAGACGACTGCCAACTAGTTCAAGATATTGAAGCGCGTGCACTTAAAGCAAAAATGCCGTCGTATCAGTTTTTATGGGGCGATATGCTTGCTTATGGTGTTTGTATTAAAAAAGATATTTCGCTAGGACTTCATTATATGAAACTGTCAGCTGATCAAGGCTTGCCTGAAGCATTAGAGCAGTTAGGACGTTATCATCATGTCGGCAAATTTATGCAAGTCGATACCGATAAAGCGATTATCTACTTAAAAGAAGCCGCATTACTTAAAAATTTAAACGCGCAAATTCGCTTAGCTGAAATCTATCAGCAAGGCTTAGGTAGTCCACTCGATTACCCTGAGCTTTATTCATTGCTTCATCATGCTGTAACCGATGATAAAAAAACACATCAAAAAATAGCGACCTTGCTTGCCAGTCTTGCAGAAAAAATGCCTGAACATGTGGTTAATCAAGCGAAAAAACAACATTACTAAAACCTTTTTCTGCTTCGCACAAACATTAAGGCAAGCATTAAGGCAAGTAGTTTAGGTATAAGTGTTGTAACTGAGATATACTTAAGAAAAAGTAAACAATCTTAAGTATTTATTTGTGACCATAAACGACCCCCATAAAAAACGTGAAGCTAAAAAGTACGATAAGCCTGTGGCAAGTCGTGAACTGCTGATCTCGCTCATCGAACAAGCTTTTACGCCGCCGACCTTTCACGACCTTTGCAAAACACTTAAATACACCGAAGAAAACGACATGATCGCAGTAAAACGTCGTTTAAGGGCAATGGAAAATGCGGGGCAGGTATTTTTTAATAAATTCAAACAATACACCATTCCGGCAAAAAGCAGTGTCTTAACGGGTAAGGTGATTGGTCACCGCGACGGTTATGGTTTTTTTGCGCCAGATACCGGCGGTAAAGACTTTTATATCTCTTCTCATGAAATGCAGCGTGTTTTCCATGGTGATGTTGTCGAAGGTATTTTGCTTGATAGAACCGATCGCAAAGGCCGGAAAGAAATTCGCATACTTGATGTGATTAAACCGCGCAGTAGCGGTATTGTTGGTCGTTTTTATGTTGAACATAATGTTGCGTGCGTAGTGCCAGACGATGCGCGCATCAAACAAGATATTTTGATTGATCCAAAAGCGAAAAACGGCGCTCGCCATGGTCAAATCGTGGTAGTAAATATTGTGCAAAGACCGACCAAACGTGCCAATGCTGTTGGTGAAATTGCAGAAGTATTAGGTGATCATTTAGCGCCGGGTATGGAAATAGATATTGCCCTGCGCGAGCATGACTTACCGCACCAGTTTTCGCCAGAAGTGTTAGCAGAAGTCAGTGGCATCGCCGATGAGGTAGATGAAGCGGCAAAAGCAGGACGTGTTGATTTACGTGACCTGCCATTAGTGACTATTGATGGTGAAGATGCGCGTGATTTTGATGATGCCGTGTACTGTGAAAAGAAAAAAAGTGGTGGTTGGCGCTTATGGGTGGCCATTGCCGATGTAAGTTATTATGTGCGCCCTGGTACCGCGCTTGATGAAGAAGCGATTGCCCGTGGTAACTCGGTGTATTTTCCAAGCCAAGTTATTCCAATGTTGCCAGAGAAACTGTCTAATGGCTTGTGCTCATTAAACCCTGACGTTGATCGTTTATGTATGGTTTGTGAAATGACCGTTAGCGCCGCGGGTAAATTGTCGGGCAGTAAATTCTATCCCGCGGTTATGCGCTCGCACGCACGTTTTACCTACACTAAAGTGGCCGCTATTTTAGGTGATAGTGACAATGCGCCTGATGAAGCATTACGTCAGCAATACAAAAAACAAGTGCCAGATTTGGAAGAGCTAAATCGCATGTATATTGCGTTATCAGCGGCACGTGAGCAACGTGGCGCCATTGCTTTTGAAACTGAAGAGTCGATTTTCCTATTCAATCAAGATCGTAAAATTGACTCGATTGTGCCGCTTATTCGTAACGACGCACATAAAATCATCGAAGAATGTATGATTTTAGCGAACGTGGCTACGGCTAAATTTGTTGAAAAGCATCAAATGCCGGGCTTGTTCCGTGTGCACGATAAACCAAGTGAGGACAAATACAATAATTTTGTTAGCTACTTGGCTGAACTTGGCATTGAACTACCGAAAAAAGAGCAGCCAGATCCTGCCGATTATGGCGATATTTTAGCAAAAGTTGCAGACCGACCTGATAAAGAATTGATTCAAACCATGCTGCTGCGTTCAATGCGACAAGCGGTTTATCAATCTGACAATTTAGGCCATTTTGGCTTAGCGCTTGACTCATACAGCCACTTTACTTCACCGATCCGTCGTTACCCTGACTTAGTGATTCATCGCGTTATTAAAGCGATTTTAGAAAGCCAAGAAAATAACGCCGTTAATGAAGGTTGTTACAGCTATGACGTTGAAGCGGTTATACAATTAGGTGAACATTGCTCGATGACCGAACGCCGCGCTGATGATGCCACGCGCGATGTTTCTGACTGGCTTAAATGTGAATACATGCAAGATCATGTTGGTGACAGCTTTACCGGGGTTATTTCAACCGTGACTAACTTTGGCATGTTTGTGCGTTTAACCGATTTACACATTGAAGGTTTAGTACATATCACCTCATTAGGCCGCGATTATTATCATTACGATGATGTAAGAATGTGCTTAACGGGTGAAAAAACAGGTGTTAAATACCATGTTGGTGATTTGCTTGAAGTACAAGTCGCTGCGGTTAATTTAGATGAAAAGAAAATCGATTTAGTGCTGGGTACTGACAACCCACTGTTAAAAAAAGCAAAACCTCGACGTAGCGAATCTGCAAGTAAAAACAGTCAAAAAGGCAAAAATAAAGACAAGAAAAAAGCCAAAGAGGCGACGACGTTTGGCAAAAGTAAAAAAGCCAGTAAAGTCAAAAACAAAAAAGAAAAACCTAAGGCTGAAAAACGTAAAGCACGTAAAAAACGTCCAGGTAAAAACGCCCGTAAAAATGCTAACAAATAGCATAGGTGATTAACGTAAAAAATATCGATTAACAGAACAGAATATAACGAGTAAACCCATGGCAAAAAATGATGAATTAGTTTTTGGTATTCACGCTGTAAATGAACTAATTAAAAGATCTCCTGAACGTTTTATTGAATTATGGTTATTAAAAGGCCGCGACGACGAGCGCTTAAAACCGATTATTAACTTATCACGTAAATACGGTATACCGGCGCAACAGGTCAACCGTAAAGTACTTGACGATAAAAGTGAAGGTGAGCAGCACCAAGGTGTTGTTGCCCGTGTTAAGCAAGGGAAAACTTACACCGAAAATGATTTAGACGCCATTCTTAGCGCCGCAGAGAAAAAAGGTCAGCAGCCGTTTTTATTAATTCTTGACGGTGTAACTGACCCACACAACTTAGGCGCGTGTTTACGTAATGCTGATGCTGCTGGCGTGCAAGCGATTGTTGTGCCAAAAGATAACGCTGCGCGATTAACGGCAACGGTGAGAAAAGTGGCGGTAGGCGCCGCTGAAACTGTGCCATTAGTACAAGTGACCAACTTAGCGCGTACGATGAAACAGCTACAAGAAATGGGCGTTTGGATCATTGGTACTGCTGGTGAAACGGATACCTGTTTATACGACGTCAAGTTATCAGGGCCAATGGCATTGGTTATGGGCGCAGAAGGTAAAGGCATGCGCCGTTTAACTAAAGAAACCTGTGACGAGTTAGTGAAATTACCGATGGCGGGCAGCGTATCGAGTTTAAATGTGTCAGTTGCTACCGGCATTTGCTTATTTGAAATTGTAAGACAGCGCCAGTGATAAACTGCTCTGCTATTATTGCTCAATAGTTTAAAAGGCGATTAACTTCTGGTTAATCGCCTTTTTGCTTTTTATTATCAAATACTATCAGCTACTTAAGCTTTAATTTTAATTCAGTTTGTAAGTCAGTAAACTGACCGTTTTTTTGTTGGCTAAGCTGCAAGTATCAACACTGGTTTGAGCTTGATTGACTAACTGGGCATTGTCATCTTTTATCTCAGTAATATTGACCGAAATTTCATGAATCGCTTGGCTTTGCTCTTTTACCGCTCCGACAATATTTGAAGTAAGCTCATGTATGGCATTAACTTCATCAATAATATCGCCAAGAGTTTGCTCTGACTGATGAATATGGGCAATGTTTTCTTGGCTGCCTTCACAGCAAGATTGTACTTTTTCCACAGCAACAGAGGTGATTTGCTGTAATTGACCAATAATATCGGTAATTTGCTCGGTTGATGACTGCGTTCTTGTTGCAAGCGATCTTACCTCGTCAGCCACGACAGAAAATCCTCTACCTGACTCACCTGCACGAGCGGCTTCAATAGCAGCATTTAAGGCGAGTAAGTTCGTTTGCTCAGCAATACTTTTTATTTCATTAATAAAGCCATTAATCGACTGGCACTTTTCTTCTAAATGTTGAATATCTTGAGCTGAGCCAATGAGCTCTTGGGCGTTTTGATCTAAAAACTGACTGAGATCTCGCAGCTGCTCTTTACCTTTATACGCTTGCTTGGCAATAAGCTCTGCCGTTTCGGCGGTGCGAGTTGTGCTGGTTACAATGCCAGCGGTAGACGAATCAAGCTGTACTGTTGCTGTTGAAACTTGCTCACTTTTCATTGATTGTGACAATAACCCTGATTGGGTTTGCTGCGCATTTTGCTCAACGGTAACACTGACTTGGCGTAAATCTTCTACGGCTGAATTTATTTTGTGCGTGAACGTAATAAAGTTATTTATCGCATCAATGACCTGACCAAATTCATCATTGGTTTCTTTGGCAACTTGCCGAGAAAAATCACGTTTTTCGATGACTTCTTCTATAGCGATTACCGCACTTTTGATCGGGGAAATAATAATAGGAATAAGCTTTAGAATGAAAGTGGCTAAGCCACCAGAAATTATCATAAAACAAAAAAGTGATGTCCAAAAAGCCGTGCTTTCTCGGCGCTCAATAAAGGTGGTGGCGGTTGTTACTGTCGCGATTAAGGTTTTCTCCGCGCTTTGTATTGCTTTGCGCATTTCGCCTCGAATACCTTCGTTTTGCGACATACCAATAGTTACGTCTATCGCCGCGTAATGCTCCATGGCAAGCTCATATTTTTGGATATATTGTTTGGTGCCAGCAAGGTGGTCGGTTGATGCCTTTAATTCAAATAATACTTGTTGCAGTTGCTCTAGATATTTTTGTTCGCCGCGTAACATATAATCTTTTTCATGGCGGCGAATTGTCAGTAATTTTATCTGGTTTTCACTTTCGTTAAGTTCTTTTAAAACACTTTCTAGCTCATGTGTTGCACGTCTTAATTCACCGTAACGACCTGAATTTTTATTTAGTCCTTTGTCTGTCATCGCCGTGGCTAGTTTTTGAAACTGTTGTTGGTAAAGCTCAAAACTTGAAGTTAAATTTGCTATCGGTAGCTCAGCGCTAATTTGCTCATTTAAGCGCTTAAGGTTTGCAAGCTCAGCCGATAATTGCTGATAAGTTTGAGCGTGTTTTTCAACATATTTTGTGTCTTTTCTGATGATAAAGTCTTTTTCATTTCTGCGCAGTTGTAGGGCAATAATGTTAAGCTGTTGAATGCTACTTTTAGCTTGTTCAAGCTGCCTTACTTTCAGTGAAAAGTAGTTTGTGGTGATAAGTAATAAAAATAAACCGACAATTACGGCAATGAGCAAAATAATAAGTTTACGTTTTAAAGAAAGGGTTTTAGAAGGCATAAGGGTCCTTGATACGATCCATGTATTGTTATTATAAATTTAGTGGATTTACACAAAAGTACAAAAAAATGTGATAAAAGTCACAGTATTTCTAATATATATTGGATAACTTTAGCCTGATTACGTTAACTTTATTTTCTAAAAGTATTCTTTTAGGCGAGCTGATGCCTTGTTATCGCTAGTCTAAAAGCAGCTAAAATAAAGACTTAAAGCAATTCTTTTCCTATTTCTTCAAATTCAACTAACCTTTAATTATGTAGTGGGTGAAGCACTTTTATCATTAATAGTGTTTTTTACTTTACTGAAAATATACACATTAATTAAACGGGTTTGCTATTTTGCTGATGCCTAAAAACGTCGTTAAAGTGCTTTTCTTTGTTTTTGCCGTATTTGGTTATGCGCAGCAAAGCCTTGCTTTTGATGAAAAGTCGAACGCCATTGTACTAGGTGTATCTAATGCACAAACAGGACCCGCCAAACAGTTAGGTATTCGACTAAACCAAGGAGCAAAAGTTTATTTTAATAAAGTTAATTTACTAGGTGGTATTAACGGTCAACAAGTTAAATTGCTGATCAGAGATGATGGTTACGAACCCTTTAAAATGGTAGGTAATGTGCAAATGCTATTAAATGAAGCTAACTTATTTGGCTTTTTTAATTTTGTTGGTACACCCACAACCAATGCCGCTATGCCGATGATAAAAGCAAGCAAATTACCCTTGTTAATGCCTTTTACTGGGGCTGAGTTTCTCCGCGCGAATGACGCCAACGATGTGTATAATTTGCGTGCGAGTTACTATCAAGAAGCCCAAGCTCAAATTAAGTATTTACTTAAAAACCCGACATTAAAAAAATTTGGTTTATTAATTCAAGCTGATGAATTTGGTTTAGCGGTAGAGCAAGGTTATATCAATACGATGTCAGAAGTAGGCATTACTCCACAAGTTGTAACGCGTTATCGTCGAAATACTAATGATATAGCACTAGCGCTCGAAATATTAAAAGACAATAAAGTCGATGTTGTACTTTTTGTGGGTACATATAAACCCATGGCTGAATTAATTAACCGAGCTGACTCTGACAATTTTACGCCTTATTATTCGACGGTTTCTTTTATCTCAAGCTATGAATTATTTAGTCGTATCAAAACCCAAAAGCCGGTTAAAGTGATAGTAACTGAGGTGATGCCTGATCCTAATTTGTGTGAAGTTGCCATATGCCAACAGTTTATTAAAGACATGAATATCGCGGGTTATTACGACCTTGACCAAATTCAGCTAGAAGGTTATTTAAATGCTTATGTATTTACCCAAGCGGCAAAACTCTGTGGTAAAAAACTGACGTCACAGTGCTTATTAACCGAGTTACGAAAGTTTCCTATCAATTTTTTCAATCATCACCCTGCAAAAGCTATCGGCGGCAATTTTACTGCGCCGGTTTACTTGAATTTCTATCCTAATTAGCTGTTACTTCTTGATTGTATAGTATTTTAATGTCATGTTGTTGGCTCATAGATTTAGAGCGTGTTTATCTTTGGTGTATGTTTTTGCCGCTGTATGTTGCGTATTTTTACAAGGCAGCACTTATGTAGTGTGGTTGTTCCGCATAAATAAGTGATAAAGACTTTATGCTCCTGCAAAGTCACCTTACCCCACATCCATGTGGGGCAACGTCGTAGCAATAGGCAATAAACGCTGTTACTAAGGTTCGTTTAATTCGAACAAAACTTATATCTCAAAGGTCAACACGCTCTAGTACAAAAGTCGTATCAAAAGGAATTCAAGGAATAAATAATGAATAAAGCTGCATTTGCAATTGGCGCGTTACTTTGTGTTGGTTTAGCGGGTCCTAAAATTGTCGGACATTTGGTGGAACAAGAATATGATTATATTGCCAATAGTGTTGCGCAAAACCCAAGCATAGCGATAACACAACGTCGTTTTACCAGTAATTGGTTTTCAGGTGAATCAAGCATTACCTTTACTTTAAAAGGTATGGAAGCGGAGTTTGAAAATTTTGAAATTACGGTGAACGAAACTTTATCGTTTGGCCCTGTAATTTTTAATAGTGATGGGCTTACCTTTGCTTTGGCTCACTCGGACTCGACGCTGAATTTTAATTTAGTTACTGCTGATGCAGACGCACAAGCGGAACTTGAAAAACTTACCGCTTCGCTCAATGAAAAACTGACCATATCTTCACTTATTGATTATCAGATGAATTACAACACTGATATGAAGTTAGCACAAATGAGCTTTGAGCAAGACGGAAATTCAGTGAAAATAGGGGAATTTAATAGTCATTTTATCTTATCAGATGAAAAGTACATTGTTGGTGACTTTTACTGGGCGGGGCTTGATTTTAATGGACCCAATGCGCTTGTCACCGTATCGCCTCTGGAAATGACCTTCGAGCAAGAGATAATTAGCGGTAACATCTATTCGGGCAATGCCTTATCTTCGGGTGATTTTTCGATGATGATTGACAGCATTACGTCACAAGATAAAGCTGGTAATAGCTTAGTTAATATTGAAAAGCTCGGCATTTCAGGCAACAGTGATATCGAGCAAGAGCTAATGAATATGAACTTGGTTTATCAAGTTAAAAAGTTAACAAGCTACGGTCAGCAGCTAGACAACTTAAATATAGATATGTCGCTCAATAAATTGGATACCAAAGTATTACAAGAGCTCAATGAGTTAATGGCCCAAATGGGGGGTGAGCCTAGCGCAGAAGATACTCAAGCGATTATGGCAGTTGCATCTAAGCTGCTACTTAATGATCCTGAAATTAATATCAATGATTTAAGCGTTACTACCGTTGATGGGGAAATTAAGTCAGATTTGTCAATGACCATTGATCACACTATGTATGACGCTCAAAACCCGATGAGTATTATGGCGGCTTTAAAAGCTAATGCTCAAGGCAATGCACCTTTAGCTTATTTCCAAAACCTAGGCTTAGCGGGAATGATTGACATGTATGTTGAGCAAGGACTATTGGTGAAAGATGCCGATAAACTATCGTTTGATGCACAATTTGAGCAAGGACAGTTAAAAGTTAACGGCCAAGTATTACCATTATAAAGTTGCTACGGTAAACATTTAAAAAGAGTCACAGCGTTGGCTCTTTTTTTATTATTTGAGCTGAATTCGGTTTGAAATAAATTTGACCAAGCCTCGGCTAGCTAAGCGAAAAACTATTGCTTGCCTTTATTGGCTAATTTGCCTACAATACGCGCCCTTAAAACAGCCTTAATATTTTTTGTTCCTTGTCTCAACTGGTGTTGGCTGTGCCAGATTATGAGGCTACAACCGTAAGGAGCTCGTAATGCGTCATTACGAAATCGTATTTATGGTTCACCCTGATCAGAGTGAACAAGTACCTGGTATGATTCAGCGTTACACTGATTTAATCAGTGCAGCTGAAGGCAAAATCCACCGTCTAGAAGACTGGGGCCGTCGCCAATTAGCATACCCAATCAATAAGTTACACAAAGCACACTATGTTCTTTTGAACATTGAAGCGCCACAGTCAGTTATTGATGAATTAGAAACCTCTTTCCGTTATAACGATGTAGTTATTCGTAACATGATCATGCGTACTAAAGGTGCTGTTACTGAAGCGTCAGCTATGGCTGCTGCTAAAGAAGAGCGTCGTGAAGATCGCCGCGAAGTGAAGAAAGAAGTTGCTGAAGCACCAGCTGCTGTTGAAACAACAGAAGAAGCTGCGAGCGAAGAATAAGTAACTAGTGATAAACTCTGCTACAGAGAATTGCTTAGTGTTAGTGGGTGAAGTGGTTAAACCACCGAAACACTCAACAAGCCCAGCAGGTATTCATCATTGTCAGTTTTCAATGGACCATAAGTCCATGCAAATGGAAGCAGGCATGAGCAGACAAGCGTTTGTTCGAATACAAGTGGTGGCAACTGGCGAATTATCACAACACTTAACTCGTGATTTAACTGCGGGATGTAACATAAAAGTGACTGGATTTATCAACCGTCACGAATCTAGAAACGGTAACCCGCTTTTAGTATTACATGCCCAACAGATTGAAATGATTAATTAGGAGAAATCCATGTCTCGTTTTTTTAGACGTCGTAAATTTTGCCGCTTCACAGCGGAAGGCGCTACCTCTATCGATTATAAAGATATTGCTACGCTGAAAAACTACATCACTGAAAGTGGTAAAATCGTTCCTAGCCGTATTACTGGTACTGCTGCTAAATATCAACGTCAACTTGGTCGTGCGATCAAGCGTGCTCGTTACTTAGCATTATTACCATATACTGATTTACACAAGTAACCTAATAAGGGGTTTTGAAAATGGAAGTAATTCTTCTTGATAAAATCGCCAAATTAGGCGGCCTTGGTGACAAGGTATCTGTTAAGTCTGGTTATGCACGTAACTACTTATTACCAAAAGGTAAAGCAGTATTTGCATCTGCAGCTAACGTTGAACACTTTGAAGCTCGTCGCGCTGAACTAGAAGCTAAATTAGCTGAAGGTTTAGCTGCTGCAGAAGCTCGTGGTGCTAAATTAGTTGAACTTGCTGAAGTTACAATCGCATCAAAAGCTGGTGACGAAGGTAAATTATTCGGTTCAATTGGTACTCGTGACATCGCTGATGCGATCACTGAAGCTGGCGTTGAAGTAACTAAAGCTGAAGTACGTTTACCATTAGGTTCTATTCGTGAAGTTGGTGAGTTCGATATCGTTCTTCACTTACACAACGATGTAGACGCATCGATCAAAGTTATCGTTATTGCTGAAGCATAAGAACTAACTCTATTACTCAATAAAGTTAGTTAAAAACGCTGTACTTTTACTTAGGTAAAATACAGCGTTTTTTTATGCTGGAACCCCAAAGTTAAAAGCTACAAGTTAGAAGCTGCAAGTTAGAAGCTGCAAGTTTGAAGAACTGCCTGTTACGGTTTGGCTCTTATAGCTTACCGCTAGCAACTTATCGCTTGAAGCTAAGTTCTTACCGCTTAAAGCTTACCGCTAAGATCTGTCTGCGGCATCGGCCACTCTTTACTATCAAGTAAACCTCGCTCAGTTAAGCCGCCAAGTCCCTGTAATCCGCCAGTATGCAATAGCATAATGCGATGACCTGCTGGAAAGTAGCCACTTTCAACTAAGTCGAGTAAAGCCAAAATCATTTTCCCTGAATAAACAGGTTCAAAAGGGATCGCACAATGGTGTTTAAATGCTTGTAATCGCTGTACATCTTCAACGTTGAATTTGGCATAACCGCCGCGATGAAATTGATTCAATATCTGCCAATTAGAAAAACCTTCAGCTTTGTCACCAAGCAAGTCGTTTACTGCCTCATTAAGGTAGCCTTGTTGTTTTAGCACGGCAATACCAAGCAGTTTATGTTGATTGTTATCTGCGTTAATTAAACCAGCTAATGTGCCGCCACTACCAACAGGTGTTATTAAGGTATCAAAACTTGCTTGCTGGTTTAATTCGTCAATAACATCTGCCATACCGGGTAGGGCAAGTTGGTTGCTGCCACCTTCTGGGACAATAAAATAACCAGGGTAGCTTTGAAGTAGCTCTTGATGGAATTCAGGCTCATGCCTTCTTCGGTAAGTTTTTCGGTCAACAAAGTGCAATTGCATGCCCCATTGTCGAGCGCAGGTTAAGGTAAAATTGCTGGCGTTTTCAGCTTCACCACGAATAATGCCAACACACGGGATTTTTTGTTGAAAACAAGCATAAGCGAGTGCGTGAATGTGATTTGAAAAACTGCCGCCAAAGCTTAATACACCAGTGTAGTTGCCTTGCCTTGTTTCAATTAAGTTACATTTTAGCTTGCGCCATTTGTTACCAGATATGATCGGATGTATTAAATCGTCACGTTTTATTGAAACTGAAATGCCATGTTTCGTAAATAACGGGTGATTTATTTTATTGATAGGGGAAAAATCTTTCATACTTTTTTAGCTTTTTGTTCAGCAAAAACAGTTAAATATCTTGCGACTTTGGATGAATTAAGGATAATGGAGAACATAATTTTCATTCTACAGATTTTATAATCGATAAATGTCAATGATTACAGGGTTAAACAAAATATTCTCCAAAAAGGAATCTGCCAATATATTGGGTGTTACTTTGTGTCAGTCTGGCGTGACATTCTGTTATCTGGAAAACAACGGCACTGCCTCGGTTAATGATAAGGCTAAATTTCAATTATTAGACAACCCAGACCAAAACTATACACGAGTTTTAGCGTCGCTAGCTGAAAAACACCAATTAGCCGGCCAATGTCATTTAGTATTACCCGCCGCGTTATCGCAAATTGTTCAAGTTGATAAACCCAATGTACCAGCAAATGAAATTAACGCTGCGTTAAAGTGGCAAATTAAAGATCTTGTTAGTATTGCTCCTGAAAATATGGTGGTTGATTATTTCGACAGCCTAGCGGTGATTGGCGGCAAAGAAAGAATTAATGTGGTTTGTGCGCCACTAAATGAGCTGCAAGCATTTGTGGCAAAATTACATCAAAAAAATATCGTCATTAAATCGATGATCACTGAAGAGTTTGCCTTTGCGCGACTTGTGCCGATTAAAGATGAACCTTGTTTGTTGGTATGTCGTCAACCGGGCGAAGAAGTGGTCATCTTGATCGTTAAAAATGGTCAAATATGCTTCCATCGAAGATTAAGAGGCTATACCCGCTTAGATGAAAAGTCTGAACAAGAATTAGACATGGGCACTATAGATTCATTAAGTTTAGAAATTCAGCGTTCAACGGATTATTTTGAAAGACAATTAAAACAAGCGCCGATTAGAGAAATACAAATATTATTGCCTATGGCAACCGAAGCCTTTTTGGCGCGCCGACTTGCCGAAAATAGCAATGGCACAGTAGAGCTATTAAAACTGCCTGAGCAATATCAAGACAAGCGTGAGTTTGCATGCGCATTAGCAGCCACTATGACTGACACGATGGAATTGACGAATGAGTAAATATTCAATCAACCTATTTCAAGCGGAGCTGATCCCCGAGCAACCTTTGTTGACGCTAGGGCGCGTAGTGTCATTATGGGTGTTTGTGTTGGTGGTTATGGTGCTTTTAGCGACATACTCGGCGGTAGAATTTGATACTTCAACCAAGCAACTAAAGCAATTACAAGCTAGCCAAAAACAAAACAAACAATATTTATCTGATCTAGAAGCACAATTACAAGCCAAGCGTAGCGACCCTGAACTTACTAATCGTTTAGCCTTACTGAAAAGCGTTATTGGCCATAAACAAGCGT
Source organism: Thalassotalea sp. PLHSN55 (assembly GCF_052030545.1). NCBI lineage: Bacteria > Pseudomonadati > Pseudomonadota > Gammaproteobacteria > Alteromonadales > Colwelliaceae > Thalassotalea > Thalassotalea sp. PLHSN55. The sequence continues at coordinate 182,585 of NZ_JBPDIH010000006.1, read as the reverse complement.
TACATAACCAGCTAACTGATAATAACCGTACTTACGTTCAAGGCTTCTCCGTGGCGATGAGTGAATTGTCGAGCTTGCATCATCGTGATATTAGTTTACAACAAGTGACTATCACTAATGACGATATGACCTTTTCAGGATTAGCGCGCCGTCCGGAAGCCGTACCTGCGTGGTTGTCAGGTTTTGAGCAGTCAGAGCTGTTATCAGGCAAATCATTTGTCAACTTTAAATTAGCAGAAAGCGAAGAGCAAGGAACTGAATTTGTAGTAAGCTCAATCGCGGGAAATAAGACCTTATAATGAAACAACAATGGCAATTATATTCTGAGCGCTATCAAAACATTACGCCTCGCGAACAATACCTTATTCTAGCGGTAGGATTTATCGCAATTATCTTAGTTATTTTTAGTGTTTTTGTTGACGCTAATATGATCAATACCGACAAAAACAACCAAGAAATCAAACGACTCACGCAAGCAAATAATACAACAGAAACAACAATTAAAGAGTTTGAAAATGCTTTGCAGGGCGACTTAAATAAAAACCTTAAAACACAAATTAAGGAATACGAGCATAAGTTGTCGCAAGTTGATCAACAGTTATTAGCGTTAACCTCAGATTTAATCGACCCGGTGCAAATGCGCAACGCTTTAATTGAACTGTTAAATATGCAAAAGGGCGTGTCGTTAACCTCTTTTGAACTGATTGGCGTTGAAGAAGTGCTAAGCGCTAAGAAAGTGGATGAAAAAAGTGATGATGCAAAAGCGAGTCAAGCAGGCGCTGAAGATGTTGTTAATGTGCTAGACGAAGATACCAGCATCAGCCTATACCGACACGGCATTAAAATTAAACTTAAAGGTAGTTACTTTCAATTACGTGACTATTTAAGCCAGTTAGAGCAATTGTCGTGGAAATTTTTCTGGCAAGGCTTTAATTATCAAGTACAAGAATATCCAAACAGTGAACTTGAAATCGAAATTTATAGTTTGAGTACTAAAAAGGAGTTTATTGGTGTCTAACATCGTTAAGGTAACTTTTCTTTTAAGTGTGTTTACTGTTGCTGTTAATGCACAAAGCATCGACCCGACAAAACCTTTTGGTTTTAGCAGCCAAGGCTCAAGTACCAGTATCAAAGGTAAAGGGCCATTAGTATTAGAGTCGATTATTCATAGCGATAAAATTCATACGGCAGTGATCAACGGACAAGTAATGAAAGTTGGTGACTCAATTGGTAAACACCGTTTAGTCGCGGTTAACGACAACAGTGTGGTACTAAGAACTGAGACTGAACGTCTTAAACTCTCTGTTTTCTCTGGCGTTATAGTGAAATAACTATGAAAAGAATAAAAAATATGAAACCTACTAAATTTAGCCTTTCTCTGTGTACTGTGTTGTTAGCGCTTGCTGGTTGTCAAAGTGTGCCAGATAAGCCAGACGATATTAATAGAGCGCTTGATGAAGCTTTAGCGCAACAAAGCGAGCCTAAAAAAGTTAAGCCGCTTACCTCGGTGCCTAACTCAGTACGCCAAGAATTAATGCAGCAAAATATGCAGCAAGCACGTCAAGACTTATTGGCGGAAAAGCGCTTAGAAATTGCAGCTAAAAGCGTCAATGCAAAAGACTTTTTTGCCGCGTTAGTTGAAGGTTCACCCTACAGTATCGCCGTTCACCCAGAAGTTGCTGGCAGCATTACTTTAAGCCTTTCAGACGTTACACTTGCTGAAGCACTAGATGTGGTTCAAGAAGTTTATGGTTATGAAATTCGCCGCAATAAACGTGTCATTCAAGTCTACCCAGCAGGTATTCGCACAGAAACTATGGCACTCGATTATTTATTCTTAAAACGCTTTGGTCAGTCGAGCACCAGCATTAACTCAGGTGGCGTGTCAGAAAACGATCCGAATAACTCCAATAACGGTAATTCGAGTAACAATTCAAATAACAGTTACTCAGGCAGTAATAACAGCAACAATAATAACAATAACCAAAATACCAACAGTGGTATTCAAATTTTCACTGAAAATGAATCCGATTTTTGGACCGAGCTTGAAGAAACCTTAACGGCATTGGTTGGCAATGAAAACGGTCGCTCGGTTATTGTTTCTCCGCAAGCAGGTTTAGTAACAGTGCGTGCTTTGCCGGGCGAAATCAGCTCAGTTAAAAAGTTTATTAAAGATACACAAACGCGTTTGCACCGCCAAGTGATCATCGAAGCAAAAATCATGGAAGTTACCTTAAAAGATAACTACCAACAAGGTGTGCGCTGGGACGAAGTATTGGGCAGCATTGGTAATACGAATTTAACTTTTGCGACAACAGGTAATATTGTTGGTGACGTTATTTCATCTGCAGTTGGTGGCGCAACATCGCTGAGTGTTTCCGGGACAGATTTTTCTGGTGTCATTGAATTGTTGCAAACCCAAGGTAATGTACAAGTACTTTCTAGCCCGCGTATTACAGCGACAAATAATCAAAAAGCGATTATTAAAGTGGGTGAAGATGAATACTTTGTTACTGATGTATCTAGCACCACAACTACAGGAACGTCAACAACGGTAACGCCTGAAGTTGATTTAACGCCATTTTTCTCGGGTATTGCTTTAGACGTAACACCGCAAATCGATGAAGATGGCGACGTAATATTGCATGTGCACCCATCAGTTACTTTAACCGATGAGCAAACAAAAGTGATCACCTTAGGCGATCAGGATATTGTTTTACCATTGGCGCAAAGCAGTGTGCGTGAATCAGATACCATCATTCGCGCAAAAACTGGCGAAATTGTTGTTATTGGTGGTTTAATTGAAACACGTAAAACCGACGTTGAATCTAAAACCCCATTACTAGGTGATATTCCTTTTGTTGGCGAACTATTTAAAAGCAAAAGTGAAACAACCCGAAAAACTGAGCTGGTTATCTTGTTAAAACCTATCGTTGTTGGCCAAGATACATGGAAAAATCAAATTCAAGATGCACGTTCATTATTAAAAGAATGGTTCCCAGAACAAGCTGAGCAAGAGCAGGGTAATAACAGCCAAGAAAATCAATAGTCGGCCATGTACTTATACCATTTTGGTTTACGGGAGTTGCCATTTACGTTAACTCCCAACACACATTTTTATTTGGGGTTAGAGCCTCATAATGAAGCCTTGGCGGTATTAATTACCGCCTTAAAAACAGGTGAAGGTTTCATTAAAGTGTGTGGCGAAGTGGGTACAGGTAAAACCTTATTATGTCGTAAGGTGCTCAATGAATTGCCCGAGCATTTTGTGACGGCCTATATTCCTAATCCGTATTTAAAGCCCGATGAATTACGCCGTGCGGTTGCAGTTGAGTTAGGTGTGAAACAAGCGCAGCGTATGTCAACGCAATTGCTAACTCAGCGTATTCAAAATCGATTGTTAGAGTTGCATGGTCAAGGGCATTCAGTTGTACTGATTTTAGATGAAGCACAAGCGCTTCCAGCAGAAAGTTTAGAAGCCTTGCGCTTATTCACTAACTTAGAAACGGAAACGCGTAAATTGTTGCAGGTGGTATTGTTTGCTCAACCTGAGCTAGATCAGCGTTTAGCACAGCAAGAGTTTCGACAGCTAAAGCAGCGCATTACTTTTTCTTATCAACTAAGAGCAATGACAACTGCAGAAGTGCAACATTATATTGAACATCGTATGCATATTGCCGGCTACAAAGGCGCAACCTTGTTTAATTCTGGCGTGTGTAAAATGATCACTCAGGCCAGTCACGGCGTGCCTAGATTGGTTAATATTTTATGCCATAAAATGTTGATGCTAAGTTATGGTCAAGGACGATATTTAATCACCAAAGCACAGGCTAAATCTGCGATTGCAGATACCGAAGGTGCTTATTCACAGCCAACATATTCTAAGTGGCTAGTGAGTGTATTTTTTGTGACCTTATGTGTGGCAGCAATATTGGTTTACGGAGCAAGATTTTGAGTGTAATTAACCAAATGTTGAAAGACTTAGAGCAGCGCAATAATGAACCTAATCAAGTTCATCATGCCAACGTGCCTGTTTCACCAAATCACTCCTCGAAAAAATCACTCTTTATTATTATCTTAGTTGTTGCCTTGCTCAATGTGGTCGGTATTTATATTTGGCAACTATATAGTGAAAATCAACAGCTAAAAGATGATGCTAGCCAATCACAAGTTACACAACATCAGCACGCGGTCAATGAGCAACTTACCAATGAACTTTCAGCAAATGAACAATCAGTAAATGAGCATTCCGAAAATGAACATTTTGCCAATAAAAATACGGCTGTTCAGGCTTCGCCGAGAGAACCTAGCTTAAAAGCTCCTGTCGCTATCAACACGGCAGAGCCGGTGGAAACTACTAATTCAACCGCTAAGTCAAATGCGCCAGTTGCTACGCCGGTTGAAAAGCCAAAACATGATGAGCTGCCAACTGAAACATCTACGGTAAAATCGCAGCCAGAGACTGCGTCATCGCCACAAATGACAGTACAACTTTCCTCTAGTGTGGAAAGTGAAAAATTAATTGATGAGCCGACAGCGGCAGCAAAAGTTGCTGAGGTTGCAGAAAAACCGGCTGAAAAATCCAGCTTTTCAATTACACGTCGTCAGCTGAGTTCAGCAGAATTGGCAGCGCAAAAAATGCAGCACGCTGAAAAAGTGTTAGCTGAAAATAATGTTGAAAAAGCCGAACAGCTTTTTGAAGATATTTTAATGCTGCAACCTGAGCACAAACAAGCACGTAAAAAATTAGCGGCTCTTTGGTTTGGACGTCAAGCCTATCAGTCAGCAATTAATGTTTTATCCCAAGGTATCTCGCTTGATCCAAACGACAGCGATTTTAGGTTAATGAGCGCACGTATTTATTTAAAGGTTGGCAAAGTAAAAGCCGCGTTAAATACCTTGTCGGTTTTGCCAGATACGCCAAACAAAGAATATCAATTATTACTGGCAAATGTGGCGCAGCAAAGTGAAAACTTTGACTTGGCTATTAACGCCTATAAACATTTATTAACGATTGAACCTAACAATAGCCGTTGGTGGTTAGGTTTGGCTATTGCTTACGACAGCAATAGCCAGTTTGAGCAAGCAAGTCTCGCGTATCAAAGCGCGCTTGAACTGGGCGACTTATCTGCCTCGTCTTCAGACTTTGCTCAGCAGCGACTTCAGGAATTAGGAGAATAACTATGGTAGCACCTAAGTTAAAAATGCGCCTAGGTGACTTATTAGTCCACGAGCATATCATCACCAACGAACAATTAATGCAGGCGTTGAATAGCCAAAAATCAACGGGGCGAAAACTCGGTGATACCTTAATTGAGCTTGGTTATATTGGCGAACGTCAATTACTTGAGTTTTTAGCTCAGCAACTTGGCGTGCCATTTCTTGATATTAGCCAGCGACGCATTCCGGCAGAAGTTGCGACAATATTACCTGAAGTACATGCGCGACGTTTACGTGCTTTAGTGATTGAACACGATCACGAGTCCATCTTAATTGGTATGAGTGATCCAGCCGATCTTGGCGGGCTCGATCAGCTAGAAGACATGTTCGCGCCGAAAAAGCTAAAACTTGCTGTGGTTATGGAATCGCAGCTATACGATGCGTTTGATGGCATTTATCGACGCACTGCGGATATCGAGTCGTTTGCAAGTCAGCTAGAAGAAGAGTACGAAGAAAGTTCTGAATTTGATCTTTCCACGTCATTTGTTGATGAGTCAGGCGATGCAACCGTAGGGAAATTATTACAATCGGTTTTTGAAGATGCGGTGCAAATGCGCGCGTCAGATATTCACATTGAACCGGACGAAAACCAATTACGTATTCGCCAACGTATCGATGGTGTCTTACAAGAAAACATTTTAAAAGAAAGCAAAATTGCTGCTGCCATGGTGCTGCGTTTAAAGCTTATGGCAGGCTTAGATATTTCAGAAAAACGTTTACCGCAAGATGGTCGCTTTAATTTGCAAATTAAGGGCCATAGCATAGATGTACGTATGTCGACCATGCCAGTGCAGTACGGTGAATCAGTGGTTATGCGTTTGCTTGATCAATCGGCAGGGTTATTGTCGTTTGACGAAACCGGCATGCCAGATAAAATTATTGAACGCCTACGGCATCAAATATCTCGCCCGCATGGCATGATCTTAGTAACCGGGCCAACCGGTAGTGGTAAAACCACCACCTTATATGCCGCGTTAAGCGAACTAAACTTAGCCAGTAAAAAAATTATCACTGTTGAAGATCCTGTGGAATACCGACTGCCACGGGTGAATCAGGTGCAGGTTAACAATAAAATTGATTTGTCTTTTTCAAGCGTGTTAAGAACCTCGCTTCGACAAGATCCCGACATTTTAATGGTGGGTGAGATGCGTGACCAAGAAACCGTTGAAATCGGTTTACGAGGCGCGTTAACGGGTCACTTAGTATTATCAACACTGCATACAAATGATGCAATAACCAGTGCGCTGCGTTTAATTGACATGGGCGCGGCAGGTTTTCTTGTTGGTAGTTCATTACGTGCTATTGTTGCACAACGCCTTGTGCGTCGTGTTTGTGATAAATGCATTGAAGAATATCAACCCGACACGCAAGAAATGTTTTGGTTAACGAACTTGGCAGGCGATGAAGCTAAAAATCACAAATATTCTCATGGTCGTGGTTGCCAAACATGTAACTATACCGGCTATAAAGGGCGTATCGGTGTATTCGAATTGCTTGAAATGAATGAAGGCATGATGGCGGCGTTAAAACGAGATGACGCTGAAGCCTTTACTGAGCTTTCAAAACAAAATCCAACTTTTGTACCTTTAGCTAATGCAGCCTACGAATATGCGGTTACTGGCGTAACCAGCGTCGAAGAAGTGCTACGCTTAGTTGAAACGGTAGAGATGACAGGGTAATAGATTATTTATGGCGTCTTTTAAATACATGGGGCGCGACCAAAGTGGCTCGCAAATAAAAGGTAAAATTGAAGCGGCAAGCAGTTCAGTAGTGGCTGAGCAATTGTCGCGTCAAGGCATAGTACCAACCAATATTGAAGAAGTTGCCAGTGCAAAGCAAAGTAGTTCAGCCAGTAAAGACGTTAACATCTCTGAATTGCTTGGTTTGAGTAAAGTTACCTTAGATGAACTGATTGTTTTCTGTCGTCAAATGTACGCCTTAATGCGTTCAGGTGTACCAATTTTGCGTGCGATTAATGGCATGGCAGAATCCACCAATTCTGTGCCGCTGCAAAAAGCGTTAATTGATATTAGTAGTCAGCTTGAAGGTGGCTATGCCTTATCTTCAGCGATGAACCAGCACAGCAAAGTTTTTACTCCACTGTTTATTTCATTAGTGCATGTTGGTGAAAATACCGGTCAACTGGATGAAGCTTTTTTAAAACTTGCCAGTTATTTCGAGCGTGAACAAGAAACCCGTAAACGCATTAAAACTGCGTTGCGTTATCCGTCATTCGTGCTAATCGCCATTGCCATTGCGATGGTGGTGCTTAATATTTTTGTTATTCCAACCTTTGCCAATATGTTTGCTAAGTTAGGGGCTGATTTACCGTGGGCAACTAAAGCGCTGATCAGCAGTTCAAACTTCTTCTTAAACTATTGGCCGCATATGCTGGTTGCCTGTGTTGCGATATTTTTTGGCACCCGTGCGTGGTTAAAAACCGAAAAAGGCTGTTATGCATGGGACAAACGAAAAATTAAATTACCTATTGTTGGCAGTATTATCGAGCGCTCGATTTTATCGCGTTTTTCCCATAGCTTTGCCATCGTATTAAAAGCGGGGGTGCCAATGACCTCAGGACTCAACTTAGTTGCCGATGCGGTCGATAATACCTATATGCGTGAAAAAATTATTGCGATAAGGGTTGCCATAGAAAGTGGCGAAAGCTTATTACGCTCAGCAGTTACCAGTACCTTATTTACACCGCTAGTATTGCAAATGATCGCCGTTGGTGAAGAAACCGGGCGCGTAGACGAGTTACTCGAAGAAGTGGGTGATTATTATGAACGTGAAGTTGACTACGATCTTGGTATGTTAACGGCGCGTATAGAGCCAATTTTAATTGTATTGGTCGCAGCAATGGTACTTGTTTTAGCCTTAGGCATATTCACACCAATGTGGGATATGATGTCGGCATTTAAAGGCAACTAATGCATTATAATTAGGAAAGCATGTGCGAGATTTAGCGACAGAAAAAAATGAAAAATCACTAGGTGAAATACTGGTTATTGTCACTATGGTTGCGATTTTAATGTCGGTTTTTCTTTATTATTTTTTTAAGCAAGAACAGAACTATACCGCGACGGGGCTACAATCGTTAAAAAATAGCTTTGCCAGTAAAGTACGTGTTATTCACGCACAATGGATTATTGACGGCCACCCTAACACAGTGAAATTGAAGTTTCAGCACGACGACAAACACACGCTGGTCGCTGTAAACGATTTAGGTTGGGTCGATGTGCCGGCATCGTCGCTTTATTGTGAAAATATTTGGGCGCAGGTTATGGATATGCCATTAATGTTAATGAAATCGCCGATCACTGCAATTGAAGTGAGAAAACAAGGCAAGCACGTACAAAAAGTGTGCCGTTTTGGCGTAAGTCAACACGATTATTTTGAATACAACAGCCAAAATGGCCAAGTACAGTTAGTCGAAAAGCAGTAAATTATTAAGTTTTGTGTGAATTTGTTGTATTAAGTAATTGGCTTAGTCAATAAATCATTGTTAGAATTGAACTAAAGTGGAGTGACGAGGTTTTTTTATGAAAAAGCAATCAGGTTTTACCATCATAGAACTGGTTATTGTTGTTGTTATTTTAGGTTTCCTTGCGGTAACAGCAATTCCAAAGTTTTTGGATTTAACAGACCAAGCAAAACAAGCCAATATTGAAGGCATGGCGGGCGGCTTTGCCACCGGCGTTTCTTTAGTTAGAGCGCAATGGGAAGCTGAAGGTCGACCTCAAGACGACAGCGACCGTAATAGTGTCAGTTACGACGGTACTCAACTATTACTAACAACCGAAAATATTACCGACGGTATTCGTCCAGGTTATGTTGTTGGTTTAAATAACGGTGCTGTGTTAGGCGGAAGCTTTACTTCGCAAAACTGTTTAGAAGTGTGGAATAACATTTTACAGCAACCACCAGAGTTAACCGACGATATTGATACTTTAAACGCGGAAAGCTCAATGAGTTATTTTGCCAGTAAGTCAGGCGATAGTGCTGATACCTTATGCCACTATTACTTAAAAGAATCACTTAATCGTGACGGTAGCGGCTTATACATTAATCCAAGCAATGCGACAGATGTTGGCAACAGCTTTACTTATCAGCCAGCAACAAGCTCAGTGATTGTTTACGTACAAAATTAATATTAAATTTTAAAGTTTTATTTTTTAGGGGAATATAATGCACAACATGAAAACGCAACAAGGTTTTACACTAATCGAGTTAGTGATAGTTATTGTGATTTTAGGTATTTTAGCAGCCACTGCCGCGCCTAAGTTTATTGACTTAACGGGTGATGCGAAAAGTTCAGTCGTTGAAGCTGTAAGAGGCTCTATTAATTCTGCTACGGATATGGCTCATGCAAAAGCTTTAATTGGTGGTGATTTAGCTGAATCAGGTGACGCTATCAGTGTTGCTGGAGCAAGCATCGATTTACGATATGGTTGGCCCACAGCAGGTTCTATTGCAAGCCTACTGGAACTAGATGATGATATTAGTGTGTCTAACCCAAGTAGTACAGTGGCAACATTTACTCATGTTCAAGCAGAAGATGGCACAGAGTGTTTAGTTACATATACGAATAACGTTAGCGATACAGAAACAAGACCTTCAATTGTTAGCGATGTTGATAAATGTTAAGTAATTCATAATAGATATAAAAAGACCGAGTTTACTCGGTTTTTTTATATCTAAATTTTACCCGCTAAGACTTTAGATAAAAAGGTTAGCTCCATTTTTCTATATGTGGAAAGGTGTTTTTAGCTTCTATCAATAGCGTTTTATAGTTTTGATGCTGATCTAATACTGCCATCGCCATAAGTAAATTTTTATAGATATTAACTCTAGGTTTATGCCTAATACGCTTTAATCCCCATTCAATATAACTTTCTAATTTGCTTGGATCCTTTTCCTGAACTGCAGCAATTAAAATATGCGCATAAACCGCAGCCTCTAACCTTCCTTGCCAAGCAATTGGATTAACGATGTGTTCAAGCTTTTCAACATCTTGAAACCCGCTTTTTTCATGCTCAACTAAAATATTGGCGGTATGAATGGTGGTTAATAAAAACGGCACAAAAATAACTGGGCTTAGCACGGCAAAAAAACGAATAACAAAGGTTTTTTCGCAGCTTAGCCAAGGCCAAGTTGCAAAGCCGCGTTCTTGTTGCGAATTAATATTGGTTTTACCATTTGCGCTATTGTCTGCCAGCCACAGCATGATAATAAAAATGAGCCAGTGACTTACCGAGCTATAAAAAGGAAATTCCAGCAAGCTATGTAAAAATATGGGTAGAATTAATGCCGCCAACGCTAGCGCTTTATGAGTTGCGAGCTTAGTTAATACCAATAAATAACCAATGGCAAAACATAAAATGCCAAGTAGGGCGACTACGCCACCTTCAATTAGCCAAAAAAGTACTTCATTGTGCGGATGACTGAGTCGCTCAATGGTATTGCCGACCTCATTAGGGTGCTGCTTGGCATAAAGATTAAAATGATCAACAAAGCTGCGTTCAAAACCGCCATAACCAAAGCCAATAATAGGTTTGGTTTTGATCATATCCAGTCCTACTGCATAAATTTCACTTCTTGCCCCGGCGCTTTGATAAATATCGCTGCCACGTTGCGGTAATATCGAACTCGTTAAGGTAACAATGCCAACAATTACCGCGCAGCTAATAGCAAGGGTGTTGACCATTAGCTGGCGTTTATTTTTTTGGTATAAATAGCCAGACATTAAAATTAACAAGGTAAATGCCGCCAGTTGCCCGGTGCGCGATTGCAGCAATACCAATAAAAAACTGGTGGAGATCAGGCTAAAAAGAATAAAATAACTCAGTAATTTCTGCTGTTTGAACTTGGCTAAATTTACCGATAAATAAAGCGCAATGGCTAAGCCTGTTGCCATAAAACTTGCCATAACATTGGGCTGAAGAAATACTCCATGCGGTCTGCTAATACCTATTTTATATCCGCCCCAATCGCCTTCTTCTAATATCAGAAATTGAATAAGACCAAATACCGCTTCAATGGCTACTGCGATTAAAATAATTAACAGCAAGGTAAAAGTGTCTTGTTGACTCACTTTAAATTGATATAAACAAAATAAAAACAGCAAACCGGCGGTTAGTGCCAGTAGCCGAGGAATGGCATGATCGGTAAATTCAAATGGATAAAATGCCGGAATAACTAAACAAATATAACCAACAGCAATCCATATCAGCATTTTTGAATAATAGACTTTTCTATTTTGGCTTATTTGCCATAGCCCAAGCGATATCAACACCACCACAAACAGCCAAGCGATAGTATTAAACGATAAATACAATCCTACGCCGCCAGGGGTATCAAAAATAATATGCATACCGACTAGAAAATAAAGGCATAAAAACACTTTAAAAGTTGAATATAAAGACAAAGTTAGCTCGTAAGTTGAAATAAAAATTATTTGTTAACAGCGAATTAGTTAACAATAGCTTATTATTTGGTTGTAAAATATTGTAAAGTATCTTAACAGACATTAACTGAATTTTACCTTGGTAATTAAAGAATTAGTTGTTGTAGCGCGTATGAATAAACAAAGTGGCTTTACTATAATTGAACTTGTTTCCGTGATTATTCTTCTTGGAATTCTTTCGGTTGCCATTGTGCCTAAATTTTCAGGCAGTAGCGACTTTGAAGTTTATACTGTGCGTGCGCAACTTATATCGGCATTGCGTTTAACTCAGCAGCGGGCAATGCAACAAACGCATGCCTTAGCAAGTGGCGATACTTATTGTCATATACAGCGTATCGATGCCAAACAATACGGTACCAACTGTAGTGGCTTTAGAACCGATGCCACCGCCCTTAACCTTGCAGATAGTTCAGTCACACTTAGCCCTACCGATAATATCATCTCGTTTAATAGTTGGGGCATACCAAGTTGCTCTAAAGGTTGTGTTATCACCATCACCGGCGATAACGGCGATCTAGTTCAAGTCGGTATCGAAAGTGAGGGGTATATTCATGCCTTATAAAACCCCATTAAAAAATATGAGCCAGCATAAAGGTTTTACCTTAATTGAAGTGATTATAGGCATTGTGGTTTTGTCGATTTCATTAGCAGTAGTTTCTACCTTAATTAACCCAACAGAAGAGCACAGCGCTGATCAAATTCATCAAATAAAAGCTGCGGAATTAGCACAAGGTTTAATGGATGAAATATTAGCGAAAGCGTTTGATGAAAATTCAGATCATGCGGGCGGTTTGGTGCGCTGCGGCGAGCCTGCTGACGGTAGTAATAATTGTGCAGGTATTAGTGATGATGGCGAAAGTCGCGCCAATTTTGACGATGTTGACGATTATAATGGCTATCAAGATCTTGTTACTGCCACCGAGTCTGGTTTAGACGGCAGTTATAATACTTTTACCTTGTCGGTAAATGTAGCTTATGGCGGTGCTGAGCTAGGTATTAATAATACCTTAGCAAAGCGCATTACCGTATCGGTAACCACGCCGTTAGGTACAGAAATTGCCTTTACCAGTTATAAGGGCAATTATTAATGGCACGTTATAACCCGCACATAACTCAAAAACTGCCGCATAAAATGGCAGGTGTTACCTTAATTGAATTAGTCATGGTCATGATTTTACTGGGCGTTATGGCGGTTGGGGTAAGCAGTTTTATGGGGCTAGCGACGCAAACGTATTCGAATGTGACTAGTCGTGATGAACTTATCTCCAGCGCGCGTTTTGTGGTTGAGCGGCTTAACCGTGAAATACGTAATGCCGTGCCAAATAGTATTAAAGTAACCGAAAGCGGTAACTGTATAGAGTTTTTACCTATCGCTGCAAGTACCAATTATGTTGATATTCCTGTGCCGCCTGAACCCGCGGCAAATGTTTTTACCGTGATCGAGTTTACTTATAATGGTAATGATGATTTTACCTGTTCAGCATCAGGCTGCGATAACCTAGAGGCAATTGTTTACCCGTTAGATGACAGTATATTAAATAGTACGAGTGAGCGAAGAATAGCCTTTGACAGTATTGCAAATAGTGCTGATGAATTTGTACAAGCCGTTACTTTATCTACTAGCGATAGCTTTCCTGAACATTCACCTGTACAGCGCATGTATTTTGCCAGAGAAAGCGTTAAATACTGCCAAAATGGTACGAGTATGTGGCGCACTGTGCAAGCGTTTGGCGATGCGCCTTTACCTGATGTGCTAATGGCGGAAAATTTAACCGATAACGATAGCTTTTCCGTATTCCTTATTGAAACGCCGACACTGCGAAGAAATGCTATCGTTCAGGTACGTCTGCAATTTAGCCGTGACGATGAAAACATTGTCTTTGAAAATCAAATTCATATTAGCAATTTACCTTAATTGACGATATTTATGGATAATTTAACCATGCAGCAAGCAACAACAGCCAATACATACTTATCAACTGCTTCTAAAAAGCAACAAGGTAGTGCGCTGTTAATGGCGATCTTTATTATGGTGGTTTTAATGTTATTAGGTACCGCTTTGGTAAAAGTGCTATCGACTAGCAGTGAAGGGATCGCGCAAGAAGTTTTAGGCACACGTGCGCTGATGGCGGCAAAAGCTGGCGCTGAAGCGGAATTAACCAAATTGTTTCCGTTAAATGGCGCGATTTCCGCGTGCAACTCCTCAACCTCTTATGATAATTTTAGCAATGTCTCTGGGCTTAATAATTGTCGAGCAGTAACGTCTTGTAATAACTACGCCAATCATGATGCAGGTGAGGGCGAAGTTAATTATTACCGAATTACCAGCACCGGACATTGCGGCATTGGCAATGTTGACAGCGATGGCGTGGTGCTAAGCACTCGACGCGTGCAAGTAGAAGCAAGGAGTCTATAGTGTTGAAACGATTACTTATCCTTATCACGCTTTTATTTAGTCAATTTAACGTATTGGCGGCTGAGTGTTCGGCTGTTTTTCCTGATGGTGTGCAAAATAGCAGTAATGCCAGCGACGCAACGATTACTTTTGGATGGGATGCCAGAATAATTAACAGCCCAGATAATATTCTGGCAACTAGACGTCCCTTAATTGATTACTCTGGCGGTGTGAGTTGTAATACCACTGCTTGTAGTAATCAACAAAATCCTACCGCTGCCGAGGAAATAAATTTTAATTCATTTGTGAATCGCAGTCCCGACGTTTCTGTTGGGTTTGAGCAATCTATGTCGATAGCACCCGGAGATTACGATGACTTAAACATGTCTAGAAATTCGACTTTAACTTTAGACCCCGGCATCTATACTTTTCGTGGTTCATTTTCTGTTGGATACCAGGCGGAAATTATCATTTCTTCGCCTGGTACCGTGCAAATATTGGTTCGAGGTAATATTAACGTCAATACTGAAGCTGTTATCAATAGTGATAGAGATGCGTCCAATTTATTGCTGTTTTCCCGAGATGATATTTCAATACAATCAGATGCTAAAGTGAAAGCTTTTATTTATAGCCGAGAAAATATATTCGTTAACTCTTTTGCTGAAGTTACCGGTGCGATAAATGCAAGAGGCAGTATTGATTTAATAAGGGAATCGCGCGTTATTTTTGTTGATACTGTACCTAATTTTGACGGTCTGTGTGATGGCGGCCCAACTATTCCTATTTCATGTTCCGCAAATCTTCCTGTTGTCGCTTTTAGTGATAATTTCAGCCAAGTCGACAGCACATGGCGAGCAGTAAATTTTAATCGCTCAGTCAGTAACTGGCCCGGCGATTCAATTACTAATTCAAATGGTGAAAACCAAGCGGTTCAATTTCAAATAAGCGGTGGCGAACTTGAAATTAATGGTTCGTTAACGTCAAACGGTGATAACGAATATGGCATGGTGCATTACGATTTATCCGCGGCGCAATTAAATAAAACAGCAGTTACCGAGTACGCGATAGACGGCGATTTTACTGCCAACAAAAGTGGCACAAACAACGACCTTGGTATTATTTTTGGTTACCAAGACGATGAAAATTATTATCTGGCGCGCTGGGTCAAATACGGCACTTCTTATGCAAATAATTCATCATTTCCGGGGGAATATCGCCGTTTAGAACTAGTGAAAATGGCCAATGGCAGTGCGACGTTGTTAGACTCAAAAAGCGATTTTGATGTTAACGACCCATTTAATTTAGAAGTTGTCGTTAATAGCGAAGGTACTGCAGTTTGTGCCAACGATACCGCGTTGCTATATAGCGCGAGTGAGCAACCTGTGCTTAATGATATTGGTATTCTCACTTACGATAATGATATTGGCATATCGGTTGATAATATTAACGTTCGTTGTAACGATTGTGCCGAAATTACGCCGCTTGCCTATTATGCCTTTGATGAGGGGAATTGGTCGGGTAGCGCTAACGATGTAATTGATGAAATCAGTGGTTTAAATGGCCGTGCTTATGGCGGCGTAAATACCTTGTTTGATGATCCTGCGCGACCAGGAAACCCCGGTACATGCCGTTATGGCGAATTTGACGGCGTTAACGATTATGTGCAAGTTTCTGACAATGCAACCTTAGATATTCAGTCGGAACTCACAGTAACCACTTGGATTAACCCCGACCGATTGCCGTCATCTGGCTTAATGACCATTTTATCAAAAGATGAAAATTACGAGTTTCATTTAACCCCCAGCGGTGAAATAAATTGGTGGTGGCAAAGTGGTGCATACAGTACATCTGGCGCTAATATTACGCCGGGCAATTGGTACCATATCGCGATAACGTATAAAAGTGGTCAGCAAGTTATCTATGTAAATGGCGTTAATCGTGGGGAAGAATCATATACAGGTAACTTAATACTCAATAGCGACCCACTGCAAATTGGCCAAGATCAGGGGTATCCGGGGCGCTATTATGATGGAAAAATTGACGAGGTTAAGGTTTTTGACTCGGCGCTGTCAGCAATTAACGTTTATGAAATTTACAAAGAAACTCACCCCTGTATTGTGCTTATCGATCATTTTGAAATTCATCATGATGGTCAAGGATTAACCTGCTTAGCAGAGCCCATTACCATAAAAGCCTGTGCCGATGCCGCATGTACAAGTACAGATCCTACTGCAACTGATATCACTTTTCGATATACCACGCCAAGTGGCAGTACTGTTGATAAGTCGTTGACGGTGACGGGAGAAATTCAAACTGATTTGAGCCATTTTACCGCTGAAAACTTAACCTTGAGCTTAGTCAACGATAATAGCTTTAAGTGTTTTATTGGCGCTAGTGAAGATTGTAATTTGCTGTTTAGTGAGGCGGGTTTTGTTTTAGAAACAGCAACCTCTGGCAATATTGAATCGTGTGCGGTTGATAGCTTAACGATTAAAGCGGTAAAACTTTCAGACGATGGCGTAAGTTGTGCACCTGCCTTTACTGGCTCGCAGCAGCTTGATGTTGCCTTTTATTACGCTAATCCAACGTTAGGCACGTTAACACCAAACTTAAACAGCTCGCCAATGTTGAACGTTGGACAGTTGCAAACCCGCACACTAACCTTTGATGCCAGCGGTGAAGTCACTGTGCCGATTCAATATAACGACGCCGGGCAATTAACCTTTGAAGTTCGCGAGCGAAATGCTTCAGGGGTGAGTCGAGGGTATTTAAACAAGGTCTTTTATCCAGCCGAGTTTGTCATTAGCTCGCCAGTTAGTGGCGATAGTGCATCTGCTAGTACCAATCATGTGGCTGGTGAAGATTTTGAGCTGAATATTCAGGCGCAATGCCAAGGTGGAGAAATCACGCCAAATTATAGTCCTAATACAAATGCGAGTACCGAATTAAAAGTAGAGCGTATTGCCCCCGTTAGTAGTAAAAGCGCTGATGGCAACTTAACATTAGTTACTGGGGTAACAAAATCAGCTGAAATTGGCGCTGATTTTGAAGCGACTGATCTTATAAGTCATTTTATCAGTGGCGGCGGACAAATTAACTCAACTAGCGCAAATTATAGTGAAGTTGGTTTAGTACAGCTTTCTCTGCAAGATAGCAATTATTTTGGCAGTACGATTGAAAGTAATACCCAATCGCTTGGGCGGTTTTATCCAAGCTATTTTGTGCAAGAAATTGAAAATAACGGCAGCCTTATTGCTAACCACTCAAGTGAATGTCTAGCAGAAAACTGGGTTTATAGTGGTCAATTAACGGATGGCGATGGCAGTATTCGTTATGCCAGTACAGACTTACCTAAATTAAGAATTACTGCATACAATGCTGTTGATGAAATAACAAAAAACTATATTGGTGATTTTGCTAAGTTACTTAACTTTCCATATTCACGCAATACCATAAGTTTAGCGGAGCCAGAGATAACACTCGTTAACGGCTTAGCGTTAGAGAGTGACGTTTCAGCTGCGGGTCTAGTTGCCGAGCATATATCTGAAGGCGGCGTGCTTATCTATACCTTGCCTGATAGCCACCATTTTACCTATACACGCACAAGTGCAAGTGAAGTGTCGCCATTTGATGCAAGCTTTGATATGCCAATCGATACGATAAGTGACTCTGATTATGTCAAAGCAACGGCACCAACTAATACAACCGATCTGAGTTTTAGCAGCATAGCGAGTAATACAGTTGAAGTGCGTTTTGGCCGTGCGACATTAGCCAATAGCTTTGGCCCGGAAACATCGTCTTTGCCACAAACGTTAACCATGGAATACTTTGATAGTGCTAATAACTTTATCACTAATATTAATGACAACTGCACCGCATTTAATGCCGATAACATTAGTTTAGAAACGGGCACGTTAAATAAAGATGAAGTCGAACTTAATTCTGCGTCAGGTTTTGTCGCTTCAGGTACTACAGGTGCAATCGAATTGTCGGTTAAAGCGCCTGCGGCTGGCAAGCAAGGTTCAGTGACGGTTATTTATGATATTTATGATTGGTTAAAATATGATTGGAGTGATGCAGACAGTGACGATGCTCCCAATGAAAACCCATCAGCAACCGCTAACTTTGGTATTTACCGTGGAAACGACCGCATTATTTATTATCGAGAAGTGAATAACTAACCTATAGGCTTGGCGCATAATTAATGTCGTCAAAAAAGTAATCAGTCATTACGCACTTTTAATGCTTTTGGCTAAAAATAGCGGCGAATGCTTCAAAAAAACAACTTTGAGACATTTTTTTGCATTTGAAATAACACATCTGTTAAATACTGCGTTATGATGTGCGACATTAAAATACAACTCATTTGCATCGTGGCAGTTATTATAGTTGTAAAACAGCATTAATGACGTTGAGCTAGGCTCAACCAGATATTTTTATAGGACATTTTGACCTTATGTTTAAAAAATTACGTGGTATGTTTTCTAACGACCTATCGATCGACTTAGGTACCGCAAACACTTTAATTTATGTAAAAGACCAAGGCATAGTATTAGACGAGCCTTCGGTAGTTGCTATTCGCCAAGATCGCGCTGGCGGCTCTAAAAGTGTTGCTGCGGTAGGTACTGCTGCAAAACAAATGTTAGGTCGTACGCCGGGTAACATTGAAGCCATTCGTCCGATGAAAGATGGTGTAATTGCTAACTTTTTTGTCACTGAAAAAATGCTGCAATACTTCATTAAGCAAGTACACAGCAATAACTTTTTACGCCCAAGCCCTCGCGTATTAGTGTGTGTACCATGTGGTTCAACGCAAGTAGAACGTCGTGCTATTCGTGAATCTGCCTTAGGCGCTGGTGCACGTGAAGTGCATTTAATTGACGAGCCGATGGCTGCGGCAATTGGTGCTGGTATGCCAGTATCAGAAGCGACCGGTTCAATGGTGGTCGATATTGGTGGTGGTACCACAGAAGTGGGTATTATTTCACTTAATGGCGTGGTGTATTCTTCATCGGTTCGCATCGGTGGTGATAAATTTGACGAAGCCATTATCAACTACGTACGTCGTAACTTTGGTAGCTTAATTGGTGAAGCAACCGCAGAGCGCATTAAACATGAAATTGGCTCAGCTTACCCAGGCGAAGAGTTAATTGAAATTGAAGTTCGTGGTCGCAACCTTGCTGAAGGTGTTCCGCGCAGCTTTACCTTAAATAGCAATGAAATTTTAGAAGCTCTGCAAGAGCCATTAACCGGTATTGTTAGTGCCATTATGGTGGCGTTAGAGCAATCACCACCAGAGCTGGCGTCAGATATTTCTGAGCGCGGTATGGTATTAACTGGCGGTGGTGCATTATTAAAAGATCTTGATCGTTTATTAATGGAAGAAACAGGTATTCCTGTTGTTGTAGCTGATGAGCCATTAACTTGTGTTGCTCGTGGCGGCGGAAAAGCATTAGAGATGATCGACATGCATGGCGGTGACTTGTTCTCATACGAGTAAAGTTCAATTAAGCTTTCATTTATCGCGCTTACCCCTCGGTTAGCGCTTTATATTGGAGATAGGTGCGTTAATGATTTTAGAATTTAATAACCAGCAACTTAGTTAAATGAATCCAATATTTAAACATGGCCCATCTGCACAGCACCGACTCGTTTTGGTGCTGTTTTGTTCTGCCCTTTTGATTTTTTTTGACCACAAACTCGCCAGCTTTGATACCGTTCGCGGCTATCTACAATCCTTTGTTAGTCCCTTACAATACTTAGCAACCACACCTAAACAAATGGTGACTTGGGCCGCAGAAAACCTTGCCACCCGAGAACAACTTATTGAAGAAAACCAAAACTATCAACGTCAAGCGTTAGCTTTTGATCAGCAGTTGATGGAATTAAATATTCTAAAACAAGAAAACGATCGTTTACGCTCTTTACTCGCTTCTCCGCTGCGGGCTGATATCAAAAAAATGGTGGCGGAAATTGTTTCCGTTAATAGCGACCCGTATACCCACCAAATTGTGATTAATCGCGGCGCCAGTGATGGCGCGTATGAAGGGCAGCCGGTAATCGATGACCAAGGTATCGTTGGCCAAATATTACATGTTGGCACTAATACCAGTCGGGTTATTTTAATGACGGATGTAACACATGCTGTGCCCGTGCGTATTAACCGAAATGGTGTACGTTTGGTCGCGACAGGTACCGGGAGAATTGACCGTTTAACGCTAAATCATGTGCCCCATAGTACCGATATTGTCAGCGGTGATTTATTAGTGACCTCTGGCTTAGGCGGAAAATATCCCGAAGGTTATCCTGTTGCCACGGTTATTTCAGTAACCAAAAACGAATCTAATGCTTTTGCCAAAGTACTCAGTGTGCCAGTGGCGCAAATCGACCGTATTCGTTACTTATTACTTTTATGGCCAGAGAAAGATGACAGCTTATTTTCACCTAAAGCAGGCAATAATAAAAATTCAAGCCAAGCGGAGAAGTCGTAATGTTCGCGCATAGTGGTGTTATTTTAATTTTTACTTTGTTGTTGGCGCTCATCGCGAACATCATGCCATTACCGCTAAGCGTTGATGTTTATCGACCAGACTGGGTCTTGTTGGTATTGCTTTACTGGTGCATTGCCTTGCCAACTAGAGTTAACGTGTTAACCGCTTGGGTATGTGGTTTATTACTTGATGTCTTGCTTGGCTCTATTTTAGGGGTTCATGCGGCTGCCATGGCGTTGTCTGTTTATATTGCGGTGGCAAACTATCAAAAAATTCGTAATTTTTCTTTATGGCAGCAATCGTTGATTGTCGGTGTTATCGCCGCGCTTTATCACTTAGTGGTTTTTTGGTTGCAGCGTATTTTATTAGACGTTGTCTTTTTACCTAATTATCTGTATCCGGTATTAACCTGTATTATTTTATGGCCGTGGATTTTCCTTATTTTGCGTAAAGTTCGCCGACAATTTCGCATTCAGTAACGTGAAACTCATATTATGAACCATACTTTAATTTTGGCCTCTAAATCACCAAGACGACAACAATTGCTGGCGCAGTTAGGTTATCAGTTTAGTGCGCATGCAGCCGATATCGACGAGTCAGTGATTTTAGGTGAATCGCCAGAGCAATATGTAAGTCGGTTAGCCGTTGCTAAAGCACAAGTGATTGCGCAGCAATTTCCAAATGCTGTGGTGTTAGGGTCAGATACGTCAGTGGTGATTGATGGTGAAATACTTGGCAAGCCAAGCTCTGAGCAAGACTGTTTTACCATGTTAAAAAAATTATCTGGGCGCAAGCATCAGGTATTAACAAGTATCGCCATTGTGCAAAATGAAAAAGTGAAAAGCGATGTGGTTTGCACCGAGGTATTTTTTAAAGACCTTAGCGACAGCGAGATTTCACGTTATTGGCAAAGCGGAGAGCCGCAAGATAAAGCAGGTTCATACGGCATTCAGGGCATAGGTGCTCAGTTTGTGAAAAAAATACAAGGTTGCTATTTTTCGGTGGTTGGGCTGCCGTTATATCAAAGCGCACAAATGTTGGCAGAATTTGGCTTAGCTACGCCAATACAAAGCAATGAAAAGGAAATATCATGAGCGGTGAATTACTGATAAATGTTACGCCAAGCGAAACGCGCGTTGCTTTGATTGAAAATGGCTCGCTACAAGAGGTGCATGTTGAGCGAGAAACCAAACGTGGCCTAGTAAGTAATATTTATTTAGGCAAAGTTATCCGCGTTTTACCCGGTATGCAAGCCGCCTTTGTTGATATTGGTTTAGAAAAAGCGGCGTTTTTACATGCGTCAGACATTAATTCTAAGTTATTGCTTAACCAAGAAGAGTCAAAAGGCGATGGCACCGACTCAAACAAACCTGAATCGATTCCAGATATTCGTACCTTAGTGCACGAAGGTCAGTACTTAATGGTACAAGTGGTTAAAGATCCATTAGGCACCAAAGGGGCGCGATTAACCACAGATATCACCATCGCCTCACGCTATTTAGTCTTAATGCCAAATGCCAGTCATGCCGGCATTTCTCAACGCATTGAAGAAGTGAAAGAGCGTATTCGCTTAAAAGATATTGTCTCGCCATTTTGTGATGAGCAAAATGGCTTTATTGTTAGAACCGCTGCCGAAGGCGCTGGTAAACAAGCACTCGAACATGATGCGGAATTTTTACGTCGTGTGTGGAGTAAAGTAAAAGAGCGTAAAGAGCGAAAGCTAATGAATAACGCACTTTATCAAGACTTATCGCTAGCCTTTCGAGTGATCAGAGACTTTGTTGGTACGTCGTTAGAGCGCATTCGTATTGACTCAAAATTAACCTTTGATCAATTAGTGGAGTTTACGCAAGAGTTTGTACCTGAACTTACCGACAAGCTTGAGTATTATCCGGGTGAGCGTCCTATCTTTGATTTGTTTGACGTTGAACAGGAAATTCAGCGCGCGCTACATCGCCGTATCGACTTAAAGTCTGGCGGTTATTTAATTATCGATCAAACCGAAGCGATGACCACGATTGATATTAATACTGGCGCCTTTGTTGGCCATCGTAATTTAGAAGAAACCATATTTAATACCAATATCGAAGCAACACAGGCAATTGCTCGTCAGCTAAGATTGAGAAATTTAGGTGGTATTATCATCGTCGACTTTATCGATATGGCTAACAACGACCATAAAAAGCGTGTCTTACATAGTTTAGATGTGGCGATGGCTAAAGATAACGTGAAATACAGCTTAAGTAATTTCTCGGCGCTTGGCTTAGTGGAAATGACCCGCAAAAGAACACGAGAAAGCTTAGAGCACATTTTATGTGACGAATGCCCCGTATGTACGGGACGCGGTTACTTAAAAACGGTGGAAACCGTCTGTTTTGAAATATTGCGGGAAATTGTCCGTGTTAATCGTGCATACGATGCCGATAAGTTTATTGTTTATGCTTCGACTGCGGTAAGTGAGTCTTTACTTAACGATGAATACCATAATCTTGCCGAGCTTGAGGTTTTCATTTCTAAACAAATTAAGATCCAAACCGAGACTATGTATAATCAAGAGCAGTTTGACGTGGTGATGATGTAATTATTATGGCTAGCTATTCAGTATTTTTTAATCGATGGTTAAATCGACTGTATAAAAGTATCGCAATATTGTTGGTACTTTTTGCGGTGATACTGAGTGCTTTTCGTTTATTTTTACCTTACGCACACAACTATAAAACAGATTTTGAAAACTATATTAATAATCAGTACCAAGCCAATATTTCGGTGGGTCATATTACCATGGGCTGGGGCAAATTTGGTCCAACCCTTATTGCTGAACAAGTACGCGTATTAAAAACCCGCGATACTGAAGTCGATATAGGCACCATTGATGTGCGTGTCGATTTTTGGCAAAGCCTTTCACAGCGTACTCTCGTTGCCGATCACATTACTTTAAGTGGTATGACGGTTTTTATCGATAAAACGGTTTCTGAACAAACGGTTGCCCCCGAACAAGTCGATAATGAACAAGTCTTATTAGATAACCTCGTTGATTTATTTTTAACGCAAATATCACGATTTTCATTAACCGACAGTGAAATCGTTGTGCGAAAAAATGAAGATACCGAAAACACCTTTTTAATTAATCATCTCAATTGGCTTAATAGCGGCGAGCGCCACCAAGCAAGTGGCGATGTGCGTATTGGTGGTTTAAGTTCAGATCATTTAAAGCTGTTAATTGATCTGCAAGGTGGCGATAAAAGTAAGCTTGATGGTCAGATATATTTGCAAGCGAATCAGCTAAATATCACCCCGTGGTTAGACAGTATTTTTGTGATTGAAAATGAAAAAACTGACTCAGATATTAATTTTGACGCCTGGTTAACCTATAAAAAAGGCTTAGCGCAATCGTTGCAAGTAAAGTTAGGCGATAACCAAGTTTCATGGCGAGATAAAGGCATTGAGCAATCGGTAGATTTAACTCAAGGTCATATTATGGTTAAGCGTGACCATTCTACGGAACACGGATTTAATTTAACCACTTCATCACTTAATTTAAGCGTTAATGATTTGCAATGGCGACCATTAACTGTCGAAGTAAACCAAAATCAGCAAGGGCTTTTTGCTTATGTGTCTGATATTGATTTAGCAAGCACCGCGCAAGTTATTCCTTTGCTGGTTGAACAAGAAAAAACTAGAAAACTTATCGCAGAACTTGATCTAAAAGGGCACTTGTCTGAGGTGCAATTTCAAGTGCAAGATGACCAAGTTCAAGCGTTAGCCAGCTTTAGTGATACATCAACTGAATTTAGCCAAGGCATTCCAGGTATGGATAACTTATCTGGCGATATTCTATTTTCAAAAGACACTCTGAAAATTACTCTTAGCGCGACAGATGGCGCACTTGACTTTGATAAACATTTTATCAAGCCTATTCCTTACAATGCTATTTCCAGCGAAGTGTTGGTGCGTTTTCAAGAGCAAGGTATAACGCTTGATGCAACTGATGTTAAGCTTGCCTCTGATGAACTGACGTTGTCGGCCGATGTGCGCGTATCGCTACCGAGTGAAGGCCTTGCCGAAATGGCCTTGCTTGCCTCAGTAAAAGATGGCGATGCCAGTGTTGCCGAGCATTATTACCCGCATTTATTGATGGGGGAAAATCTGGTTAATTATCTCAACACCGGTATTGTTGACGGAAAAATAGCACAAGCACAGGTTTTATTTAATGGACCTTTTGCTAAATTCCCGTTTACAGAGCCTGAAGGTATTTTTGTTGTGGATGCCGAATTAACCGATGGTACTTTTGTTTTTGATAGCAAATGGCCGGCGATTGAAAACTTTTCAGCCAATCTGAACTTTACCAACAATGGCATGTTAATTACCGGTCGAGCGGGTCAATTAACCGGGCTTGACGTAACTGGCGTTGAAGCGGCGATTGCTGATTTTGGCAAAGGTATTTTAACGGTTGATGTTGATATAAATAAAGCCGCGCCTGAGCATGTGACTAATTTAATGTTGGCAAGTTCACTTAAAGACAGTGTTGGTGCTACCTTAGAACACGTTAAAATTAGCAAGCCGATCTCAGGGTGGTTTAATCTGAACCTGCCTTTAAAAAATGTTGAGCAAGTCGTTGCCAGTGGTTTAGTTCAATTTAATAACAACGATATTGCTATTGCTGCGCCGCAAATGAACTTTAGCGGAGCAACGGGTGAACTTAGCTTTAAAAACGACGTTATTGCCGTTAATGGTTTAAACGCAAACTGGCTCGGTATGCCAATGACGTTAAGCGCCAAGGCCGAGCAAGTACAAGATTATTATAATACTGCCATTGAAATTGATGCGCTGTGGCAACAAGAGCAATGGCAGCAACATGTGCCTGAGTTAATGCAAAGCTATAGTGAAGGTGCGTTGGCATGGCAAGGCAAGCTCGATCTGCATAATCACCAAGGTGGTGGTTTTTCTTATGATTTAACCATAGATTCTAACTTAAAACAGGCGCAATTAAATTTACCCGCGCCTTATTTTAAAGCGATTGATGATGAAAAAATGTTACACGTTAAAGTTGATGGTCATCTTGAACAATCAACCTTTAATGCAACCTTAGGTGAGCAACTTAGCTTTTATGGCGTATTAGAACATCAAAATGCTCAGTTCTCCCGCTCACACCTTGTGCTTGGTGATGAGCAAATGCTGTTACCGATGGATGGCTTTCATATTACCACTAAGCTTGAACAAGCGAGCTTAGCGCAGTGGCAACCGTTTATTACCGATATCTTAGACACTTTATCGTCAGAGGCCAAAGCTGCAGAAGAGCCAAGCAGTGATTTGTTGACTTTACATCAGCCACCGACACCTAAAAGAGATGCATTGTTTCCAGTGCCCGAGCGTATTCGTGGCACAATTGCTGAGTTAGACGTTATTGGTCAGCCGCTTAATCATGTTTCGTTTAACTTATTGGATAAACAAAGCTGGTGGTTATTGCAATTTAATGCCAAAGAAGCGCGTACCCAAATTAAGTTTTACCCAAACTGGTTAGAGCAAGGCATTGACGTTAATGCAGACTTTATTCATCTTCCTGCTAATGAAGAAGACACCAACCAAGATATACAAAATACTGATGCGCTCGCTAAGCAAATTTCCCAAACTAAAGATCAGCAGTTATCGCCTCAATCAAACCATTCGGTGGCTCCAGAGGCCTTAGTGCAAGAGACTTTGGCATTAAATGATAAAGTTTTTGCTAACATGCCACCGGTGAGTTTTCACAGTGACAGTTTAAAGGTCGGTTATTTAGACCTAGGTGCAGTTGATTTTACCGTAGAGCGTCAGCAGCCAGATAAGTTAGTCATTAAACAGTTTCGTGCTCAGCGCAATAAGTCCGAATTAACTTTTGATATGGACTGGGAGCATAACCAGCAAGGCTCAAAAACTCAGTTAATTGGTGAATTGTCTGTCCACGACGTTGAAACAGAGCTGGAAAAATTTAATTATGCCTCTATGACCAAAGAAAGCGGTGGAGAGGCTAACTTTGCTGTGAGCTGGCAAGGTGCGCCTCAAGATTACAGCTTGTCGTTGATTAACGGCAGTCTTTCCGTCAATTTAGATGATGGTTATTTAGCAGATGTCGGCGACTCTGCACGCTTGTTTTCTGTATTGAGCCTTCAGTCGTTAGTTAGAAAACTTACCTTAGATTTTCGTGATATTTTCAGCGATGGCATGTTTTACAGCTCAATTAACGGAGATTTTGACCTTAAAGACGGTTATTTGTATACCAACAATGTCAAAATGAATGGCGCTGCTGGCGATTTAATTATGAAAGGTAATACCAACCTTGAGCTTGGCGGATTAGATTACAGCCTTTCCTATAAACCCAACTTAACCTCGAGCTTGCCTGTTCTAGCATGGATTGCAACGCTGCAACCCGCCGTTTTTCTAGCCGGTATTGCCATCGATCAAGTGATGACCTCGCAAGTTGTATCAGAGTTTAATTTTGAGCTTACCGGCACTATTGATGAGCCTAATTTTAAAGAAGTTAACCGCAAAACAATGGACATAAGTGTTGGCCGTTCAACACCGCCAACTGTGGTGGATAATAGCGCCGAGCCACTGACAACGCCAGATAACGCTCCAATACCTGCTGAAGCTTCCGATGGGTCAAAAGATAAAATAAAAACGAAAAATTTGTATCAAGAAAATAATTATTTGCAGGGCGATGGCAATGGTTAGGTTATCGGCAATTCAGCTAAATTCGACGCCAGATATTGATGAAAATCTGGCGGCAATTGAATATGAGCTAAGCCAGTTACCTAAAGCCGATGAACATATAGTGGTGTTGCCTGAGTGCTGTTTATATTTTGGTGGCTCAGATGGTCAGCAATTACAACTTGCAAAAGATACATTAAAAACCGAACAACTAACGCAAGCATTAGCTGAGCTGGCACTACGATACAAGGTGTATTTAGTGGCTGGCACTATGCCTTTGCTATCAGAGGCTTGTGACAAGTTTACCAATAGCTGTTGTGTGTTTTCACCGCAAGGTGAGCTTATTCAACAATATAATAAAATCCACTTATTTGATGTGGTAGTGCAAGATAACGAGAAAAACTATCTTGAATCCAAGTATACTCAAGCTGGTACTTCCGTCGAAGTGGTTAAAACAGCACAGGTCACTTTAGGTTTATCAGTGTGTTACGACTTGCGCTTTCCTGAGTTATTTCGCCAGTTACGAAGCCAAGGTGCCGATGTTATTTGTGTGCCAAGTGCTTTTACTCGCGTTACTGGCAAAGCACACTGGCAGCCATTATTACAGGCAAGGGCGATTGAAAATCAAGCCTATGTTATAGCGGCCGGACAAGAAGGTGAGCATGCAAATGGCCGACAAACTTGGGGGCATAGTATGATCATTAGCCCTTGGGGAGAAATTTTGTCAGTTAAAGCGTCAGGTCAAGGCGCAGTAAGCGCTTTATTTGACCGCCAAGAATTAGAACAGATTAGAACAAGCATACCGGTATCACAACATAACCAATTTAAAACAGAGTTAATATCATATGAATAATGTTGAGCGCGAGCTCTTAGCTGATAGTCAAATTGATGATGCAGTACTAAGCCAAACTTTAAATAATATTTATCAGCGTAAAGTTGATTTAGCTGATTTGTATTTTCAGTCAAGCCGACATGAATCTTGGATGCTTGAAGACGGCATAGTCAAAGAAGGTTCATATAATATTGAGCGTGGTGTTGGCGTGCGCGCTGTATCAGGTGAAAAAACAGGTTTCGCTTATTCTGATGATATAAACCCTGAAGCACTTAAAAAAGCGGCAGATGCCGCAAAAGGCATTGCCAACGCTGAGCAATCAGCAACGATTAAAGTGTTTAGTAAGTCGCAACCGATTGAAATTTATCAATCTGTCGATCCGCTCGCCTCTTTAGCACAAGAAGCAAAAATTAATTTGTTGCACGAAGTTGAAGCACATGCACGTGCCCAAGATGCGCGCGTAAAGCAAGTGATTGTGAGCTTATCTGGCGTATATGAAAAAATATTAGTAGCGGCAAGTGACGGTACTTATGCGACCGATATTCGCCCATTAGTTAGGTTAAATTGTTCAGTATTAGTTGAAGACAATGGTAAGCGTGAGCGTGGTACCGGTGGCGGTGGCGCACGAACAGATTACAGTTATTTTTTCGAAATGGACAATAACCAAGTTCGTTATAAACATTACGCCGAAGAAGCGGTAAGGCAAGCCTTGGTTAACTTAGTTGCTATTGATGCACCTGCTGGTATGTTGCCTGTAGTGCTAGGTTCAGGCTGGCCGGCAGTCTTACTTCATGAAGCGGTTGGTCATGGCTTAGAAGGTGATTTTAACCGTAAAGGCTCATCGGCATTTTCTGGCAAAGTCGGCGAGAGGGTAACGTCTGAGCATTGTACTATTGTTGATGATGGTACCTTAGCTAATCGTCGTGGTTCGGTGAATATCGATGATGAAGGCACACCGGGTCAATATAATGTGTTGATTGAAAATGGTATTTTGAAAGGCTATATGCAAGACAAGCAAAACGCCAAACTTATGGGGGTTAAGCCAACAGGTAATGGTCGCCGTGAGTCTTACGCGCACTTACCTATGCCTAGAATGACCAATACCTATATGTTAGCTGGCGAGCATGATCCAAAAGATATTATTAAGTCAGTGAAAAAAGGTATTTACGCACCGCATTTTGCCGGTGGCCAAGTTGATATCACCTCTGGTAAATTTGTATTTACCAGCTCAGAAGCTTACTTAATTGAAGATGGTGAAATTACCGCACCAGTCAAAGGAGCAACCTTAATTGGCAGTGGTCCAGAAGCTATGCAACAAGTGAGCATGGTTGGCAATGATTTAGCGCTTGATGCCGGTGTTGGCGTTTGTGGCAAAGACGGTCAAAGTATTCCTGTTGGTGTGGGTCAACCAACATTAAAAATAGATGAAATGACTATTGGTGGCACGCAATAGTAAGCCGTAAGAATAAATCGTAATAGTAGATAAGATTGACTTAATTGCTATCAAGAAATTACTAAGCTGAACTTCTTAATCACATGAGTGTTTTAAGATGTTCAGCTTTTTTATTACTGAAAGGTTAAATACTTTCTAATACTTCTCTTTGTTCGGCTTTTTCGATGCGAATGTCAAAGTCTCTAGGCCAATCTGAATTATCGTAATCAAACTCAACTGTCTCAGCAGTACTATTGTTATTTGCTAGTGCATTAATATCACTCATTTTTGTGCCTCTCTTTTGGTTAAACCTTGATCAGCTTTCACTTTAATTACTGATCTTAATGACTGTGCTAATTAAAACGGTGAATGACCACCTTGGGTAAATTCACCACTCTTTCTTAGTTGTCTGTAGTATTTTTACAACATATTTCTGTTTTAAGCAAGTTTTAGGCGTGCTTTAAAATGTTAATGTAGTTTTATTACATCTTGTGACTTGTGACTTGTGACTTGTGACTTGTGACTTGTGACTTGTGACTTGTAGCTAGCCGTCTGTGAATGATGGCTATGTGAGGAAGAAATTGAGACTGTGGCATATAAGCTTATATACACCGATAGATCAATTGCTTAGTAACGGCTACTTGAGAATTTATGATTGAGTTGACCGGTATTGGCTTGCAAGTTGTCAGCAGTCGATTATTGCAAGGCGAAATTGTGCTAAGGCTATTTGCTAGCTTTATCTTTAAAGACTTTTTTATTTGACCAAGCGCAGGTAACAGACCAAACAGCAAAGACAATAAATACCGTATGGATAAGGGTGAAATAACTAATGACATAAACCCAAGTCCACGCGGAATTAAATCCACCTAAGGCGATCATTAATAATGTGACAACCCCTAAAAAAAACGCGGCGATTAGGTTGAGCTTAATGGCAAAATTAATGTGATAAGCCGCCAGTGTGCCTTCCGCATGTTTATGACGTTGCAGTATTAGCCACAGAAAACTTATTGCCGGTAAAAAGGTTAAATTTAATAATGAAGCCATCGCCGCATTGGCAGCAGCTTTGTTGGTGGTAGGTTTTAGATCATTTGTATCGGTAAGCGTCATCATAAAGTACTCAAAAGCTCTTTATTTAAGCTTACTCGTTTTTGGCTAAAAAACTAGCAAGTGTTCATTTTCTTGCTAGTTTTTTGATGTAAACCAATATTGCCTAGTATTAAAAGCTAATATGTTCTTTTAAGTAGCTAAATAAATCGCGGGTTGATTTACCCACTTTTTCAGCTTTCTTTTCTTTGCTAGCTTGTCTAACTAACTGTCGCAATTTTTGACGTTCTAAGCTTGGTGTTTCATTCAGTAAGCTTTCAATTTTATCGTTGCCTTGCTCAATTAAGGCGTCGCGAAGGTTTTCCAAGTGATTAAACTTAGCGGTTTCTTGCTGATGTTTATTGGCCATTACGTCGAGCGCTTGGTTGATTGGCGCTAAATCCGTTTCTGACAATACCTTAGCAATATAGCGAACGTGGCGGCGTAATGCTTCATGCTTATTAAGAATTTTGTCAGCCAAAACTAAGGCATCTTTTAGTTCATCAGTTAATGGCAACTTGCTACGTTGGTGCTTTGACATCTTCACTAATTTGAAGCCAAAATCTTGCAATTGCAGCATTTCTCTTTTTATTTCAGATTTACTTTTTAATTCTTCATCGAATTCATCGATATCATTGGCAGACTGGGGCATAATGTTAACTATTAAGTAATAATAGCCATAGTATACAACAAACCGGCTTTCGCGAAAAAGATCAATAATAAATCACTTTGTTATTTCGCTTCTTTAAATGAGTAAAATAAATAATATGACTGAAACAGATAGTATTGCAAAACAGCTTATTCAAGTTGAAGAACGTGTTGCTCAAGCACTTGAGCTAGCCGTTAAATTAGGTGCTGACAGTGCCGAAGTTGCCATGAGTCGCCAACAAGGTTTAAGTGTTGGTACGCGCATGGGGGAAGTGGAGACTGTTGAATTTACTAATGATGGCGCACTGGGTATTACTGTTTATAAAGAAGGTCGTAAAGGCAGTGCTTCAACCGCAGATTTATCTCAAGAAGCGCTTAATCAATCTGTTCAAGCTGCGGTCAATATTGCCAAATATACTTCAGTTGATGAATTTTCAGGGCTGGCAGATAAAGCGCTTTTAGCCATGACACCGCCCGATTTGGATCTTTTTCACCCAAAAGAAATGACCACTGACAATGCGATAGCGCTTGCTAAGCAATGTGAAGATGCATCGCTTGCATTTGACCCACGTATTACTAATTCTGATGGTGCTTCGCTTGCTTGTTACGAAGGTTTTAAAGTTTACGGAAATACTCATGGTCAACTGGTAGGGTATCCAAGTTCTCGACATAGTTTAAGTTGTGTTGCGATTGCCAGTGAAAATGACGATATGCAACGCGACTATGCGTACACCGTAAACCGCGATTTTAATTTATTAGATTGTCCTGAAGCGATCGGTAAAAAAGCCGCTAGCGAAGCCTTATCTCGACTTGGCGCACAAAAGCTTGCCACAGGTAAAGTGCCGGTATTATTTCGCGCCGATATTGCTAATTCATTGTTTGGTCATTTTATTTCAGCCATTAGTGGCGGTAATTTATATCGCAAATCATCGTTTTTATTAGATGCCTTAGGTCAGCAAATTTTCCCTGATTTTTTAACCATTGAAGAGCGTCCGCACTTATTAAAAGCTTTGGCCAGTAGCGCCTTTGATAGCGAAGGTGTAAATACAGTAGATCGCAATATCATTACCAATGGTGTTTTAGACACCTACTTATTAACCAGTTACTCTGCGCGTAAACTTGGCATGACCACCACAGGCCATGCGGGTGGCATTCACAACTGGGTTGTTTCTGCCAATGGTGGTAATTTTGAAGCCATGTTACAGCAACTTGGTACTGGGCTTTTAGTGACTGAATTGATGGGCCAAGGTGTGAATGTGGTGAATGGCGACTATTCACGCGGCGCAGCAGGTTTTTGGGTTGAAAATGGCAAAATAGCCTATCCAGTGGCTGAAATTACCATTGCCGGCAGTTTACAAGATATCTTCAAGGGTATTGTTTCTATTGGCTCTGATACCGATATGCACGGCAGTATTCGCACCGGTTCTATTTTAGTTGAAGAGTTGCAAATCGCTGGGGTGTAAATTATTAATAATGAGCTTTAATATCCAGATAAGTTAAGGCTCAATTCCTTCTCCTTTTTTAATCATACTTTGGTCAAATTGGTACATTATCTGTTTGGCATTAGGTACTGATTTTGCGATCGCTAAATAGGCTTTTTTAACTTCAATTAACGGACTGATTTTTTCGAATCGATTGGCATACCCTTCATTGTGGCTAATTAAAAAACCTATATGAGCCGTATCCCCATAAATAAGATTAACCCTTTCTGCGTTGAGCATCTTTAAGCTTTGCTCAATGGTATCAACAAAATGTATTTGCCAATTTTTTTCTTTAATTGTCGGTGAAATATAGCTACTTCGCTGTACAGCTAGTACTACATTTTTGTCTGCTGGCAACATTTTTCCTGTTTTGATAAAAAGTCCAAGTTGTTGCTGGCTTATCGGCTGTTTAGAAAAATAAAATAACTTTTCTCTTTCGGCATTTTTCCACATGCCAGCAATTAAACACCCACCATTTTTAGCGGTTTCGAAACTGCGTGCCCAGGTTGAGGTTGCTATATGATTTACGGTGATGTCAAAGGACTGAAAGCGCTGTTTAATCACGGCTAATAACGCATCGCGATCGGCTAATAATTTATGATTGAATGGCTGCTCAACTGCTTGCTCTTTATTAGCTTGGCTAGTATCTATGACGCACAGGTTTAAGCTTGCTTCACCTCGAGCCATCCAGCTAAAAGTCAATACAATTAAGGAAAATGTCAGTGCAATTAAGTTTGGTGTTTGTGTCATCAGATCATGTTTTTTTGCATTAAAAATAAGTTAACAATATTAAGCCAGTTTAATAACACATAATTCATGTTAACCAATAAATGACCTATACGGTATTTTGCCTGTATTGAGTGAGTTTGTCATGCTTCCTGTTACATTCTTGACTGCTTATCCAGAGCTCAATCAATGATGAAAATAAGGTAAAAGCTTATTCCTTCCGTCAACTTAAAAGTGACCTGCTTAGGACTTTGCAGGTGAACAAGTCTGTTAAGTGATAAATGTCACCAATGTTTATTTTGAAATTGATACACATCGAGATCATTTTACTCGTACTGTGTAGGTGTTTTGTTTCATCAAGCTGCTTTTGTCTGTGCTAGGAAACAATACAGTAAGCTTAATTACCACTGGTTTACAGTTTTTTTATCTGTCTCTTGTAGAGTGTTCAATGAATAAAAAAGTAAAAGGTAGTGAGAAATGTCAAGCGTTAAAAGTAAAGTTAGCTTAATCGCTAAGCTTGTTGTGATCGGGTTAGGATTTTCATCATTGAGCCATGCTTATGCTGAAAATCAGACCGTTGAAGCGGATAAAGACAAAGTTAAAGCCCAAGCGGCAGCAAGTGAAGTCGAAGAGTCTGCGCTTAAATTTGTGCCTTTATTAACCAGTACGCCATTAATGGGTGCAGGTATCGGCGGCGCAGTATCTTACCTTTATGATACCGATGAAGGATCGTCAAAATCACAATTACGTTTAAGCGGTCAGTACTCTGAAACCGACAGCTACGACATTAGCATTAATAACAATGCGTGGCTTGATGGCAACAATATCAATTCTCAATCCTTTTTTGCCCTTGCTAATATTAACCATGGCTTTACTGAAGATGGTGTTGATGTAGGTTATAACACCAATAAAATTTTAGCTAAGCAAACTTTTATTATGAACTCGTTTGGCGATTTCTATTTTGGTGTGCCGCTCACTTATATTGATATTGAATACAATGCGACTAACGATGCTGGTGAGCAGTTTATTAAAGACAACGGTATTACCGATGTACGCATGGGCGGCGTTGGTTTAAACATGACTTACGATACCCGTAAAAATAAATATTTCCCGCAAGGCTCTTCGTTAGTGAGCATTAGCGCAGTGGCTAACCCTGAAATGTTAGGGGCTGAAGATGATTTTTCCTTATTAACTGTTGATGCGCGCCATTACGCGAAAGGTTTCAAGAGCCAAGATGTATTGGCAATGCAATTTTTTGGTCAATACGCTAGTGAAAAAACCCCTGACGTTTCATTGCCTACCTTATCAGGAAAAGACTTGTTACGTGGTTTCCCTGGTGGACAATTTAAAGCCCGTTATATGTCAGGTGCACAAGCTGAGTATCGTTATGTTGTAGAAGGTACCAAGTTTAAGTTAACCACGTTTGCAGGTGTTGCTAACTTATCAGGTGGTTCATATGGTACAGACGGTAACTCGCGTGACGATGACGGCTGGTATTCAGCTGCAGGTGTTGGTATTCGTTATGCGATTCAAGAAAAAACCGGTATCGATTTACGCTTAGACCTGGTTAGAACCAGTGAAGATGAAAACTCGCTTTATTTGAAACTAAACCAAGCGTTTTAATCGTTATACAAAGTGCAGTCTTGGTACTGCACTTTCTGAATTGTTCCCGTGAAGGCGAATTTTTATGTCTCTTTACTCTAAACTTAAAAAACATCAGCATAAATTAATTATGTCGATCATAATTTGCTTAACCAGTTTTTTAGTGGTCACCACAGCCTAGGTTGGTCATTATTTAGGGACCACCCTTGTTATAATAAATGAAGTTATTGCTTGTACCGCAATAAAAGTGGCAGAAGCAGCGTTAATTTGGAAACAACTATGAATCAAAAATCAGACATTATGAAGGGCGTCAAAAAAGGGCTCATTATCGCTGTAGTCGCCATAATTGCCATGGTTGTGATACAACCTGCTAAAGCTTGTGGATTTGAGGGGCTAGTAAAGGTTGCTCAGGCGTTAAGGGCAAAAGAGGCGGGCCTTCCTTATGATCCTGCTGACCTTCATCCAGAAGCGCATCACTCTGAAGCAGAGCATCAGCATCAAGCTATCACTAAGGTAGAAAACGATACGACTGATGATAAGTCGGCAGCAAAAGAGAAGCCGGCTCAAGATGAAGATGTTAAAGATAAAAGTGTTGCTGCTGCGTCACACTAGTTTTGCCATTGAAGTGCGCTTAGTCCCATTAGCTTAATTTAGCATTGTGCTGTTATTAAGCTAACTGAACTATATTCACTGCACTATGTACTCACGGCACTATGTTCTCACACTAGGTTAACGGTCTTAGTTTGTAGGTATTGAGTTGTCGATTAGCTTGTCGGCATTGGTTTTTACACTAAGAAATTGCCGGTTAGCCTAACAATAAGGTTGCTGTACCTAAAAAGGCAAATATTCCGACCACATCAGTCACTGTGGTTAAAATTACACTGCCCGCTAATGCTGGATCTATATTCATTTTCTTTAATAATAATGGAATGGTCACCCCAGCTATACCTGCTGCGGTCATATTCATTAACATGGCAAAAGCGATAATCGCGCCTAACAGCAAATTTTGTTGCCACAAGGCAACAACCGTTGCAATAAGTAGCGCCCAAATCACACCATTTAAAATACCGACAAATAATTCTTTATACAGTAATGAGCGGGCGTTACTTTCACCGACATGACCCAAAGCCATACCACGAATAACCAGTGTCAGGGTTTGATTACCAGCAACACCGCCCATGCTTGGCACGAGTGAGTTTAATACTGCAAGAATCGCCAGTTGGCTTAAAATACCTTCAAACATGCTCGACACGGCAACAGCAAGCAAAGCGGTAATTAAATTCACCCCGAGCCATATAGAGCGCTGTTGCGTACTTTTGATAACTGGGGCGAAGGTATCCGCTTCGTCATCTAAACCCGCCATGGTCATCATGTTATGTTCAGCATCTTCACGAATAATATCGATAACATCGTCGATGGTGATACGACCGAGCAAGTGGCCCTCATTGTCGATAACAGGAGCAGAAACCCAATCATAACGTTCAAATAATTGCGCGACGTCGGTTTCATCCATATCAGCATTCACCGCTTCAATGTCTTCATCGATGAGTGTTGAGACGATAACTTCGGGTTTTGCGGTAACAATTGATGCTAGCGTGACGGCACCAACAAAATAATCTTTGCGATCGACCACATAAAAGGAGTCGGTTGCGTCGGGGAGTTCGCCTTTTAAGCGTAAATAGCGCAATACCACATCAACCGTTACGTCTGGGCGAATGGTAATGGTATCGGTGTTCATGATCCCGCCGGCAGTATCTTCTTCATAAGATAAAGCGGCTTCTACTCGGCCTCGATCTTGAGAGTCCATCGAGCTCAGTACTTCTTGATAAACGCTATCGGGCAGGGTTCTTAAAACTTCAGCTAAATCATCAACGTCCATGCCTTCTGCAACCGCAGCTAGCTTTTCTGGACGCATGCTTTTTAGAATGCCTTTACGAACTTCTTCATTTAGTTCTTCAAGCACTTCACCGTGATGATCGGGGTCGACTAATTGCCACAATACATTACGACTTTTCGCAGGAGAAGACTCAAGAATTAAGGCAAGATCGTAGGCAGGCATGTTTTGCAATAACTTACGCACATGCACAAACATGCCGCTACCAAGAGCGTCATTGACCTGTTGTAGCCTTAGCTGAGTATATTCTTGTTCTGAAATTTCCGGCATAAACCAATCCTGTGCCGTTAATGCGAAAAGGTTATTTGTTTCGGTGGTATGCGAAAGCCTATTTTATTGAAATACCAAGGTGTTTTTTTCTTTCGTACCTAGGCAAAGTTTATCTTAACTGTGAGGTTTTTTCAGCTTTTTTATTCGACTAAATAAGTAGATACGGATTTGTTATTCACTTTCGTCGAACTTGTTGGTAAAAAGCTGACATATGGCGGTAAGTGCCTGTTGTGCTTCTTCGCCTTCGGTGGTTACCGTGACTTCTTTTCCTTGGCTACCGGCTAATAACATTAAGCCCATAATGCTACTTGCATCGGCTTGGTTATCGTCTAGCGTAATGTGAGCACTCGCGCGGTAGTTTTGGCAAAGCTGCGCAAGCTTAGTCGCAGCTCGTGCATGCAAGCCCAATTTATTAGTGATAATGAGTGTTTTTTCTAATTTTGGCATCATCTGTACCTAAACATTAGGTGGATTTTACTTCAATATCACGATGGCGAGATTGCACATCTTCACGGTCTTTTCTTAAGTTGTTCGCTAAAAGTTCTGCAATATAAACTGAGCGATGTTTACCGCCGGTACAACCAATAGCAATGGTGACATAACTTCTATTGTTACGCTCTAAATGTGGTAACCAGGTCATCATAAAACTGTTTATTTGCCAAATGAATTTAGTGACAATCGGTTGGCTTGCTAAAAAATCTTGCACCGGTTGATCTAGCCCGGTTTGTCCTTTTAATGACTTATCCCAAAACGGGTTTGGTAAAAAGCGCGCATCAAATACATAGTCGGCATCGGCAGGCACACCATGTTTGAAACCAAAAGATTCAAACACTACCACCATAGAACCGGTTTTTTTACCTAATATACGTTCTCTGACCAAGTCAGCTAATTGATGCGGCGTTAACTGGCTGGTATTGATATATAAATCTGCGCGGCTTGAAACTGGCTCTAATAACTTTTTCTCTAACGCAATCGCTTGATCGAGGGCGATGTTTTGTCTGATTAACGGATGCAAGCGACGAGTTTCGCTAAAGCGGCGAATTAAATCACCGTCATCAGCGTCTAAATAAACAATGTTAAGCTCAACCGCGTTTGGCAGGTAATCGATAATCTCTGAGACATCGCTGGGTAACTCGGGCAAATTACGCACATCTAAGCTAACCGCAACATTTTCATAGTCGTTAATCACGGTATGGGTTAGGGCGGGTAGCAGGTTAACGGGGATATTATCAACGCAATAATAGCCTAAATCTTCCAAAACCCTTAAGGCAACAGACTTTCCTGACCCTGAACGGCCACTTACTATGATTAACTTCATTTATTTATTGTTGTTGAATAAATTCAAACAATTCCTGGTCGGTGGTGCAGCTTCGAACGCCTTTGCAAATTTGTTTGTCACTAAAGAGTTTTGCTATGCTTTGCAGCGTATTTAAATGTTCTTTGCAGCTTGCTTCAGGCACAAATAAGGCAATAAAAATATCCACTGGACGGTTGTCGACAGCGTCAAAAGCAATGGCTTCCGCAGAGGTGACTACCACGCACACTATTTTTGAACTAGTGGGGAGTCGGCCATGTGGAATGGCAATGCCGCCGCCAATACCTGTGCTGCCCATTCTTTCGCGTACCATCAAACTTTCTAATAATTCTTGTTGCGAAATATCGTCGAGCTGTTCTGCCGCGGTAAGGCATATTTGTTCTAAAATACGTTTTTTACTTGACCCTGAAACTGCACAGTGAGTGCAGTTTAGGGTTAAAATGTCTTGGAACTTCATAATTTTTTATGGCTGGGGTTAATTAGTGCTGGCTAATTTTGCCTTTATATTTAAGGATTTGACGATCTAATTTATCAACTAGTGCGTCGATTGAGGCGTACATATCACTGTTTACAGCTGATGCGTGAACTTCACTGCCATTTAAATGCACCGTTGACTCAGCTTTTTGATTTAATTTTTCGACGGTTAGTACAACGTATACGTTATTGATGTGATCAAAATGACGCTCTAATTTAGCAAATTTTTCGTTTACGTAGTCGCGTAAAGAGTCTGTAATTTCTACATGGTGTCCAGTAAGATTGATTTGCATAGACTTAAATCCTCATAAATTAGTTACTAAAGTAAGCTTTTTCGTTGGTTTGAAGGCGGTATAGACAATGACTCGCGATATTTGGCTATAGTACGCCTTGCGACATTAATACCTTGTTCTGCTAATATTTCCGCCATTTTGCTGTCGCTTAATGGTTTCGATGGGATCTCCGCAGAAATAAGTTTTTTGATTAATGCGCGGATAGCTGTTGATGAACATTCTCCCCCGTTCTCGGTACTAACATGACTTGAAAAGAAGAATTTAAGCTCAAAAATTCCTCTTGGCGTATGCATATACTTTTGTGTGGTAACACGAGAAATGGTTGACTCGTGCATATCTACCGCTTCAGCGATGTCATTTAAAACCATAGGGCGCATGGCTTCTGGGCCATGTTCAAAAAAGCCTTGTTGGCGCTGAACAATACAGTTTGACACTTTTAATAAGGTATCGTTTCGACTTTCTAAACTTTTAATAAACCACTTGGCTTCTTGCAAGTTTGAGCGAATAAATTGGCTGTCGTTTGATGACTTCATAGTGCGTGTCATCGCAGCATATTGTTGATTAATCGAAAGCTTTGGCGCAGTATCTGGGTTTAATTCAACCACCCAGCGACCATTTTTCTTTTCCACTGATACATCGGGTATAACGTATTGGTCATCTTCTTTGATAACACTGTCGCCAGGGCGCGGATCTAAGGTTTGAATTAGGCGAATAACTTCACGTAACTGATCTTCTTTTAAGCGCGTTTTGCGCATAAGTTGACGATAGTCACGGCTACCAAGCAATTCAATATGTTCACTAACGACTATTTTGCTTTCTTTAAGCCACGGCGTGTCATCGTCGAACTGGTTTAATTGAATTAATAAACATTCGGCAATTGAACGCGCACCAACGCCGATAGGGTCAAACATATTGATGCGCTTTATGACCGCTTCAACTTCGTCTAACTCAACGTCTTCGATGCCAACACTTTCTAAAATATCTTCACTAGTAACAGTTAAGTAGCCAGCATCGTCAATTGCATCAATAATCGCGGTTGCTATGGTGAGATCGGTATCGCTAAATGGGGTTAGTTCCATTTGCCAGCGCAGGTGATCTTGAATTGAGTCGGTGGTTTCACCTTGGTAAGTATAGTCTTCAGAAGGTGCGCTGCTTACCCCTGTGTTTGAGGTGCCGGCACTATAGCTTTCATCCCATGTCGTATCGATATTGAGTTCTTCAGGAATATCGCTTTTATCCATAGCTTCTGTGGTGCTAATTTCATCTATGGTTGGCGCAGAATCTTCACTACCATCGGTTGCAGCTGGAGCAGCTTCAGTGGCATTTGCTGAAAACGCCTCTTCTAAGTCGTTACTGCTCTCGTCTTTTGTGGTGGGAGCACTTTCGTCAACTTCTAATAGTGGATTGCTTTCTAAGGCTTCTTGAATTTCTTGTTGTAAATCCAAAGTCGACAATTGCAACAGCTTGATCGCTTGTTGCAATTGCGGGGTCATGGTTAGTTGTTGTCCAATTTTTAGTTGTAGTGTAGGGCGCATCTACGTAATCATTTTCCTGTTGATTTTATTTTTTATCATGAGCTAAGTTAACTACCATGTGTTCAAATAATCTGTCCTATGGATATAACTATAGCGTGAATTGCTCACCAAGGTATACATCTCGTACATGTTGATTAGCGAGAATTTGATCGGCGTCACCCTCAGCTATTAATTCACCATGACTAACTATATACGCGTGTTCACATACATCGAGTGTTTCTCGTACATTGTGATCGGTAATTAAAATGCCGATCCCTCGATGTTTTAATTGTAAAATAATTTTCTTAATATCGCCGACTGAAATCGGGTCGACACCTGCAAACGGTTCATCTAGCAAGATAAATTTAGGATCTGCCGCTAGTGCTCGTGCAATTTCAACACGACGTCGTTCACCGCCAGATAAGCTCATACCGGTATTGTCTTTGATATGACAAATGTTGAATTCTTCTAATAAGTGCTCAAGTTTTTCTTCTTTTTCAACCGCGGAAAGATCTTTTCGCGTTTGCAGTATCGCCATAATATTATCGTAAACCGATAATTTGCGAAAAATTGATGCTTCTTGTGGTAAGTAGCCAATGCCTTTGCGTGCACGTTCGTGCATAGGCAGTAAAGTTAAGTTTTCATCATCTAAAGTAATGCTGCCACTGTCGTTTGGCACTAAACCAACAATCATGTAAAAAGAGGTGGTCTTACCGGCACCGTTTGGGCCGAGTAAGCCAACGATTTGTCCTGAGCTTACTTTTAAGCTGACATTTTTAACAACCTTACGGCCTTTGTAAGCTTTTGCTAACCCTGATGCAGATAACGTTGCTGACATAGTTATTCTTTGGCCTTGGTTTTTGGTTTTAACACCGTTGTGACTGTATCGTTACTATAACTTTCTGCTTCGAGTCTTTCTGTTAACGTATTGTAGATGATTTTGCTACCTGAGACTTCACTGCCTTCTTGGCTCAGTCGCGCGTTACCTGAAATAATAATGGTGTGTTCGTTAGCCTGATAGGTAATTTCATCTGCTTGTAACTTGATAGGCGTGCCATCTTCTAGGCGCTGCTCAAATGTTGCAGGTTTGCCTTTGGCAATGTAAATATCGTCATTGGTACCGGCTTTTTTAAGCACTTGCACCATATCTGCGCGGATCACGAGTGAACCTTGCGTGATAATGACATCATCGAGGTAACTGATAATTTTATTTTTCAAATCACCCGACTGGCGGATAGATTTGATCGTGATTTCTTGCTCAAAATCAGCTTTTTCTGCCATTGCTAGGGGGGAAATACCTAGTATGGTCGCTGCTAATATTAAATTAGCTAGTGGTTTTTTTATAGATAGTTTGAACATGTTCAGTTAATGTCATTTGTGTTGTGTTTAAGTCAACTATTAGCCCGGAACCATACATGGTAAATCCTTTTCCCTTTATTAAAATGGTTTGCTCTGAGCTAATAATATTCGTATTTAAGTCTAATTCTAAATATTTGCCGTTTATTTCTTGGATCAAGCTATTTTTATCTGTGGCATATAATCGTACTCTATTTTTTAGAATTACACGGTTATTGTCGTACAAAGTGGCTTCGTTAGCACTCATTTTCCACGGTAAGCTATTATTCTTTGGATATAAGGTATACCGAGGAAGTTCAAAATTAGTGAGTGAAAGATCAGAAAAGTGCTCCATGCGCTGAGCGTCAATCACGTAACTTAGTTGACCATCTTCATTAAAAATGTCGCTTTGTAAATTCTCAGCGATAAATTCAGGAACTAAGTCGGTAGAGATAACTTCAGCGGTTTTATCCTTATTTTCCATCCACTCAAGCACAGCATACGTGCTTACAGCGATTAGAAAAATTGAAAACGCTAAGCTATTAAGTTTGTTCATATACTTGCGCCACTGGCCAAGGATAATGTGCCTTGCGCTGTCATCAGTAAGTCGCACACTTCACGTACTGCGCCAAAACCGCCACGAGTAAAGGTGACTAAATTGGCGTCTTTCAAGACTTGCGGATGCGCATCGTTAACAGCAATGCCTAAAC
Source organism: Thalassotalea sp. PLHSN55 (assembly GCF_052030545.1). Classification (NCBI taxonomy): domain Bacteria; kingdom Pseudomonadati; phylum Pseudomonadota; class Gammaproteobacteria; order Alteromonadales; family Colwelliaceae; genus Thalassotalea; species Thalassotalea sp. PLHSN55. The sequence continues at coordinate 139,720 of NZ_JBPDIH010000006.1, read as the reverse complement.
CAACAAATTGCATGCAGGCATGATCTGGCATGTCATCACCGATGTAAGCAACTTGTTCAGGGCTTAAATTCTTCTCGGCGATAAGTTTCTTCAAAGTAGGCAGCTTATTTTCTTCACCTTGAATAATGTCTGAGACATTCAGCGCGCGCATTCTCGTTGCCACTATGTTTGATGTTCGCCCAGTGATCACTGCGGTATCAACGCCGCTGGCAACAAGTGCTTTCATGCCATAACCATCTTTGGTATGAAATGCTTTTAATTCTTCACCGTCGTTACCTAAATATATACGACCATCGGAAAATACGCCGTCAATATCACAAATTAACAGTTTAATTGTTTTCGCTTGAGCAAATACTTGCTCGCAAACGTCGCCGTAAAGAGTTTCCACTGCTTATAGCACTCCTGATTTAAGTAGATCGTGCATATTCATCGCGCCCATAGGCTTATTATGCGCGTCAACAATAATTAAGCCATTAATTTTTTTATCTTCCATTATTTTTAATGCTTCTGCGGCTAACACATCGGCTGATGACGTGGTGGGTTTTACGGTCATCACTGAGGAAATGGCATCATGATGAATATCTATTTCAGCATCTAAAATTCTGCGTAAATCTCCATCGGTAAATAGCCCAACTAAAATACCTTTGGCATTAACAACTGCGGTCATCCCTAAACCTTTTAGCGACATTTCAACGAGGGCATCTTTAATTTTTGCCTGATCATTTACTACAGGTAAACGATCGCCGGTGTGCATAACATCAGATAAGCGCAATAATAAACGTTTGCCTAAACTACCGCCTGGGTGAGAAAGTGCGAAGTCGTCTGCGGTAAAGCCGCGGGCATTAAGCAGCGCTACGGCAAGGGCGTCACCCATAACTAGGGTTGCAGTGGTGCTCGATGTTGGCGCTAAACCAAGTGGACAAGCTTCTTGTTCAACTGCAATACAAACATGCGCATCTGAAAGTTTTGCTAGGGTTGAGTCGACATTGCCGGTCATCGATAATAGTTTGGCGCCAATGCGTTTAATGACCGGAATGATGGCCAATACTTCACTGGTTTCGCCTGAATTTGAAATTGTTAAGACCACGTCTTCTGCGGTGATCATGCCTAAGTCACCATGGCTCGCTTCACCGGGATGAACAAAAAAAGATGGCGTACCTGTGCTGGCAAGTGTTGCTGCGATTTTACCACCCACATGGCCTGATTTTCCCATGCCAACAACAATGACTCGCCCTTTACAATCGAACATGGCTTGGCAAGCAAGTTCGAAGTTATCATCGACATAGGTCAGCAAGTCAGCAACAGCTTGTTGCTCAATATTAATAACTTGTGTGCCTAATTTTTTGAAATTTATCATGTGCGTTTACTACGTTATTGTTGAATTTGACTAAAAAGTAAAACTTGATAAGCGATAAACGAAAATAATAACAGCGCACCTTTTAGTCGGGTAATGCGAAAATACCCTAATTTTCGGCTAAAGCATATTATAAAGAGTAACAAGGTAATGCCAAGCATGTAAGGCGCGTCACGCATTGCTGCATTTTCATCAACATCACCTGGGGCAATTAATCCTGTTAATGATAACACGGCTAAAATATTAAAAATATTGGAGCCAATAATGTTGCCTAAGGCTAGGTCATCTTCTTTTTTGATGATGCTCATGATACTGGCGGCCAGTTCAGGCAAGCTAGTGCCGATGGCGATCACGGTTAATCCAATCACTAAATCACTAATGCCAAATGCTTTGGCAATAAATACCGATGAGTCGACTAAGTAATTTGCGCTAATAGGCAGCAGTACCATGCCGATGGCAAGCCAAAAGAATGACCAAGGCGTACTGACGGCCTCAGGTACTTCTGATTCGGCTTCGATAATCATTGGATCGTCAATCACATTGCTCTTGGCTCGTTTTAAGGTTATCACCAACAGCGTAATGATATAGATAAAGAAACCCGCAATTAAAATGGCCCCTTCAACAAAGCTAAAATGACTATCGGATAACATCCAATACGCCAGTGCCGTAATGGCTAAAATGAGTGGGATCTCACGTTTAATCGTCGATGACGAAACACTAAGTGGATGTAATAGCGCGGTTAAGCCAAGTACTAAGGCAATATTGGTAATGTTTGAGCCAATGGCATTGCCAATACCGGTATCAGCATTTCCTTGTAATGATGCTGAGGCCGCTACCATCATTTCTGGCGCTGATGATCCCATTGCGACAATAGTTAAACCAATGATCATTGGTGAAATACCAAAATTTCGGGCAACCGACGAGGCGCCAAAAACAAATTTGTCGGCACTCCAGACTAAGGTAACTAAAGATACTAATAGAATAAAAACTTGAAATAACATCAACCACTCCTGTTCATAACGGTAAATTGTCGCCCGTTGCACCGCAAAAAAAAAGGTTTAATGAGCAAAGTTATAAAAAAAACGAAAAAAAATGAATTTACCGGCGGTTTTATTATCAATAGTGACGAGTATTTGAACAGTAATCGCCAATCTTGGTTGGTTTTACTTTTTTAACCAGACCACTTTTACATATTTTATTACTATTTTCTAATGCAGTATTTTTTAGCCTAGGGTAGAATTTCGCCTTACTTCGATTAATGCTCGTATTAATTGCCGTCTTACTTAACAGTGAAGTTTAAATCATAACTATGTCAGAAATTCTTGTTGATATTAAAAACATGACGTTTAAACGTGACCAACGCGTTATTTACGACAATATCAGCTTATCAATTCCTAAAGGAAAAGTGACGGCAATCATGGGGCCAAGCGGAATTGGTAAAACCACCTTATTACGCTTAATTGGTGGCCAATTACAGCCAGATGCTGGGCAAATATTATTTGATGGCGAAAATATTCCCAGTATGTCACGCAAAAAGCTTTATGAAGTGCGTAAACGCATGAGCATGTTGTTTCAAAGCGGCGCGTTATTTAGCGACATGAACGTTTTTGACAATATTGCCTTTCCTATTCGTGAACATACGCAACTTTCGGAAACACTGATTGAAAAAATGGTGATGATGAAACTTGAAGCTGTTGGTTTACGTGGCGCAAGAACACTTCGCCCTGACGAATTATCAGGTGGCATGGCACGCCGAGCGGCACTTGCTCGCGCAATTGCTTTAGATCCTGAATTAATTTTATATGACGAGCCATTTGCCGGGCAAGACCCGATTTCAATGGGCGTCATCGTTCGCTTAATTCGTTCACTAAGTGATGCTTTAGGGTTAACGTCAGTAGTGGTTTCGCATGATGTACAAGAAGTGATGTCGATTGCAGATTACATCTACATTGTTGCGGAACAGAAAATCATTGGCCAAGGCACACCACAAGAAATTGCTGAGCAAACATCACCGCTAGTCCAGCAATTTGTTAAAGGTGAAGCAGACGGGCCTGTGGCATTTCACTTTCCAGCGCCACCATTTGAACAAGAATTATTAGCTCGAGAAAGTAAATAATGGAATATATTCAACACTTAGGTCGAACTACCATTGACTTAATTTCAGGTTTAGGGCGAGCAGTCATGGTACTATTCTCCGCCTTAGGTCACTTGCCTAATTTCAAGAAAGGCACGCCTTTATTGGTACAGCAGTTGTATACCGTTGGGGTGCAGTCGTTAATCATCATTATAGTTTCCGGCGGCTTTATAGGCATGGTATTGGCGTTACAAGGCTATACTATATTAGTGGATTATGGCGCTGAGTCGGGGTTAGGGCCTATGGTTGCCTTAAGTCTTTTACGAGAGCTTGGCCCGGTAGTTGCGGCATTGTTATTTGCCGGCCGTGCAGGATCTGCGTTAACGGCTGAAATTGGTTTAATGAAAGCAACCGAACAGCTTTCATCGCTAGAAATGATGGCCGTAGACCCACTAAGGCGTGTTATTGCACCACGTTTTTGGGCGGGCTTTATCAGCCTACCACTGCTTGCTGCTATTTTTTCGGTGGTTGGTATTTTAGGTGCTCACCTTGTAGGTGTTAGTTGGCTCGGCGTCGATTCCGGCACTTTTTGGTCGATGATGCAAGCGCAAGTGGAATTTGAACAAGACATATTAAATGGTGCAATAAAGAGCATTGTTTTTGCATTTGTGGTGACGTGGATTGCGGTGTATAAGGGTTATGACTGTATGCCAACGTCTGAAGGTATCAGCCAAGCTACAACTGCAACCGTGGTACAATCGTCTTTATTAGTATTGTTTTTAGACTTTATCTTAACAGCGTTGATGTTTACAAATTAGCGCATTGAACAACTTTATAATTAATTTTTGGTGGAAGACATGGTGTCGAAAAAAGTTGAATTAGCAGTAGGGTTTTTTGTTGCCTTAGGTATTGCCGCACTGCTGATGTTATCTTTGAAAGTAGCAGATAGTGGAATTTCTGGTGGTGGCGATAGCTATCAGTTGTATGCCAAATTTGATAATATTGGCGGCTTAAAAGTACGTTCTCCGATTAAAGTCGGTGGCGTTATTGTTGGTCGCATCAGTGATATATCACTTGATGAAGAAGATTATATGCCAATTGTTACCTTAGATATTTATTCGCAATACACTTTTTCAGAAGCGTCGTCATTATCTATCCTTACGTCCGGTCTACTAGGTGAGCAATATGTTGGTTTATTGCCTGGCTTTGTTGATGAATCGGTCGACACCTTAGCGCAAGGTGATTTTATCGAAGACACCAAACCAGCTATCGTACTTGAAGAATTAATCGGTCAATTTTTATTTGGCCAAGGGAGTGAAGATTAAATGTTATCGCGTTTATTAGTTATATTATCAGCAGTTTGTTTAACGTTTTCAGTTAATGCTGCATCAGAAAAAATTAGCAAAGAAGATCCGTACCAGATGATTGAGCAGGTTGCTGACTCAACATTTACCCGTTTTGCCAGCGAACAAAGCGCCATTCAGCAAGATCCAAATTTACTGAAAAACATAGTTCGTGAAGAATTAATGCCTTATATCGATTATAAATATGCGGCATTTAAAGTGATTGGCCGAAACTTAAAGAAAACGACCGATGCCGAAAGAAAAGCATTTGTGCCGGTATTTCGTGATTATTTAATCACCTCTTATGCGCAAGTTTTTACTTTGTACGACAATCAAGAAGTGAAGTTTGAACCAAATAAAAGCGTGAAAGGCAAAAAAATCGTTTCGATTAAAACCGTGATTATTTCGCCAGACCGTGATCCGATCGATATCTCGTTTAAAGTGCGCCTCGACAAAAGAAGTAAGCAGTGGAAAGCATTTGATATGGTTGCTGAAGGTATAAGTTTACTAGACAGCAAACAAGCAGAGTTAAACAGCTTAATTCGTCAAAAAGGCTTAGGCCATGTGACCGAAATGCTGCGTGAAAAGAGTTCGCGTGATATTACTTTTAAAAAGCTATAATCAATTACGGAATTAAATTTTGACTGTCGATTTCACATTTAGCGCAAATAATACGACTATTGTTGGTCAGCTAACTCGCGAAACTGTGCCAACAATTAAAAAAAATACCATTAAAACCATGCTTGCTCAGCCAGAGATTATTATTAATCTTAAAGAAGTAACACGAGCTGATACGGCGGGGTTAGCTTGGTTGTTTTTAGTATTAGAAAAAGCCGCTAAAATACAAGTAACTGTACAGTTTAGTCATATCTGTCAAGATATACTCAATTTAGCCAAATTAAGTGGTGTAGAGCACTTATTACCGCAACAAGCGTAATCAGGGCTTTTCACCAAGCATTTATAAAATTAGGGAATTATTGTGGAAACCACAGAAATAGAACAACTTATCAACAACGCGCTTGAATTAGACGAACTACATGTAAAGTTTGATGGCTCGCAATGTACTGTCATTGCAGTTGCTGATTTTTTGGGTGAACTTAGCCGTGTTAAAAAGCAACAAACGGTATATGCTCCTTTAGCTGAAGTTATTAAAGAAGGCAAAATTCACGCGGTTACCATCAAAACGTTTACGACTGAACAATGGCAACGTGACAAAATGTTCAACCTGCCACTGTAATTAAATTTAAACCCAACTTAACGTAAGAATAGAATATTGGACGCATTTAAAATAATTGGTGGTAATCCACTACGTGGTGATGTCACCATCTCTGGCGCTAAAAATGCTGCTTTGCCGATTTTAATGGCAGCATTATTGTCAAAAACACCTATTAAGATCACTAACGTACCTCGTTTGAATGATATTGAAACGACACTGAAGTTGATCAACCAACTAGGTGCAAAAGCGCAGTGGCTTTCTGACAATGAATTGGAGATTGACGCAAGTAAAGTCGATCACTGCAAAGCGTCATACGAATTAGTAAAAACCATGCGCGCCTCTATTTTGGTGCTTGGTCCGTTATTGGCGCGCTTTGGTCATGCTGAAGTTTCTTTGCCTGGTGGTTGTGCCATTGGCGCTCGCCCTGTGAATTTACATATTCACGGCTTAAAATTGATGGGCGCTGATATAGACGTTGAAAATGGTTATATTTTAGCGCGTAACAATGGTCGCCTTAAAGGTGCAACTATCTTCATGGATACCGTTAGCGTTACTGGTACCGAAAATCTCATGATGGCGGCTGCGCTTGCTGACGGTACCACTGTTATTGAAAATGCGGCGCGTGAACCTGAAATTGTCGATTTAGCTAATTGCTTAAATGCCATGGGCGCGAAAGTTAGCGGTGCTGGCACTGATACCTTGACTATTGAAGGTGTTGAGAGTTTATCTGGTGATACCTATCGTGTGATGCCTGATCGCATTGAAACAGGTACATTCCTTGTTGCCGCCGCAGTTACGCAAGGTAAAGTGAAATGTCTAAATACCGATCCTAAAGCGTTAGAAGCGGTGATCAGTAAACTGCAAGAAGCAGGGGCAACACTTAATATTGGTGATGACTGGATCGAGCTGGAAATGAAGCAACGCGCTAAAGCCGTAAATATTCGCACTGCGCCACATCCAGCATTCCCTACCGATATGCAAGCTCAGTTTGTTACCATGAACGTGCTAGCTGAAGGTACATCTACCACCACAGAAACGATTTTTGAAAATCGCTTTATGCATGTGCCTGAATTACAACGTATGGGCGCTGATATTAGCTTAGAAGGCAATACCGCCATCACCAATGGTGTCGCTGAGCTTAATGGTGCTCAGGTCATGGCAACCGATTTGCGTGCTTCGGCAAGCTTAGTGATTGCTGGTTTAGTGGCAACAACTGAAACGCAAGTAGATCGTATCTATCATATCGACCGTGGTTATCAGCATATCGAAGATAAGTTACAAGCACTTGGCGCTAATATTATCCGAATCAAAGCCAGTTAGAGCATATAGCTACAGTGGTAAGCTAGAAGCTAAAAAATAAGAGCTACAAGCGAAAAGTTAATCGCTGAAAGTTACAAAAAAGCCTTCGATATTTCGAAGGCTTTTTATTTTGTGCTATCACTTTGCACTTAATGTTTTTAGTTGTCGCTTTTTACTTAAAGCTTTAGGCTTAAAACTTGTAGCTTGTGATTTAAAGTTTAAACTCTTGTACCGATTGTTGTAGTTCTTCAGCAAGTTTTGCAACTTCGCCACTTGAAGAAGCGGTTTGCTGCGAACCAGCCGTTGTTTGCTCTGCAATGGCCACAATCGACTCAAGATTTTCACTAATTTCATGAGCAACGACACTTTGTTCTTCAGCTGCAGTTGCAATTTGTGAGCTACGATCGAACGCTTCATGTACGGCGTGAGTAATCGTTTCAAGCGCTTTATCGGCTTCTTCACTTTGCTCAACACAATTGGCAGCTTGTGTTTTACCTGTGCTCATAACCGATACCGCTTTACCTGCACCATTTTGCAATACTTCGATCATGTTTTGAATTTCTTGTGTCGACTCTTGTGTACGACTGGCAAGTGTTCGTACTTCGTCAGCAACAACGGCAAAACCACGACCTTGTTCACCTGCTCGTGCCGCTTCAATTGCCGCATTTAGTGCTAGTAAGTTAGTTTGCTCGGCAATGCCTCGAATAACATCTAAAATGCCACCAATTGATGCGCTGTCTTGCTGTAGTTTATTAATAACTTGCGACGCTGATTCAACTTCATTGGCTAATAATTCAATCGTATTACGATTACGCGCTGAAATAACTTTGATACGCTCTGCTTCATCGTCAGCTTGTTTGATTTCACCTAGCGCATCATTTGCACTTGATAAAACACTTTGTGAGGTACTGCTCATTTCAGTGGTTGCAGAAGCCGCTTGCTCAACTTGATTACGCTGCTCTTCAATCGCAGTGGTACTTTGCGCAGTAACTGCTGATGTTTGTTCTGCTGCTGCGGCAAGTTGCGTTGAGCGGCTAACGATGCCTTGAATAAGGTTACGCAGGCTGTCGATCAACAAGTTACAGTTTTTAGATAACAGCGCAAACTCATCTTTACCGCTTTCGTCAAGTTTACGAGAAAGATCACCCGAGGCGACAACGTTTAGCATTTCGTTAACACGAGATAGTGGTCCGGTAATACTGCGCACAGTGAAGAAGGTAATTACAGCAGCAGCAATAACAGAAATAAGGGCGATAAATATAGTTTGCGTATTACCACTTGAAACTGCGCTATCGACTTGCTCGCTGGCAGCGATTGTAGTTTTGTTAGCCAAGTCAACTTGCGTCGCTAAGATGCTATTTGCGTTGCTAATGTTATCTTCAGCTGCTTTTAGTTGTAGTTCAGCCTGTAAAATACCATTGAGTTGTGCCTGCTTATGCGTAAAGATATTGGTGCTACCATCAACAAGCTCACTAAATTCAGCAAATGCGCTTGATAACTCGTCAGCAATATCGACTTCATCTTTAGTGGTCAGTTCACTAACAATATCATCAAGTGATTTAACTGACTCTTTATACGAGCCCATAATCTCACTTTCAATTAAATTAACGGTTGAGCTGTTAGTCGAGTCTCTAAATTCATAGGCAGAACTTACCACCGCATTAAGGTAAGTTTCGATTTGTTCACCAAGACCAACCGCACGTTGCAGCTTGCTATCGGCTAAATCATGGTCTGCTAAATCAAGCAATAATGTGGCAACGTCATCGGCTTTTTCTTCCAACAAGTCGATCATCTCAGTTAACTGGCTTAACTGTTCAATGCTAATTTTTCGGTTATCAAATACACTGGTGACGCTGTTTTGAATCGTGCTATATACGCCGTCTACCTTGCGTAAATTGCCAATGAGACTTGGCTCGTCTTTTACAACTGCTTTTAGTTTTTTAAGTTGCGTGGTAAAGCTGCCATCTAAAGTGGAAAATGCACCCACATTTTCACTTAATGGTGATAATTCGCTTTGGTAGTATCCGCGTAGGGTCAAGTTACCCATTTGCGTTAATTGATTTGCTAGCTGGTTACTGCCTTTTAAGGTGGGAATGGCAAGTTGACTTTGTTTTAAAGTTGATTCGTTAATTGTGCTGAGGTTGTTAAGGGAGATCACACTTGTCAGCATTAAAAAGAAAGCAATGATGGAAAAACCACCGATTATTTTCACTTTTACCGTTAAATTCATATATACCACCAGTTGGTTTCAAACGAAAAACTTACAAAATTGTCGAATGATTATTTTTATGCGTTTTTTATTAAGAATATTACGTTAGTTATCGACTAAAAAAGGAAAATGTTTAGTCGCATGTAACTAAAGGTAACAAAAAAATTGCAACTTGATCTAGCCAATTTGGAAAATTAATCGATATTTTGCGAAAATTCTTTAAAAACAGTTTTATCAGACCATTTTAGTAAGGTTAGGTGATTGCCCCAGACACACCCCGTATCGAGTGCATAGGCATTGTTATTGCTGCAGTTGCCCATTAGTGATGCCCAATGTCCAAATAGCCATTGATTGTTGATTAGATTGGGGTTGTCTTCGTACCACGGGGTTAATTCGCTGGTTAATGTGCTTGGTGCAGATTTTTGTTGAAACTCTAAACTCTTGTCTGGAAAACAAAAGCGCATGCGGGTGAAGGCATTAATGGTGAACCTGAACTTTTCTGCAGCGCTATGGGCGTCATGCCAGCTGTTAGGCTGTTCTCCATACATACACTTAAGCCAGGTGTTGCGTTTTGCTGAAGATAAACATTGCTGGGCAAATTCAGCTTGTTCTATTGCTTGCTTGATTGTCCATTGCGGTGAAATACCCGCATGGCTCATAAAAGTGTTTTCACCCGGAATTTGTCTAAGCAAGGGCTGCTTAGCAAGCCAAGTGATTAATTCGTCTAAATCAGGTGCGTTAAGTAAAGGCTCAAGCAAATCTGATTTCTTTGCTTTTTTTATACCGGCATATATTGCCAGTAAATGCAGATCATGATTGCCAAGCACCATTTTCGCGCTGTCGCCAAGCGATTTGATAAAGCGAAGTGTTTCAAGGGATTTAGGTCCGCGGGCAACAATATCACCAGCGGGCCATAGTTGATCTTTTTTAGGGTCAAAATTAACTTGAGCTAACAAGGCTTGCAGTTCGTTAAAGCAGCCTTGAATATCGCCAACTACGTATATGCTCATAAGGGTTAACTTAATTTAAAATGTTAGGAACAGATAAACCAAACACTGGGATATCTGCTTTTACGGCTTCGCCTTCTTTATTATACAGCTGATAATAACCTTGCATTGTGCCAACAGGCGTTTCAAGAATACAACCACTGCTATAGGTATAGCTTTTATTGGCAGCAATGGTTGGTTGCTCGCCGACAACGCCATCACCTTTTACATTGGTACACTTTCCGTTAGCGTCGGTGATCAGCCAGCTTCTAGCCATTAATTTTACCGGGGTATCACTGTTGTTTTTAATGGTAATGGTATACGTAAAAACAAACTGATTTTGCTTGGCGTTTGACTCTGTTGCAAGGTAATTGCTAACAACAGACACTTCAACACCTTCTGCGGTCGGTAAATGTTGGTATGGCATAATTACTCAGTAGGCTCGTTTGGTCTGTCTGCAATAAAGTTTGCAATATTGACATATTGCTCAAGTGAAATGTTTTCAGGACGTAAACTCGGGTCGATACCTAATTGTTCAAGTTCATCGGCACTGACTAGCTTTTTAAAGCTATTACGAATGGTTTTTCTACGTTGGTTAAATGCCGTTAAACATACTTGGTTAAGAAACTTGAGATCTTTAACTGGGTGTTTAATTTCTTTATGCGGAATTAACCTAACAATAGCAGAGTCAACTTTAGGCGCTGGCGTAAAATGCTCAGGACCAATTTCCATGACAGGAATCACCTGACATTGGTATTGTGTCATTATTGATAATCGACCATAGGCTTTACAGTTTTCACCGGCAGCCATTCGCTGAACCACTTCTTTTTGCAACATAAAGTGCATATCTTTCACTTTATCTTTAAAGGTCAGCAAATGAAAAATAAGCGGGGTTGAAATGTTATACGGTAAATTGCCGAAAATACGTAACGGATTATCAACATCAGATAATTGGGCAAAATCAAATTTTAGCGCATCGATTTCATGGATGGTTAAATGCTTCGCTAAAAAAGGGTGATGGCGCAAACGGTGGGCTAAGTCGCGGTCTAATTCAACCACAGCAAGATCACCTGCGCGTTCTACAACGGGTTCAGTTAAGGCACCTAAACCTGGGCCAATTTCAACAAGGTTTTCACCTGGCTCAGGGTTGATAGCATCGACAATATTGCTAATAACAGCATCGTTATTTAAGAAGTTTTGACCAAAACGTTTTTTTGCTTGATGGCCTAAGTGAGAATTTTTACTCATGATTGGTTATTTGCCAAATTAATTGCGTTGCGCATTGCCTCTAATAGGCTGCCTGGATCGGCGTTATCAGTACCCGCTAACTCAAGTGCAGTACCGTGATCTACTGATGTTCGAATAAAAGGTAACCCTAAAGTGATATTGACCGAAGAGCCAAAACCTTTGTATTTAAGTACCGGCAAACCTTGGTCGTGATACATGGTTAAAATAGCGTCGGCATCATTAAGGTATTTTTCTTGAAAAATGGTATCAGCAGGCAATGGACCTGTTAAATTCATACCTTCAGCGCGAAGCTCATCCAGTGCTGGATTCATGGTTTCAATTTCTTCGCGTCCTAAATGGCCGTCTTCACCGGCATGCGGGTTGATGCCACAGACATAAATTTTTGGCTCTTTAATGCCAAACTTATTAATGAGATCGTCATTTAAAATACGGGTTACTTTCTGCAAACGCTCATACGTTATTGCTTTTGATACGTAAGCAAGCGGTATATGTGTGGTAACTAATGCAACGCGTAATCCTTCGGTAGCAAGCATCATCACCACATCGCTACAATTTGCTTGATGGGCAAAATATTCGGTATGGCCACTAAATGGAATGCCGGCTTTGTTTATTAGCCCTTTGTGCACTGGGCCTGTAACTACTGCGTCAAATTCACCGCTCATGTTTTTATCACAAGCAACTTTTAAGGTTTCAACAACATAAGCACCGTTTTTTTCATTAAGCTCGCCTGGAATTACCGGTTCTGCTAATTCAACGGGTAAAATGGTAAGTGTGCCGGCGGCTTGCGGTTGTGCTTCTTTTTCTTGATCGTATGTCACTAAACTTAATGGTAAGTTTAGCTGTTTTGCGCGCGCTAATAAAAGCGAAGGCGAGGCGACTACAACAATTTGAACTGGCCAATCTTGTTGGGCAATTCGTATCATTAAATCTGGACCTACGCCCGCAGGTTCGCCGGGTGTTACGGCGATGCATTTAGTCATTATTCGTTACCTAAATCAAAAACTTCAACAAAAGCTTCATCTCGGGTTTCTTTCATCCAACGCGAATTTTCTTGACCAAACTTGCGGTTGAATAACATTTGATAAGCTTTGTTCTCATTAATTTGTTTGGTGGCATCAAGCGTACGGCGCTCTTGGAGCTGGGTAATATGCCAACCAAATGAAGAGCGAAACGGTTTTGAATATTCGCCTTCTTTTAAACTTGCTAAGGTGTCTTTAAAGGCAGGATCGTAACTTTGTGGATCTGCCCAGCCTAATTCACCACCTCGAACTGATGTTGGTCCGTCAGAATGCTCTTTAGCAAGCTCGGCAAAGTCTGCTTCACCTGCTTCTATTTGCACTAAAAATTCGTTTAGCATTGCTTCGGCTTTAGCTTCACTTAAGATAATTGAAGGGGTAATTAAAATATGGCGTGCTTTAACTTCTTCTACTTCAACTACTTCACGACCACGAATATCAATAATTTTAATGATACTGAATCCTAGACCTGTTCTGATAGGTCCTAATACACTACCTTTATCTTGTCCTGCCACTAATTCAGAAAATAACGTTGGCATTTCGTTAATATTTTTCCAACCTAAGTCACCACCTGATAAAGCGTTTGAGTCGCCTGATGAGGCAATCGCAATTTTAGTGAAGTCGCTGCCACCATTAAGTAGCTCAATAACTTTGTCTGCACGCACTTGTGCATCAGTCATATCTTTTTGAGTAGGTTCTGGCGGGAAGGCAATTAAGATGTGACCTAGGTTGTATTCAACATCGTTACTGGTTTGCTCTTGCATAAGTTGTAATAAATTATCAACTTCTTGCGGAGAAATATAAATACGACGACGAACACTTGCACGACGTACTTCACCTGAAATTAATTCAGTTCTTACGCTTTCACGGTATTTCTCGTAATTCACGTCGTCCTTAACCAAAGACTGCCTAAATTGCTCTAAGGTTAGGTTATTTTCTTTCGCCATGTTGGAAAGGGTTTCATCAAGCTGAGCATCACTTACTTGCACACCCATACGTTCACCAATTTGCAACACTAGAGCATCGTTAATCAGCTTATCCATTACTTGCGTGCGGATCGCCTTGTCTGAAGGTAGGTCTTGATTGTTACGCTCAGATTGCAGCTTAATTGATTTGATCAGGTCTTTAACATCAGACTCTAATACCACACCATCATTAACAATAGCTGCGACACGATCTAACTCTACTTCTTTTGCTTGTACGGTGGCGATAAAGCTAACAAGCAAGGTGGTAATGGTAAAAATTTTGAATGATTTTTTCATATATCTTACGTTTTTTAATTAATTATTAAGAAAATAAGGACGTTTATAGCCAAAAATACTTGAATTCAACATATTATCGGTATCTATTTGGCCTTGCTTATTTAACCCTTTAACAATGAACCTTATCATAAAACCACTATCAAATTCTTCGCGGTTTTCATTTATGTTTGAAGGCTCCTCAAAATAGGAGTTAATGTGGCGGTGAAATGCAAATTGTACCGCCCAACAACAGCTTTCATATTGAAAGCCTGCGTAGGTTTCTAGGCTACGCTTTTGCTGTAAATCCTGTGTAACACGCCCAATGAACTGCCAATCTTTATTAATTTCAACATTGGTCAATAAAGATAATTGCTCAAGACTACTACCTGAGACATCACGGGTATACCTATGGTTCAATTGCACGATGTTTTTTTCTGAATAATGGTAATCGACGTTGACTTGGCTTTTGTTGGTGACGCTATTTTCGGTATCGTACTGAATATCGCCGCTAAATTGCCATTGACGATTTAACTGAAAAAATACATCGGCCGCTAAGGCTGATTCTTGTGTTTGTGAAATGACGCGATTATCTTCAGTGGTTTCTTCGTTGAAATAAAGAATTTGTCCAAGGCTAAAGCGCATGAGTTCTTGATGGCTTGGATCCAAAATTCTGTTAGTGACACCCCAAGAAAGTTGATTAGCATGCGCAATACGGTCTAAACCACTATAGCGACGATCTCTAAATAAACCATCGTAGTCATCTTGTAGTTGCGCGGTGTCGTATAAACCTATCATCGACTGATCTTCATTAGGCACATAAAGGTATTGTAATTGCGGCTCAAATGTTTGCGTATACTCAGGATTAAACGACATTTGTCGGTCAAAGTTAATTCCACCATGAACGCGAACTTTCGGTAATGTTCGACTAACATTTTCTTCCAGTGATGGCGTATTATCTTGTACGTCTTGCTGATAATAAGTCTGCATTAGGCGAACTTCTGAGTTTACAAACCAAGCTGGCGTTGCCAAAGGTAAAGTTAGACCTGCTTCAACATGGTAGCGATTTGCATCGGCTAAATCAGGGTTTTCTGATTCAAAGCGGCTTAGCTCGGAATAAACATCAAAAATAAGGTTGGCAAACGGCAAGTTTTGTTCAGCGCTTACATCTATTTGTGGCACCGTTCGGTAACCGGCAATATGATCACCAAGTACTTCAAAATCTTGCACTTTGGCAGTAGTTTGCCAATTTTCGCCAAAATAAGAAAGTTCACCAATTTGATATAAATAAGCATCGTTAGCATTGTAGTGGCTGCTGCCAATATCGGTTAAGTAGTTGTCGTCGCTAATGGTGGTAAAATCGGCATAAACACGAAAGTTTTCTGAAAAGGTGCCGGTATGTTGAAAGCGAGCCAAGTAACGCGCATCGTTGTTGCTGACAATTTCTTTATCTTTATTGAGGTATTCAATATCGATACTACCGGTTTGTAAATCGGATAAATAACGAAACTCCGTCGCTAATAACAAACCGCGTTTTGACATATAATGCGGAGTAATAGTGGCGTCCATATTCTCAGCAATATTCCAATAATACGGCGTTTCTATCTCGATACCTGAATTACTAGACGAACCAATTTTGGGGTTTAAAAAGCCTGATTTTCGTTGATCGGTTACCGGGAAAGTAAAATAAGGAATATACAATACAGGTACATCAAACAATCGAAATTGCGCATTATACGCTTCACCGACATTTTCTGCGGCAGAAATGCGAATTTCACTGGCCTTTAATTGCCAATCAGGAATTTCACCATAACAGGTAGTGAAAGTTGAAGCGCTAAGTGTTAATTCACCGTCAGCATTGATAGCGATACGCTCTGCTGCGCCATGACCCGGGTTATTGGCTAATTGATAAGAAGTATTTTCTAGTGTTGTTGACTTTGATTGCTCGCTTGCTTGAAACTCTTGTGCTGAAACATCGATACCCGCATTTTGAAAATGCACATCGCCTTTGGCTTTGATAATGGCTTGTGCTTGATTAATTTCAAGTTCATCGGCAATAAGTTTTTCATTTTTATTAATTAAGGTAACACCACCGGTAAACAGCGCGAGTTGCTCTTTTTCAATCATCGCGGTTTTAGATAATATTTTAATATCATTGCTTGCCTCTATTTCGGCATCTTCAGCAATTGGAGTATATTTAGGGATCGGGCATTCGATCGTGCTAGGTGTCGAGATCTCATTTTCTGCATGGGCGGGGAGAACTGTAGATATACTTGCCACTAATAACAGTATAAAGCGTGAAAATGTCATTAAAATCCTGAAAATTTAAGCATTAAAAAAAACAACAAAATTTTGTCTTTGGTACTACTTCATATAGCCCTGTTGGGGTAAGCTGCTATTATCTTCTTTTTCGTGAATATATGTTAGCTTGAATTTATACCATTTGTTAATAAATAAGTGTTTAGTTGTTATTATTCACTTACCTTGCGCATTAACTTGCCTATGATATAGCAATTTTTAGTAACTCGCTAATCTGACGATATTGATTTTACCTAAAAATAGGAACAACCTTTGCCAAACCCAAGATTTACCGCATTAAACCACTGGCTAAGTGGTTATTTTACCGAACATGCAATTGAGCTTGAGCCGCTTTCAGGCGATGCAGGTTTTCGTTGTTATTATCGTTTTAGTTATCAAGAAAAATCTTATATTGCGGTTGATGCGTTGCCAAAAACATCCAACAATCATGGATTTGTTGAAGTTGCTAAGGCATTGGAAAAACGGGGAATAAAAGTGCCAAGCTTAGTTCACTATGACTTAAGTTTAGGATTTTTCTGTTTAGAAGATTTAGGTGAAATATTATTTGCTGATGCGCTGTCAGCATCTTCAATGGTTACTCTTTATCAACAGGCCATTGACCTATTACCAAGTATTGCCCAATGCTCAGTCTCAGATCGTTACAATTTACCAGCTTACGATAAAAAATTTATTGAATTTGAATTGTCGATATTTAGCGAATGGTTATTAGCGCAACATCTCAATATACACTTGTCAGAAAGCCAGCAAATTCAGTTAACCCAGTGTTTTGATTATTTAGTCGAAAATGCCTTAGCACAGCCGCAAGTTTTTATGCACCGAGACTATCATAGCCGCAATATCATGATCTGTGACCAACAAGGCTCTAATGGTCAACAAACATTGGCAATTATAGATTTTCAAGATGCAGTGCAAGGGCCAATAACCTACGATATTGTATCGTTACTACGTGATTGTTATTACCAGTTGCCGGATGAAAAAGTCAGTCAACTATTGCGCTATTTTTGTCAACAAATCTCTAAGCAATTGCCATTAGCAGATATCAGTGAACAGACTTGGCAAACCTGGTTCGATTTAATGGGTTTACAGCGTCATATCAAAGCCAGTGGCATCTTTGCTCGTTTATATCATCGCGATAACAAAACCGGTTATTTAAAAGATATCCCACTCACACTTGAGTATATAATCAAAGTAAGTGCTAACTACCCTAAGTTGAGTTTTTTAAACGAATTGGTTCAGCAACAAGTTTTACCTAAAGTACTTAAACAACAAACAGACAAGTTAAGTAGTAGCCAATGATCACCAAAGCCATCATCCTTGCCGCTGGTCGAGGCGAACGTATGCGACCATTAACTGATGTTACCCCGAAACCACTTATTCGGGTCGCAGGTATTCCTTTGCTTGAACATCACCTTATTAAACTCGCTCGTGCTGGTATTACCGATATTGTCATTAATCATGCATGGCTTGGGCAGCAAATTGTTGATTATTTTGCTGACGGCAAAAAGTGGGGGGTAAATATTTGCTATAGCGCGGAAGAACAAGGCGCTTTAGAAACGGCGGGCGGCATAATAAATGCCATGCCGCAATTATTAGAAAATAATCCAAGCAAGCAATTTTTAGTGATTAATGGTGACGTTTATACCGATATTGGTTTTGAAAACTTACCGGTTTTGGCGCCAGATATATTGGCGCATCTCTATTTAGTGCCAAACCCAGAACACAACCTTACAGGTGATTTTGCCATCGATCAGACAATGCTGATCAATAAATTACCGATTAATACTTCACCAAGCTTTACCTACAGCGGTATCGGCTTGTACCATAGTGACTTTTTTAAAGACTTGCACAATTGTGACCAAGCTTCTCAACAATTAGCGTTAGGACCGTTGTTAAGAGCCAATGCACAATTAAGAAAATTAACGGCGTCTGTTTGCAATGAGCTATGGACAGATGTTGGTACGCCACAAAGGCTAGCAGATTTAAATGCCCAACTTGCGGCAAAGTCTTAACCAATTTATTAACAAGGTAGCTTAGAGTTTATATGCGCATTTGGGGAAAGGTTTTAGGATTTTTATTTGGCTTTATGCTAAGCCGAAATATATTTGGTGCCTTGTTAGGACTATGGCTAGGTCATCGATTTGATCAAGGCATGGGCTTTAATTTTAGTAACCTTGCCGGCCCTAAAAGCGAAGCAGATCGCCAAGCGGCATTTTTTTATAGTACCTTTTCCGTGATGGGGCATGTCGCTAAAGCCAAAGGCCATGTTTCTAGCCATGAAATTGCTTTTGCCACCGCCTACATGGATAAACTGGGCTTAAATGCGCAACTACGCCAACAAGCCCAAGATGCCTTCCGTGAAGGAAAAATGGCCGGCTTTCCAATCAACGATTGTCTTGCCAAGTTTAAACGCAGCTGTGCGGGGCGCCCAGATATTTTACTCTTGTTTCTTGAAATTCAAATTCAAGTGGCATTTGCCGATGGCGATTTAGACGCAGAAGAGCACGATGCTTTACGCAACATTGCTAAGCAGCTTGGTTTTTCAGTAAAAGAGCTCGATAATCTGTTAGAAATGATCATGGCAGGCGCAAGCTTTCATCAAGGTCAAGCTGGTCAAACCGTCAATAAAGGTAAGCAACTTGAAGATGCCTATAAAGTGTTAGGGGTAAGTAAAGATGCCTCGAAAGCCGAAATTAAAAAGGCTTATCGCAAACTGATGGCGCAACACCATCCAGATAAATTAATCGCCAAAGGCTTACCACCAGAGATGATGGAAGTTGCCAAAGAGAAAACGCAAGACATTCAAGCCGCGTACGATTTAATTGCTAAGCAAGGGTAAGTTTTTCGCTGTTTAGATTTTTAACAGCGTAAGTTTTTAACAGCGTAAGTTTTTTACGGCGTAAGTTATACCACTTTAGTTTTTGTTTTTTGAAAAACTACCAACCAATCGAACGTAACCAACCATTAATTTGTTTAATCAATGCTTGCTCTGGGTAATAACCCGGAGTGAGGTTTCGAAATTGATGTTGTCGATAAATCACCTTCATTTCTTTTTTCGCCAGTAATTTTCGCTGTTTAGCATTGTTAACTACCAGCGGGTGATCGCGTAATAATATTAAGTCTAATGTCGCCACGCCAGAATTAGCCACTTGTTGATTAAACAATGCGTTTTCAGCCTCGCTTGCCATAAAGGCGCTTAGTAAAATTAACGCGTTAGGAAGATCTGGCTTGGTCAGGGTATTGTCGGCTAAATAATGCTGTAATTGCGCGGCATTTTGCCCTTGGCTGATCATTAAAATAATGCCAGGGTAATCTTGCGCTTTTTCCATCACCGCTTTAATGATTGGCGCCAATGCTTGTTGATAATCGGCAAGGGATTTTTGGTTTTCTTCGCGGGCAAGGGCAAGCTTTTCCTGTTTTGAAGGGTAATTAGTTGGTTTATTTAACGGCTGAATGGTAATGGTGGTCCAGCCTTGCTCGGGTAAGGTTTTACCGAGAAAGCTCAATGCTTTAGGTTCGGCAACTGCTTGCTGCCATTCAGGTAAAATGATCACCACCCCTTTTTCATTTGGACTGGTATTTTCACGCACCAAGGTTAAAAATTCCTGCGCTTGGGCGAGCATCGGCTGCAAGTTTTCTTGGGCTAAATAGTATTTTACATCTTGGCTCGTTTGTAAGCCGCTATCAATTGGCGCGCTGATATTGTCGGTTGATTGTGAAGTTGCTTGCTCGTCGTTTGTTGCCGCGCTTGCCTGTTCAGTACTTTTGGGCTCAGTGCTTTGTTGCTCGGCACTTTTTTGTTCAGTGCTTTGTTGGAGGGTCGCATCTTCTGATGCTTGCTGAGCACTTACCGAAGTGATAACGAATAAAAAGCTTAGCAGCGCGCAGACAATAATTTTATTCAAAATATAATCCAATCAAAAGTAAATGCTTATAGCATGTATCGGTTAAGTATAGATTTTCTTGATGATGATTTTAAGCGTTAAAAAGGGCAAGGCGTGCTAAAGGTGATACGCTCGTTAGAACTTGGTAGAAAAAAACTAATCTCTTTGGCGTGCAATTGCAGTCTATTGCTAAGCGCAAGCGCCTGTGGATGCGCATACAATCTGTCGCCTAAAATCGGATGGCCTAACGATAACATATGCACGCGTAGTTGATGTGAGCGACCAGTGATAGGTGTTAGTTCGACTAAGCTAGTGTCATGCCCATTGATAACCGCATTATCGAGGCGTTTGTATAAGGTCGTGGAGGGTTTGCCGCGCTGATGATCAACCATTTGCTTAGGGCGATTAGGCCAATCGCAAATAAGTGGTAGGTTAACCTCGCCTTGTGCTTGCTCAACTGTGCCATAAACACGGGCGATATAGGTTTTGTTAATTTTTCGCTTTTCAAACTGACGACTAATGGCAACATGAGCAGGTTTGGTTAATGCCATGATCAACAAACCTGAGGTTGCCATATCTAAGCGGTGCACTATTGTCGCCGTCGGCAGCACTTTATTGACGCGATTTTGCAAGCAATCTTGATGTTCAGGCAAGCGCCCGGGCACGGTTAATAATCCGCTGGGTTTATTGACCACAACCAATTCCTCATCCTGATAAATAATATCAAGATAAGGGCTCATTGGTGGTTGGTATACAAAATCTGGGTTAGCTGCCATAAAGCTATGCGTTGTTGACCTTAGTGACTGACTACAATTAAACGGATCGCTTCAAATTTTAATTGGGCTTTGTCAATGTAGTTGCTCAGTTCATTTTGTTGAAGCTTAATAAAATCAAGCTCTTCTTGGCGAACGCTCGGGTTTATTGCGGCCAATGCTGTTAAACGCTCAAACTCTTCATCTAAGGTTTTGTGCATGTTACTAAGCGCTTTGGTTTGAATCGCTTCTACGTCAGCTTTCGCGTGATCTTCCGCTTGTGAAACTAATGGTGAAACCAGTGATTTTAGCGCTTTAACTAGCTGCAAAGCCACTTGCTTTTTAACTGGCGATAATTGCTTATCTAATACTTGCTCGGTTACTTTATCAGCTAAATTGTTACCGGCTTTATCAACCAAAATACGAATTGGCGTAGTGGGTAAATAACGACCAAGTTGTAAGTGACTAGGCGCGGTAGCTTCAACAGTGAATAAACATTCTAAGAAGAAGGTGCCTGCAGGTAAGGCTGGATTTTTTAATAAACCGATACTGGCACTACCAATAGCATCACTTAATACTAAATCAAGCGAGCCGCGTACCATAGGGTGATCCCAGGTTAGTAACTGATAATCTTCACTGACTAAAGCAGTATCACGATCAAAAGTTACTGTGGTGCCATCTTCCGGTAAACAAGGAAAATTACTATTTAGCATGTGCTCGGTTGGGTTTAAGGCGATGGCATTGTCGGCTTTGTCATCTTGTTGAATACCAAAAACATCAAACACTTGGAACATAAATTGTGGCAACTCAATTTGGTTGTCTTGTGCTTCTATGTCAGCGACTAACTGCTGTGCTTTACCTTGTCCTGAGGAATGGATTTCTAATAATTTATCGCGACCCGACTCAAGCTCGTGTTTAATCTCTAAATGTTTTTCATGGCTCTTAGCAATAAAGCTTTCGCTTAATTCCGACTGCCAATTAGCGGTTACCATTAACTGGTGTAGTTCTTGGTTGAAGCTGTCGTAAATAAAGCGACCGGTAATGCAAGTATGTTCAAATGCTTCCATACCTTGCTGATACCAATCAAATAATAAATTTTGCGCGGAATTTTCAAAATACGGCACGTGCAATTTAATGGTTTGAGTTTGACCAATACGATCTAGGCGACCAATACGTTGCTCTAGCAAGTCTGGGTTATTGGGTAAATCAAATAATACTAAGTGATGGGCAAACTGGAAGTTACGACCTTCACTGCCAATTTCTGAACATAACAATACTTGGGCGCTATCTTCTTCTTGGGCAAAATATGCGGCAGCACGATCACGTTCAAAAATACTTAAACCTTCGTGGAAAATAGCGGCGCGCATGCCTTCTTTAACGCGAAGTGCAGCTTCTAAATCGATGGCTGTTTGCGCATGTGCACAAATTACTAATACTTTTTCTTTGTTGAGTGATTTTAATAAATCAATAAGGTAGTCAACACGAGGATCGATATCAACCCATTCATCTTGGCTAAAATCAAGCGCGTAAAACTGCTCTGGTGTGAACAGTAAATTCGCTTGTTTGCTTGAGGCTAAATTTTCAGGGGCATCGCTTAACATCCACTCGTCAATACGCTCTTGATATTGCTCTGGCATGGCAAGTGGTTGAGCCAATAATTTACGTTCTGGAAAGCCTTTAATGGTATTGCGGCTATTACGAAATAGAATGCGACCGGTACCGTGGCGATCTAATAATTGATTCAATAATTGACTGCGCACTTCACTGGCTTGCTCATCGTTATTAGCAACTTGGCTAAGCTGTTCACTAATATCGCTTTCGTTTAACAAATTGGTCAGTGTTGTTTGTTGCTCGCTGTTTAAGGCTTGTTCAGAAATTAGCGCATTGGCAGCATCGGCAACCTCAGTGTAATGGCTTTCTTCTTCAATGAATTTTTGATAATCAAAGAAACGATCTGGGTCAAGCAAGCGTAAACGGGCAAAGTGACTTTCATGGCCGAGTTGATCCGGTGTTGCTGTTAATAGCAAAACGCCCGGAATGGTTTGCGCCAATTGCTCGATGCATAAATATTCCATGCTGGCATTGTCTTGTTGCCAGTTAAGGTGATGAGCTTCATCAACGACCATTAAGTCCCAATCTTCGGCGATTAACGACTCATACCACTGTGGATTGTCGGTGATAAAACCTAAGGTCACTAAAACCAGTTGTTCTGAACTGAACGGGTTTTCGCCAGCCTCAGCGTTAGAGGTTTCTACGCAACGCGCTTCATCAAAAATGCTGAATTTAAGGTTAAAACGACGCAACATTTCAACCAACCATTGGTGCATTAACGACTCAGGCACAACGATTAAAATACGCTGTGCGCGGCCACTGACTAATTGCTGGTGAATAATTAAACCCGCTTCAATGGTTTTACCTAAACCCACTTCATCGGCCAGTAAAACACGTGGTGCGTAACGGCTACCGACTTCTTCGGCAATATACAATTGGTGTGGAATTAAACTCACGCGCGCACCAGTAAGCCCCATTAATGGTGATTGCTGTTGTTGATATTGATTGTGTAAACAGCTTTTACGTAACCGAAACCAGTCTAAACGGTCGACTTGCCCATTAAGTAATCTGTCTTGTGGCTTATTAAACTTAATGAAGTGATCAATCATCACTTCTTTTAGTGAACATGGCTCTTGTGTGTCTTGGCGAACACCGTGGTAAGTTAATAGATTATTGTTTTCTTCAACTGATTCAACCGTTAATAACCAACCTTCATGGCTAGGAATATGGTCACCTTTATTGAAAATAACACGTGTTAGCGGCGCATTATCTATGGCGTATTGTCGAGCATCACCCGTTGCGGTAAAAACAATGGTAACAAAACGATGTTCGATAGCGGTTACTGTACCTAATCCTTGATCTGATTCACTGTCGCTGATCCATCGCTGCCCGGGGAAAAATGCCATAAAAGTAGAGCTCCAAAATGCTAATAAATAGTCAAAACCATAACGCTTGGAAATGCGTTAGCCGATTACTGAAAAAAACGGGCGCTATAGTACCCTTAATCATAGATGCGATCATTAAAAAGTTCTGGATAATTCAGCTAAAAATGTCGGGAGTTTTGTAGCATTTCTTATCGTTTTGTTTATTACTAATTTTGTTCATCGGCTTATCGATATTTTTTGCTAGTTAAGCTTGTCAAAACGGTCGTAAAATTGCAAAACAGTAAATGCACTCCTTTTAGGTGGTGCATTTACTGGCGCTGCTTAAAACAATAGAGTGAATAATTAAGCTAGTTACTATTCTTGTTGATCGATAAATTGCAACGAGTAACCGGTTGAACTGGCGTCACTTTCTTCAATCATTAAAAACATTTCCTTACTTTGCTCTGATAAAATTAATTCTTGCGAGGCTAAAATAATGTCGCTACTGCCGTCGGTGGCAACCGCATAAACACGGTAGGTATTATTGTATAAAACAATCTCTTTTGGACTCGCATATAAGCTAGCGATGGAATAACTGGTATTGTCGATGGTTTCATTACTGCGGACAAAATAGACCTTCACAATCGAGTAATCTTCAACAAAACTAATTACGCTAACTTGATGATCATAAATACTTTCGCTTGAAGAGTTGTCGGTGACGAGTGAGCGAATATAAATTTCAGTTTCTTCTTCGCCGTCGTCATTCTCCGTGACTTCTTCATCAAGATAAAAGAATACGCTTTTGTCGTCGTTTGGATTAAGCGTTAATAAATGATTGGTAATTAAGCTCTGCTCGGTTATCGGGTTAACAAGATCAATACTGTAGTCGCCAAAAGGCAAGCTAACTGCACCGGTAAAACTGCCAAGAGTGAGGTTAGTATATTGGTAATCTTCACTTAAGCCGGTTAAGTTCAATGTTACATTGTCTTGGTAGTTATCAAGCAGGTCATGATTTCCTATGGCATTGTAAATGCGCACTTGTGCTTGCGAGAACTCATCAGGGTAATTAACCACGCTAGCCGAGTTGCCAATTTTATCTATAGTAAAAGGCGAATCACCCGGGCCTTGGTTTTCTCTAATAACCATCATATGTTGATTGGTATACGAAAAGGTTATTGCTTCAGATTGGTATAGTACTTCTTCATCGCCAGCTGCCGTTATGTAAAACACATAGCTTTCAAGGTCGTAACTGCTTAATGGTGACAGCTCTTCGTCCACTAAGTGGCTGATAAGTTGTGCTTCGTTAAAGCTTTCATCAGACTCTGAAATGTACAGGTCGATACCGCCGTCGTAGTTATGTAAATTTAAAAATTGCACATTAAAAAACCCTTCATCTGAGTCTGGATCGTCAATTGCAATGGCGTAGCTAAGAATGTTTGGCGCGGTTATATCATCATCAACAACAATAAATTCGATGGTATCGGCAGCTAAAGTACTGCTAGTTTGATAAAAAGCGCTGAGGTTGTCATCGTCGTCGAGCCAAGATAATTCAAGATCGTATTGGTCGGCGTCGTTACTGAGGTAACTTGAAGCATCGGCAAAGGCAATGCCTGAATAAGTAGTACTGTCGTCTTCATCGCTACTTTCAGTTACCGTCAAATAAATTTGTGGCGCATTAACCGAGGCATTATAAAGTTGATAATAGCTTTCGGTTGTGTCGCTGTCATCGTCGCTAGAGTCACAGCCGCTAAGTAATAACGTTGAACTTGAAAGTAGTAAGAGTAGTGTTGGCCAGTGGCTATTTGTTTTTTTGCGGTTATACATGGATTTTCCTTTGTTTTTAAAAAACGCCACGGTAAATTTTGCTTGCAACTATGCCTTAGCTTAAAAACGCTAATAAAAAGTTGATAGGAAAAAATCGTGGCCGTTGTTTGCAAAGAAGTAGACTGGGCTAGGCTGAAATGGTTCGTCTGTATAGCTAGGCTTTACTTAAGTTTACTTAGCGTGACCTTTGTTTGCACAATTGGCTGGGAAAAGTCTTAATCTTTAGCTTGTTTGTTAATGGTTAAAAGCGAGGTTAGTTGATTTTGTTTTTAAAAATAAATAGTTATTTTTAATTGCCATAAAAAGCTGCTTGCTAGTGAATAACTTTACTGGCAAAGTGGAGGTGTAATTATCTTTTATCTACACGGTTGCGAGCAACTACACAGATAAATGTTTACGGTTTATCGTTAGTTGCTTCCATGTACATTCAATTGCGCAGGAGTGCTTTTATGACGGATGAAAAAACCACTTATATTTTAGACACCAACATTTTACTCCACGAACCATTCGCCTTTTTATCTTTTCAAGAACATGATGTAGTTGTACCTATGACGGTACTTGAAGAGCTCGACTCGATTAAAGATCGTCGTAAAGACGTTAGCCGAGACGCACGCGTTGCCATTCGCGCTTTAGAAGACACCTTAGTTGATGCCTCGCCTGAGCAAGTGCTTGCTGGCGTAAAACTCCCCGAAAATGATGCTGAACATCCCAGTGGTTGCTTGTCGATTTTTAATGATTACACCTTAGAAGACTTAGCCGGTCAGCTTTCTCAAAATGAAAACGACAACCGCATTATTAACGCCGCTTTGCATATCCAATCAATCAAGTCTGATCAAAAAGTAGTCTTGGTTACCAAAGACATTAATATGCGCTTGAAAGCAAAAGGGGCAGGGCTTGCCCATGTAGAGGATTATCGCACCGATCAACTTATTGATGACATTCAATTTCTAACCAAAGGTTATTACCATTTTGAAGGCGACTTTTGGCAGCAAGTTAAAGCCTGCGACAGCGAAACCGAAGGTAGAAACACCACTCATTATTTAGATAAAAGCTTATTACCTAAAAGCTATGTTAATGAATACTTAATTGATGATACTGAACATTTTGCCGCTAAAGTGACAGGCAACAGTGAAGACAAATTATCGATTTTAGATCTTAGCCGCGAGCGGTTAATGTCTAAAAATGCTTGGGGCGTGCATCCTAAAAATATTTATCAAGGCATGGCGATGGACGCCTTACTTGACCCATCAATTGATCTGGTTATTCTCACCGGACCTGCCGGTTGTGGTAAAACCTTACTTGCCCTAGCTTCTGCCCTTGAACAAGTGATTGAGCGCGGTTTATACGACAAAGTGATAGTCACAAGAAGCACACCTGAAATTGCTGAATCAATCGGCTTTTTGCCGGGCACCGAAGAAGAAAAAATGGCCCCTTGGCTTGCTGCAATTACCGACTCGTTAGAAGTTTTACATAAACAAGACGAGAATATGAATTCAAGCCTAAATTACATTATGGACAAGGCTAATATTCAATTTAAATCGGTTAACTTTATGCGTGGACGCAGTATTCAAAATTCACTGGTATTGCTTGATGAATGCCAAAACTTAACCGCATCGCAATTAAAAACTATTATTACTCGCTGTGGTGAAGGCACGAAGTTAGTGTGTTCAGGAAATTTGGCACAAATTGACTCGAACTACTTAACCGCGGTGACATCAGGGCTTACTTATATCGTTGAGCGTTTCAAAGACTTTCCCGGCAGCGCTACCATTAACCTTAATGGCGTGGTACGCAGTAAACTTGCTTCATTTGCGGAAGAGAATCTGTAATTTTACGCATCATCTATATGCAATCTAACTGTTTAGTACTAGCCTAGCTAAAACGACAAAAAAATAAGCAATTATTAAAGCACTTAACATGCGTTAAGTGCTTTTTTATTCGCTTCTATCGTGTAATAACCAAACAAAATAACAGCTTCAAAAAATTGAACTGCTAACGTTTAAAAAAAATGAATGTTAACTTCGATTTTATTCAATGTTTATCTCAGTGTACGCGCATTAATATTGTTCCATAACCTATGAATAAACATTCAACCGGAGCATTCCATTATGAAAGCAACTCACTTTTTCAAAGTTTCAACTATTGCTAGTGTTATTGCATTTTCTTTATCTAGTTACGCGGCGACTGCCGAACCAACAATGAGCAAGCCTAAAGGCGCTGTTGGCATGGGCAAAGTAGTGCCGAACCAAGCAAAATCAAATTTGTTTTGGTGGCCTGAGCAGCTTGACCTTTCTCATTTGCGTGACCATGACTCTCGTTCTAATCCCCTTGGTGAAGATTTTAATTACAAAGACGCGTTTAAGCAGTTAGATATGCAGGCGCTGAAAAAAGACATTGATAGTGTATTAACTGACTCGCAAGATTGGTGGCCGGCCGATTGGGGTAACTATGGTCCATTATTTATTCGTATGACGTGGCATGCCGCTGGTACTTACAGAACTTTAGATGGGCGAGGCGGTGCAGGTGGCGGTCAGCAACGTTTTGACCCACTCAATAGCTGGCCAGATAATGGTAACTTAGACAAAGCGCGTCGTTTATTATGGCCAATTAAGCAAAAATACGGTGAAGCGATTTCATGGGGCGACTTAATTGTGCTTGCCGGCAATGTCGCGTTAGAAAATATGGGTTTTAAAACTTATGGTTTTGCTGCAGGGCGTAATGACGATTGGGAACCAGATATGGTGTACTGGGGACCAGAAGTTGAAATGCTAGCAAGTGATCGCCGTGGCAGCGACGGTAAATTGAAAAAGCCTTTGGCGGCAGTGCATATGGGATTAATTTACGTTAATCCAGAAGGGCCAGGCGGTGTGCCAGATCCTTTAGCTTCCGCTAAAAATGTTAGAGAAGCCTTTGCACGTATGGCAATGAACGACGAAGAAACCTTAGCCTTAATTGCTGGTGGACATACTTTTGGTAAAATGCACGGCGCGCACAAAGCTAGCCAGTGTGTGGGTGTAGAGCCAGGTGCTGCGCCGACTGAAGAACAAGGTTTTGGTTGGAAAAATAAATGCGGTAAAGGTCATTCAGAAGATACCGTAACTAGCGGCTTAGAAGGTGCGTGGACACAAGCGCCAACGCAGTGGACATCATTATACTTGTCAAATTTATTACAGTTTGACTGGAAACAAGCGAAAAGCCCAGCAGGCGCAATTATTTGGGTGCCAACTGATGAGTCACTTCACAAAGTTGTGCCAGATGCGCATGTTGAAGGTAAGTTCAATCCTCCTGTTATGAATACGGCTGATTTGGCGCTTAAATATGACCCTGCGTATCGAAAAATTGCTGAACGTTTTTTAGCAGATCCTGAAGAGTATCGTTTAGCTTTTGCCAAAGCTTGGTTTAAGTTAACGCACCGAGATATGGGACCACGTGATAACTATTTAGGGGATGAGTTTCCTAAACAAGCACATATTTGGCAAGATCCGATCACGAAACCTGATTATACCTTGGTCGATAAAAAAGATATTGTCGAGTTAAAAACTAAGATTTTAGCTTCAGGCTTAACGGTATCAGAATTAGTGAAAGTTGCTTGGGGCTCAGCGTCTTCGTATCGAGACTCAGATATGCGCGGTGGTGCAAATGGTGCGCGTATTGCACTTGCTCCTCAAAAAGATTGGTTGGTAAATAACCCTGAAGAAACAAGTAAGGTTATTGCGACACTTAAAGGAATTCAGCAAGACTTTAATGATAGCTTTTTTAGTCGTACCAAAATTTCATTGGCCGATACTATTGTGTTAGCTGGCGCTACCGCTATAGAACAAGCTGCAAAAGCGGCAGGTGTCGACGTTGAAGTGCCGTTTATTCCGGGTCGAGGTGATGCCACGCAACAGCAAACGGATGTGAATTCATTTTCACTATTAAAGCCACATGCAGACGCCTTTAGAAACTATTACGAAAAAGGTTACTACAAGTCGCCAACCGATGCTTTGGTTGATAAAGCTGACCAACTTGCATTAACGGTTCCAGAGATGACGGTGTTATTAGGCGGTATGCGTGTATTAAATACCAATACCGATAATAGTTTACATGGTGTGTTAACCGACCAGCCTGGTGTATTAACTAATGATTTTTTTGTTAATTTATTAAGCATGGACACCAAATGGCAGCAAGCAGGCGATATTTACCAAGGCATAGATCGTAAAACCGGTGCAGTAAAATATAGCGCAACCCCTGTTGATTTGATCTTTGGTTCATCGTCAGAGCTGCGCGCAGTAGCAGAAGCTTATGCTTACGATAATGCGCAAACACGTTTTGTGAACGATTTTGTCAACGCTTGGACCAAGGTAATGCAAGCTGACCGCTTTGACTTGAAATAACAGAGTAACTTGATTAGAAAAATGCCAGCGCAAGTTGGCATTTTTTTTCGATTTTAATTGTCTCCCCGCCCTCACAAACCATCAACAGTTTTGTTAATAAATATAGCCATTTAGCAGGTGTGACACTTTAATAACTAAAATCCTTTTGAGTTCTGTAAAGGCTTTGTTGCATAGTGTCGATTACTGATTTTTCATGGCATATTTCTATTTTTCAATGGTGATATACAATGTTGCCGTGCAGATGTAACTATTATTTTTTTGAGAGTATTTATGACCCAATCCGTAAACAAATTATCAAGTAAAACCCGTTTTTTTCATGTTGTTGTTGCCTTTTCAATGATCGCGGTGATCGCACTAGGTATTTATATGGAAGAATTTGAAGCATGGGCCTTGTACGATTTACATAAATCTATTGGCGCACTCGTTTTAGTGGTTGCCTTAGTTAGAGTGTTTGTTCGTTTATCTGAAGGTTGGCCAGAGCCTGCTGCCGTTGCGTCAAAAGCGCAAGCATGTGTTGCCCGTTTAATTCATTGGTTACTTATCCTTGCTACATTAGTCTTTCCACTGTCAGGGGCGATGATGTCAGGTGCTGGCGGCCACGGTATTTTTATTTTTGGTCTTGAAATTATGGCAGAAAATATCGACCCGGTTAGTGGTAAGTCTGTACCAGTAAATGAATTTATTGCGGGGTTAGGTTCACAAGTACATAGCGCAATTGTTTGGGTAGTTATTGGCGCTATTTTGTTACATATTGCTGGCGCATTAAAACATCATTTTATTGATAAAGATGATACGATTAAACGCATGTTTTAACGAGTAGTATGGCTGCGCCTAGTTAATGTTAATAAAACGAATTGTTATGTGTTTGTTTACGCTATTGTTTGTTGGTCAAACAATAGCGGCGACTTTTGATGAACATCGTGTTCATCAAGAGCTAGAAACGCATGCCAGTTTGGCAAATGACCATCAACATCAACAGCAAAGCGCTCAAATAAAAAAGCAGCACGATACTAGTCAAGAATCCTTTAATTGTCATGAGTGTGGTCATTGCCATACGCCAACTAATGTCTTTACGTTAGCATCAGCTAGTCATGTTAATTTAACAAAAAATTCGACCGATAGCCGTTTAAGCCCATTATTTTTAGCGTCGGTCTATTTGTCTCCAGATCACCGCCCTCCAATTACTTAATTTTTAGCATCAATAAACCCTTACAACCTTAGCCGATATTTGCGGTGCTTTTATGTGCCTGCAAGCGTTGCTGGTTGTATTTTCCTATTGTTAAAAAATTAAGAGAATAAAATGAAATTTACATCAATAACGCCATATTTTTCGGCGTGTTTTATCGTTGTTAATGTTTGCTTATCTTTGCCAGTATTAGCATTAGAACATGGCACCGATAATCATAATGACGGGCATGGCTCTGAAAACATTATTACACTGAATCAGCAAAGCCAAACTATTGCCAAAATAGCGACGGCTCCGTTAGTTGCGCGCAGTTATAGCAAAACGCTATATGCGCCCGGCGAAATTAAAGCTAACGGTTACACTAGCTACCTTGTTTCAGCGCGCACCGAGTCTGTAGTAATTAAACGACATGCAATTTTGGGGCAAACCATTAAAAAAGGCCAAGCTTTAGTCACCTTATTTAGCGAGTCAGTTGCTAAAGCACAAGCGAATTATCGCGTCGCTTATACTGAGTGGCAACGCAATAAACAGTTAACCACAGCAGCGATTAGCGAAAGTGTTTTGTTAAAATCACATACCGCCTTTATTGAAGCCTATAGCCAATTAAAAGCCCTTGGGTTAACAGAGCAAGCTATTACTGATGTTGTTAATAATAACTCGGCTGTTTTAGGCGAATATACGCTTACGGCACAACGCTCAGGCTCGGTTTTAAGCGATAATTTTGCCCAAGGACAAAAAGTGTTTGCCGGTGATGAAATTATGTTGCTCGCCGATGAATCAAACCTTTGGGTGGAAGCTAAAATCTCGCCTACAGAGCTTGCGCATTTACCCCATGGCACCAAAGCGAGCATTGTCTTAAACGAGCAAACCTTTAACGCACAAGTTATTCAAGAAGCGCATACTATTGACCCAATTACACGCACTCGCATTATTCGTTTGCAAGTGAACAATCAACAAGATCGCTTACATCCGGGTATGTTTGTCGACGTTAATTTTGCTGCTGACGTTCAACACTCTGTGCTTGCTGTTAGCGATGATGCGTTAATGAGAAGCCCCGATGGCGATTGGCTGGTGTTTGAGCAAATCTCACCTGTTGAATTTAAAGCGACCGAAGTTGAACTTGGCCAGTCTTTTGGCCAATTCAAAGAAATTATTGGTGTTGACGCTAATACTAGGTTGGTTACCGAAGGCGCATTTTTTGTCGCTTCTGAGCTGGCGAAAACTGGCTTTGATCCACATAACCATTAGTGGAGTTTCGTGATGTTTAAAAAAATAATTAACTGGTCGGTGGATAATCGACTTTTAGTACTTATCGCACTTGTAGCGACCCTAGCCAGTGCGTTTTTTGTTATTCCTAAACTTAATTTAGATGCTTTTCCTGATGTTACTAACGTACAGGTCGCGATAAATACCCAAGCACCCGGCTTGGCTGCAGAGGAAGTTGAACAGCTGATCACTTATCCAATAGAAGCGGTTATGTATGCCTTGCCCGATGTTGAACAAGTACGTTCTATTTCAAAAACAGGCTTGTCTGGTGTAACGGTTGTTTTTGACGAAAGTGTTGATATTTATTTTGCGCGGCAATTGGTATTTGAACGTTTACAGCAAGCGAAAGAGCTGATCCCCAGTGGTATTGGTTCTCCTGAAATGGGGCCCAATACCTCAGGGCTTGGGCAAGTTTTTCAATACTTAATTACCGCTGATAAAGACTCAGGTTACGACGCAATGGCGCTGAGAAGTTTAAATGATTGGTTAGTGAAATTGATGATCATGCCAGTTGACGGCGTCACCGATGTTTTATCATTTGGTGGTCAAGTATTGCAATATCAAGTCAATATTAACCCGAGTCAGTTACTGGCCTACCAACTTAGCCAAGACGATGTTGTTGAAGCACTGGAAAACAACAATCGCAATGTTGGTGGTTGGTATATGAATCGCGCTCATGAGCAACTTGTGGTGCGCGGCACTGGTTGGTTTTCAGGTGGGCAAGCAGGCATTAGCGATATTAAACAAGTGCCGGTTAAAACCGATGAAGGCACGGTGATCACCATTGCCGATATTGCCGAAGTCACCTTAGGCAGTGAGATACGCCAAGGGGCTGTCAGTATGACCATCCGAAATGCACAAGATCAGACTGAGGCATTAGGTGAGGTGGTATCGGGCATTGTATTAAAACGCATTGGCGCAAATACTAAAGCGACCATTGATGGTATTAATGCAAGAGTGGCATTAATTAATCAAGCGTTACCTGAAGGAGTGCATTTTCAACCGATTTATGACCAATCAAGTTTAATCATCAAAGCCCTAGATACGGTGATTACGTCGTTAGCCTTGGCGTTTATTTTTATTGTCATTGTGTTGGCATTATTTTTAATGAATTTAAGTGCGACCTTTTTAGTGCTGATTTCAATTCCGATCTCAATTGCTGTCACTTTAATGCTGATGGCTTGGTTTGAATTGTCAGCCAATTTAATGTCGCTGGGCGGTTTAGCTGTTGCCATTGGCATGTTAGTAGATGGCTCGGTTGTGGTAGTGGAAAACATTTTTAAACGTCTACAAAAAGCAGAGATAAACAATATTGACTTACCACAGTTAGTTAAAGCTGCCGTAAGTGAAGTTGCTCGGCCGGTATTTTTTGCCACAGTCATTATTTTAGTGGTATTTATGCCATTATTTAGTTTTGAAGGGGTCGAAGCTAAATTATTTCAACCTATGGCAATAAGCATTATTTTAGCGGTGATCTGTGCGATAGTGGTGGCGTTAATTATTGTGCCTGCTTTGGCAACTTTCCTGTTTAGAAAAGGGGTCGTTAAGCAACAAATATCGATTATTACTCCTGTTGAAAAAGGTTACCGACAGCTATTGTTAATCGCAACAAGTTATAAGAAAACGGTAGTGGTTTGTAGCGCGATATTACTGGTATTAGCGATAAGTTTGCTCCCTAAAATAGGCACTGAATTTGTGCCAGAGTTAGAAGAAGGCACGCTTAATTTAAGGGTTACACTGGCGCCATCAACAAGTTTAGATACTAGTTTACTGGTCGCGCCAATCTTAGAGCAAAAGCTTTTGGCGTTTCCTGAGGTTGAGTATGCTCTTAGTCGAATTGGACGACCTGAACTAGGCGGCGACCCTGAGCCCGTTAATAATATTGAGATTTATATTGGCCTTAAACCGACAAGCGAATGGCAAAGTGCAAAAAATCGGGGGCAATTGCAACAGCTGATGGAAGCTGAACTTGCGGTTTTTCCGGGCTTGTTATTTAATTTTTCACAGCCGATTGCAACCAGAGTTGACGAGTTATTGTCGGGGGTAAAAGCGCAGCTGGCAATTAAATTATTTGGCCCAGATTTAGCGGTATTAGCGACTAAAGGTGAAGAAATTGCTGCGGTTATTAAACAAGTGAGTGGCACGCAAGGTGTCGCGATGGAGCAAATTGCGGGTGAAGCGCAACTGGTTGTTAAACCCAAACGGCAACAACTTTCTCGCTTTGGTTTATCGGTTGGCGATATCATGTCTTTAGTGCAAGACGGTATAGGCGGTGTTAGTGCCGGACAAATCATCAGCGGCAATGAACGTTACGATATTTATGTACGTTTAGCAGAATCTAGTCGTAACTCTATTGACGCGATTTCAGCATTAAGAATTCAGTCACCGACAGGTGCTTGGGTAAAATTGACTGATGTTGCAACGGTTAGTTTTGAAGCTGGCCCGCCACAAGTGCGTCGTGACGATGTGCAGCGCCGAGTTGTTATCCAAGCTAACGTTCAAGGGCGAGATATGGGCAATGTTGTTGCTGACATACGTAGCCGTATTGCCGATGAAGTTGAGTTGCCAGCAACTTACAGTGTGTCAATCGGCGGCCAGTTTGAAAGTCAGCAGCGGGCACAAACACGTCTTAGCATCGTTATTCCTCTGTCGCTTACCTTAATTGCGTTACTGCTCTATTTGGCCTTCGGCTCAATTAATCAAGCCTTACTGATAATGGTGAATGTGCCACTTGCCATTATTGGCGGAATTTTTTCACTTTATCTTTATGATCAGTATCTGTCGGTGCCAAGCTCGGTTGGCTTTATTACCTTATTTGGTGTTGCTGTCTTAAATGGTGTGGTGATGGTTGACAGTATTAACCAGCGCATTAAGCAAGGTTTAGCAACGCAACAGGCAGTGTTTGACGGTGCAGTTTCACGTTTAAGGCCGGTATTGATGACGGCAATTACCTCTGCTTTAGGGTTAATTCCAATGTTAATGTCATCTGGCGTAGGGGCAGAAATTCAGCGTCCTCTAGCAACTGTGATTGTTGGTGGTTTGTTTACGGCAACATTATTAACCTTAGTTGTATTGCCAGTGTTGTATCCAGTTTTTTCACGACAAAAAATTACTACCTTAAGAGATGGATAAATCGATAAAATTAAAAGCTGTGTAACAGTCAATTAAGGCTGTTGCATGCTTTCTTTTTGTTGCCTTGTGCCTTCAACTTGCTCTGTAGTTTCGCTATTTAGTGGTGTTTGTGGGGCAAGCGCGTGGTAGTTTTCAACACTGTAATGACCATTCAATATCGCCAACTCTGATGTTGGCGCTAAATTCCCTAAAGTTAATAACTGCGGACCTGTCGGCTCTGCAAGCACATAAATTTCACCTTGATGGTTAATAAAAATATCATCACCTTCAGGTTTTACATTAACACCGATAAGGGCATGTTGATCTAAAAAGATCATCACCATTTTGACTCGTGGCATTAAGCTTCTAAGCAGCGCTGCGGTTAAGGTGACTTTACTGTCGCAGTCGCCTTGATTTTCATAAAGTAGTTTTAATGGCGGGTTAAAACCTGCACCCGAAGAAGAAAGCCTAGACTCCAACGTGGCATAGGGAATGTTTTGCACAAAACCTAAGGTGTAATTGGTGGCATTGCGAATATTTTTAATCGAAAATTTTGACAACAGTATCGGTTTGAGTGGCTTTAAATCAACGACTGAATTATTAGCAATGCGCACATGATCAGGTTTGATCCCTTGGCTTTGATCGTAAAGTTCAAATGTGTGATAAAAGCTTTCTTTGAGATGCTCTGTCGTGACTTGGTCTTTTAATTGGGTTAATTGTTGCTGCGCACTTTCAATTGCTTCGGGGGTGTCTCCCACGATATGAATGATGGTTTGGCCGTCTTGATTTTCAAACCTTAACTGTGCGTTTTCAAGTGGCTTTTTCGCTACTGCTTTTTTAATGCCGTACAAAATATGCTGTTGGGCAATATCAGCTTTGTAACTGCGAAAGTTTCGAAACTTACCGAATAAGGCTTTTTTATTAATGGTAAATTCGAGCTGTTGCAATTGCTTGTTGTGATCTAACCATTGGTAAGCAAAAAGATAATTGTCTGCATCTTTGGTTCGGCTAAAACTCATTTGCTTTGCATAAGCCGTTGTTGGCAATAACAAAGCCGTTATCAATAGCAATGCAAGCAGTTTCATCTAAGCTCGTAAGTTTTATTATCCATAGTATTAATCTTAACCTATTATTTTTTAAGCGACGGAATATTTTTTGATTCTGCTTTACATTTTTTAATATTTCTGTATATTCAAACGCATGTTTGAATTGATTGTTTTAATCTAGTTTTGCTTCCAGGAGAGAGTTGTGGCTGAATATCAAGTTCCTTTGAAAGATATGAGTTTTTTGTTGTATGACGTATTTAAGTCTGAAGAGTTATGGCAGTCATTACCTATTTTAGCTGAACGTGTTGACCGTGATACCGCCGACGCTATTTTGCAAGAATGTGCAAAAATTGCAGAACAAGAAGTTGCCCCTATCGCACGACAAGGTGACGAAATTGGTGTTAGTTTTGACAATGGAAAAGTTACCACAGCACCTGGTTATAAAGACGCATTTAACACTTATGCACAAGGCGGTTGGACGGCGTTAGGTGGTGATCCTGAATACGGCGGCATGGGCATGCCTAAAATGATCACTGCGCTGCACGAAGAAATGTTATGTTCAGCCGATATTTCATTTTCTTTGTACCCAGGTTTAACGGCAGGCGCTGGTTTATCGCTTGCTAAACATGGTAGTGCAGAACTTAAAGAAAAATACTTAACCCGTATGTACGCAGGTGACTGGGCCGCTAGCATGTGTTTAACAGAAGCACATGCCGGTACCGATCTTGGTATGATCCGCACAAAAGCCATTCCTCAAGAAGACGGCAGCTATTTAGTTACCGGTAACAAAATTTTCATCACCGGTGGCGAGCATGACCTTACCGAAAATATTATTCATTTAGTCTTGGCGAAATTGCCAGACGCGCCAGCAGGTCCTCGCGGTATTTCACTATTTCTAGTCCCTAAAATAAATGTTAATGAAGATGGCTCATTAGGTGACAGCAACAACGTAAGTTGTGGCTCAATTGAACACAAAATGGGTATTCATGCGTCTTCAACGTGTGTAATGAACTTTGATGACTCAAAAGGCTATTTAGTTGGCGAGTTAAATAAAGGTTTAGCGTGTATGTTCACCATGATGAACTTTGAACGCATCGGTGTTGGCATTCAAGGTTTAGGTGCGGCAGTTCGTTCCTATCAAAATGCACTTGAGTACGCTAAAGAACGCATTCAAGGTCGTTCTTTAACTGGCGCGAAAAGCCCAGATAAAGCAGCTGATTCAATTATGGTGCACGGTGATGTGCGTCGTATGTTATTAAACATGAAAGCGATGAACGAAGGTAGCCGAGCGTTGTCAACTTACATTGCGATGCAGCTAGATTTAGCCACTTATGGCGAAGGCGAAGCTAAACAAAAAGGTGAGGCATTAGTTGCGCTTATGACGCCAATTGCCAAAGCCTTCTTTACTGACTTAGGTTTTGAAAGCACAGTTGCTGGCCAACAAGTTTTTGGTGGTCATGGTTTCATTCGTGAATGGGGTCAAGAGCAATTAGTGCGTGATACGCGTATTTCACAAATATATGAAGGTACCAACGGTGTGCAAGCAATGGACTTATTAGCGCGTAAAGTTGCTGGTAGTAAAGGTGAGCTACTTAAGGTGTTTATTGAAGAAGTACAAGCCTATATTGCACAAACCAATGCCGATAATATGCGTGAGTTTATTGGACCATTAGCGGATGCAATTAGTGACTTAGCGCAGATAAGTGAAGAAGCATTAACTGCCGCGCAAAGCAATGCTAATGAATTAGGAAGTGCTGCAAACGACTATCTTCATACTTTCGGTTATACCGCCATGGCTTACATGTGGGCA
Source organism: Thalassotalea sp. PLHSN55 (assembly GCF_052030545.1). Lineage (NCBI taxonomy): Bacteria > Pseudomonadati > Pseudomonadota > Gammaproteobacteria > Alteromonadales > Colwelliaceae > Thalassotalea > Thalassotalea sp. PLHSN55. The sequence continues at coordinate 101,251 of NZ_JBPDIH010000006.1, read as the reverse complement.
AAAATGGCAGAACAATCGTTTGCCAAACAAGACAGTGGTGATGACTTCTACTTAAGTAAAATTAAAACAGCTCGTTATTATTTTGCTAAATTATTACCGCGTCGTCATAGTTTAATTGCGTCGATAAGAGCAGGTAGCGATACTTTATTTGATATTGAAGACGAGCTCTTTTAAAACAAACTCTAAGCTCTATTTATTATCCCCTACAAAGCCTGTCATTATTGATAGGCTTTTTTATGCAACCATCTTTTTATTATTGTTTCTTTGTACTATTAACTTTTGCTACTTACTAGTTTGTTACACTCCGAAAAAGCATGGCGCTGTCGTCGCATAAATGTGTTGATAAAATGCGCATTCCTTATTTACAACTTCACATTCAGTAAAAAGAACTGGTTAAATTTAGGCAAAATAAAAGCTTAGGCTTTTACAAAGTGATATTACATTTTTATAGCCTTAATTGAGCCAATCTTAGTGATGCTAGTTGTAAGACCATGAAAAATGGTAAGTAAGAATATTTAATTTTTGTGCATTGGTACAATAATAATTAATGCTAGCCATTTAACATGGTTGTGATAACAAATCCATTCCCAAGGTTACACTTTAGTTACAGTGGCGTGCGCTTTCTTCCTTTAAACTACTGGCGTTGTATATATTTAGCGAGAATGCGGAGAAAAACATGTTGTCACTTCCTGAGCAAAGTGAATCGCCAGTAAACGTAAATGTTGAAGCACCAAATAATGCCTATTCTATTTTATTAATAGAAAGCGATCGCATGGTCTCGGCATTGTTAAAGTCTTCGCTTGAACGTGTTGGTTATACTGTCAATCAGGTCTTTTGTGGTGAAAGTGCTCATAATGCCGTGATGAACTTTAAGCCTGAGATCATTATTTTAGATATAAGTTTACCGGGTGTTGACGGTTTTTCCCTTTGCCAAACAATTCGTGAAGCATTTAAAGGCCCACTATTAATTGTTACCTCAAGAAATAGTGAAAGTGACCAAATTACGGCTTTAGGTTTAGGTGCCGATGATTATTTGATCAAGCCTGTTTCGATCAACATTTTAAAAGCGCGTATCGAGGCATTAACTCGTCGTGTTAGTCAGCTAACTGAAGAGCAATCGCCAGAGAAAATTGAAGTCGGAGACATTGCCTTATTTCCGCAATCACAACAATGTAAAGTGAAAGGTCAAAGCATTCGTTTAAGTGGCTTTGAGTTTCAATTGCTATTATTGTTGTTAAGTAATGAAGGTAAAGTATTAACCCGTGATCAAATTTACAACTTATTATTAGGTCGTGAATACAATGGCTTAGAGCGAACTATCGATGTACGCATTTCAACGTTGCGCGATAAGTTGGCCAAAAAAGGTATGAAGAAAACTAAAATTGAAACGGTTTGGGGTAAAGGTTATATCCTCAATGGTTCAGCGACCTAAACCGTCGATTTAAAACGAATAAGTGGTGCCAATTAGCGCAGAATGATTGGCTTCACTTTCGTTCACTATCCCTAACTCTTCCGGACTATTTTGCGAGCTAGTAAGCGCACCAACAATAGCCCATTGTGGCGTTAACGAGTAAAAACCGATAAAACCTACCGTGGTATTGGTTGAACTGTCTAACAGCTCTTTTTGTCCGGCAATATTATTTGGCACGTAACTTAAGCTTGTTTGCTTAACGTCTATTGTTTCTATTTTAGCTAACACCGCAATATTTAACTTTTCTTTTTGCACCACTGAATAACTGCCTTGTAGAAAGTACTGTTTGTTGTCTGTTAATGGCTGTAATGGTGACGAAGGCAATTTATTGATTATGCCTGTTTCAGCGCTAAAGCGACCGATTTGGTATGTTGTACTGCCGCCAATGATGTTATTTTCAATTGAATTGTTGTCGTTGAAATCGTCAAAGGTAAGTTTATTGTCTCTAAATTCACTGGCGCTAATTGAGCCAAATTTTGTTGTTGACAGTTGAGATGCTTCTGATGAGTTAACGGCATTATTCTGTTTGTAAATATTAAGATCGTTATTCACTATAGTGCTTAAAGCAGTAGGGCTTTCAGTTGAAAGTGACACGTCGTTATACGCATATGCTTGAACAGACAAGCAACTACAAAGCAGTAAAGCAAGACGAGTCATAACATTTCCTTTAGCGAATAGAGAGTATTATTAAGTGCCTTATATTTTATTTTTTAGTTACCTCGGCACTATTTTAACTATAGTGTGAAATCGCTATTTTTCATCAGAAAAAAGGAATTATTTTTCCCATTATTTTCGCACCTAAATAATAGTGATAAAAATAAGTTGCTTAGCGAAAAACCTATTTCTACAAATAGGTTTTTATTTTAGGTGATACTTTTAAATAGTGTGCTTTTGCTTCTTTTTGGTTATTTGTTCTCAAGGCGATTAAAGTCTAATAAGCCGTAATCTAATGGCTGATGCTTTTGATACCAAGTGTGTAATTGATCAGCATACTGCCAAAAATTATTATCGGTGCGGCGAATGGCAAAATTATCTTTTAGTCGTTGATAGTCGCTGTTATTGGTCATGTTATGTAATGAATCGACAAATTGTGCTAACTGCTGGTCGCTGACATCAAAAAAAGCATTCGGATAAGTACCAACAATGCCTTTAGCTACTGTTAACGTATCGCGCTCTGGCACGCGACGTTTATCTTCCAAAAATAAGTGAGCAACGTTACTGTGACTACTGTTCTTTATTAGTGTGTAATAGCTGGAATTATTGTTGCCGTGAACGCGTAAAATACTGGTTTGTGGCAACAAGGTTAACGTTTTTCCTTTCATTTTGGCGAGTTTTGCTAACAGCGGCTGAGTCTTAATATCGTCAGTAATACTTACCTTATCGGTTATTGATTGGCTAACATGTTGGCTGAGCAATGTTTGTAACTCAATTTTAGTATTAGCAGTTTGATAGTTAATATTGGACTGAGGAATTTCAGCTGACTCGTTGCCATAGCTATAGCCTGAAATTGCGTTATTGGTGTTTTGATACCAGCTTTCGAAAGTGGGTTTTCTGTCTTTTTTAGGCAGTAAGGCTATAAAATTACTTTCACCTTCAAGTCGTAAAAAATCCATATATAAGCGTGTTTTTAATTGGTGGCTAACATCGCCATAAACATCAAAACCCGCTACTAATAAATAATGAATACGCTCCATTAAAGGATAATCGATTACCCATGTGGTTTTAGGGTTATCACCAATAGGACCTTTTAATACAGAAGCACTGTCGAAGTGTCTAAAAATGGTTAATGCAGCATTAGGGTTACCATTGCCTTGCCAAATAAGATCTAAGTCTAAATCATTTTTCGGCGTATCTTCTAATGAAAGAATATAGGCTTGTCTGTCGTTTAAGTAGGCTTGTTGGCGTTTCGCATAGTCATGCCAATTTAAAATACTTAATAAGCCGTCACTCGTTGCTGCGGGTAAGGTTAAATGGTCGGTTTGTGTCGCTAGAAATTGGTCAATATGGTACAGCTCGATGTTTTCAGGATCCGTAAAGAAAACCCAAAAATGATCATTGATGACATTCAAGGCAATTTGTCCGCGACAAACAGGGCCTTTAATAAAGTTCATAATAGTGAATTGCGCTTCATCTAATAAAAACTGATAACGTGATTTAACCGGCAAGTCTTTAAAGGTTTTAAATGGGTTTGATGCAGACTCTATTTCGTAACTTGGTAGTTGGGTTACTTGATAGTTAGGCATCATAAATAATTCTTGGTAACGGGTTAGTTTGTCGTTATCAAAGCGATATGGCATATGGCGCTTGGCAATCACCGTATTAGTATTGAGTGTTAAGCGATAATATACACGGTCGACATTTGGCTCATCATAGGGGCGTCTCGATATTATTGGCTCAATTGGTTGGCCTACAGGTGTGCGTGAGCGAACGAGTGTGAAATAACGATGAGCATTTTCATCAAAATACAGGTTGGCTAAATATAGGTGCTCATATAAATAACGCGCAACCAATTGATTTTTCAGATTGTCGTTGTTTAAAAAGGCTTCCCAGCGGTCAACCATTAACTGCTCGTCTACAGTTAACTGATTGTCTATGTAGTTATAAGCGCCTTGTGCAAGCCAATCGGTTAATAAGTTATGTTCGCTGTCGTCAAGTCCTGGTAGGCCATAAGGCATGCCGGCTAACGGTGTTTTTTGCTGATATCGCTGAAACTCTTCAATGGTCGGGCACTGTTGTCGTCGATCTAAACCTAAATCAAAGCTTTCATCTAACAAAGGTGTATCAGGTAATGGGTGTGCTTTTTTTAGTGCTAACATTTGATAGAAAACACTGGCTTCCAAATTAGCTGCTTTTGTTTGGCTACGTTCATTTAATACCGGGAAAAAACCTTCCGCGCGCCAATAGTCAATATTACTGTTGTTTTCGATAAAACCGGTTGGTTTGATGGTAGATAGCCTCGAGCCGTCGTATACTTTGACTTTACTAGCGCCACGCTCTAAGCCAAGTGGAGTTTCAAGCTTTAACTGACAAGGTGCGTCGAAGCAGCCATGACAAACCACGCAGCGATTATCAATAATAGGTTTAATAACTTCGCTAAAGTGTTGTTTTTGACTTTGAGTTATTTGATTGATTTGGCGATTATTATGATCAGAATGACCAAAGCGTTTATCAAATTCATAGATGCCAATTGTGGCACAGCCAGAAACGAATAAGGTAAACAAAAGCAAGTGCAGTTTGCGCATAATATTGGCTATCCTAGCTGCTTATTAAGCATGACATGAGCGGGTTGTTTTATGGCTATTATAAAGTGGTTAGGGCAAAGCTCAATGTTCTGTTTAACAATTGAGCTTGGAATTAGTTATGGGCGTGGTTATTCACCGCTAGCAAAACGATAAACCAGTGAAGAAGTAATTGCGGTATCTGAGGTTTTATCTGCGCCACTGTAAAATTGTTTAGCGTCAACTTGCAGGGCAAGTTTTCGATTAATTTGGTAATGTAAACCTAAGCCTAAATGGGTTTGAAAGGTTTTCTTTTCACGATCTTCGTCACGCATCATTTCACCAAAGCCACCAATAATGTATGGACGAAGCTTGCTGTCGGTATTGAAATAGTATTGCGCGTTAACGTTGTAGTTTTCGTAATTTACTTTCTCTTGTGCTACTTTGCCAGCAAAGACGCCTTTATCGTAACTTAAGCGCGCTGAAAATGATTTTGAAAAATATAAACCTAATGAAATGGCGCTAAAGTTATCATCAGATACTGCCCACGCATCGTCTAGGTTTACACGCCCATAACCGACAGATACGCCAATAATGCTAGTATCTACTGGGTCGCTTGTATATTTAGCGTTAGCATCAAATGAATGCTTTTTTTGAATTTTCTTACCGCTACCAAATTGATAAGTTACCCCAAGTTGCATCAAGGTTTCAGAATCACCATTAACGCCAATAGGGACTTCCCTTGCGTTTAAGTAGCCAGTACCTGCGATAAAAACTTCATGGCCAAACATGTTATTAACACCGGTACTAATTGAATCGATTGGGTCGAGCACTGCCAGTGAAATATCACCTAAGGTTTCTGAGCCTAATACCGTACCGCCATCTCGGCGAATACTTTGCTCGGTTTGATAAGCCCATTCACCGTATGCCCAGCCGATAACGGGGGTAACGACTAAATCTTGAATGGATGGGACTTCTGCAAACGCTTCAATGCCGTATTCCCAATAGAAAGTCGACATCATTACGGAATACATAAACGCATCCCACTGACGGTAACCTGACTTACGAGCAACTTGATAATAAACACCGCCAAAATAACCATGACCAACAAGGTTGATGCCTAAACCATCTCTGTCCCAAACAGGACCTTCTTTAACGTTCTCGCCCCATTTACCGAATATTTCACCGCGCTCCCAGTTTGAAACATCTTCTGGTAGTAAGGCGATAATACCAATGACACCAAAACCGTAAGTGAATACCGCTTTGCTTTGTGACCATAATCGGTCTTTATCTTCACCGTTTTTAGGGTTGAAAATTGAAACTTGATAGGGCGACTGATAAAAATCGTCAGCCACATCTTTGCTTTCCCAAGCACTATTGGTTGCTATTGTGCGGTAAATGGGTTCGAGATCAGTTTCGCTAATACACTCTTTTTCAGTGCATTTTTCTGTTGCGAAGGCATTTGGCTGTACGAAAGATATTAAGAAAATGAAGAATATTTGGGAAATAGAGGATTTGGTCAAGGTTGAAACTCTAGCGAAAAATTGCTGATATGCGCCCACGTTGAATTCCTTTTTAACGATGTAATGTAAATACATAATTTGACGTTTTTATATGCGTGTCTTCTATAAATAAAAGAGCTTATATGGCCGCAAGGTATTAAAAGACGCGTATATTGGCATAAAAGCCATAAAAATCACAGAAGAATTTCGTAGTAAACTTGTCGCGAAATATTGCACACAAAAAAAGCAATCCTTAGATTGCCTTTTTCATTGTTTGTGTAAAGGTGTTTTGACCTAATTATTGCCAAGTTGCTCTTTCGAATAATTAAGTTTTTGATGCTTTTCGCCAGCACTGTCTGCCAATTCTTTTGGTACATAATTTTCATCATGTTTAGCGAGTACTTCAGAGGCTTCAATAATGCTGCCTTCAGTTAACACACCATTGGCAACTATGCCTTGGGCTTCACGAAATAGATCAGGCAAAATGCCGTCATACTTTACGGTTACCATAGGATCGCTATCTTTAAACTCAATTGGCATATTCATGTCGGTTAGTTTGAAGCTTACTTTTAGGCTCTGCTCGTCACGTACTACGCTGCCTGGCACCACAAGGCCGCCGATACGTAAGCGTTGACCATCAATAGGTTTGATGCCCGTGTCTTCTTTACCTTGATAGATTTCTGATGGCTTGTAGAACAAATCAATATTTTGGCTTAGTGCATATAACACTAGGCCGGCAACGCCACCAACACCAATAAGAATGGCACCTACTATGGTGAGGCGCTTTTTACGTCTAGGATTCATGATAATACCTCTTTAGCATCATTGTCTGATTTTGATTCAGATGTCGATTTTTGAATATTTTGTTGTGCCGCTGCTTGGCGTAATTTTTGTTCGCGCTTTTGTTTTTGAGCTATTTGCTTTTTAACCGCTGAGTTTTTCATAATGCTGCTAATTAACAACAATACCAACAAAAGTGCGCTAACTCCGTAAGATAACCAGACATAAAAGCCGTAGCCGCCCATGTCTAAAAAAGCTGAGAAACTGTCAAATTGCATTATTTTGTCTCCGCTAGTACTAAAGTTTTCACCCAAGGGCGCATGCTATTTCTGGCCAATATTTCAGTACGAAAACGAATGCAGATAATCACCGCCACTAAAAAAGCGAAACCAAAAAAGGTAAATAAAAACGGCCATAACATATCGAGCGACATCGATGGTTTGCCAAGCTTGCTTACGGTAGAGCCTTGGTGAAGCGTATTCCACCACTCTACTGAATATTTGATAATGGGTAAGTTAATCACCCCAACTAAGGTTAAAATGCCAGCGGCTTTACCGGCGAGGTTTTTATCTTCAAATGCGTTGTGCAGGGCGATAACACCTAAATATAAAAATAATAAAATTAGCTCGGACGTTAAGCGCGCATCCCACACCCACCATGTTCCCCACATAGGCTTACCCCAAGCAGCACCGGTAAATAGCGCAATTGCCGTAAAAGCGGCACCCACTGGCGCCATGGCAGCGGCAGACGCGTCTGCGAGTTTTAATTGCCAAACCAAACTTGAAAATGCGGCAATTGCCATGCCTAAATAAATACCCATTGAAAGGGAGGCAGCAGGCACATGAACATAAAAAATTCTAAAGCTATCGCCTTGTTGATAGTCAGCAGGAGCAAACGCTAATGCCCAAATTAACCCTGTGGTTAAGAGTCCAATGCTGATGTATTTGAACCAAGGGATAAGTTTGCCGGTGAAGTGATATGTGACTTCAGGATTGGCGTAAGGGTGTAACCATTTCCACATGTTAGTTTGTACTCACTTTTAATGCTGCGCTAACAGCAAATGGGGCTAAAGTTAAAGAACCAAAAAATAGTGCGGCAATTATAGCAAGTTGTCCACTATAGGGTAAGTTCATCGCTGCAGTATCAATTGCGCTAGTGGCAAATATTAATACCGGAATATACAAAGGTAAAACTAATAAGCTAAGCAGTACGCCGCCTTTTTTAATGCCAACGGTTAAGGCAACTCCTATAGCGCCTAACAAGCTTAAAATCGGTGTACCAAGCGCTAACGTTAGCATTAGTGCGCCATAACTGTGTTCATTAAGATGCAATAAAACGGCAAGCAATGGCGCAATAAATATCAGCGGTAAGCCTGTTACCAACCAATGGGCAATAATTTTAGCCAATACCAAAATAAAAATAGGGTGCGGGCTAAGTAGCATTTGTTCTAGTGAACCATCACTGTGATCTGATTTAAATAAACGATCAAGCGAGAGTAGAGTCGATAACAAGGCGGCAACCCAAATAATGCCCGGGGCGATACGTGATAAAGTGCCAGATTCAGGGCCAATGCCTAAAGGAAAAAGGGTGACGACAATCACGAAAAACAATAAAGGATTAATTATGTCGTCGCTATGACGAAAGGCGATTTTTAAATCACGCTTAATGATTAACCCAAATGCGGCACGATATGACAAAGTATTTTGCGATTCCATGGTCATATTGTCCTAATAAAAGCGGTAAGTTAAGGTGATTTTTTTGACCCGTTCAGGATCAAGCGACAAATCTTGGTGAGTGGTTAGAATAACGCAACCACCTTGTTCTGCGTGTTGTAAAAAAAGTTGTTCAAGCTTTTTAACACCAAGTTTATCGATGGCGGTAAATGGTTCATCTAAAATCCAAATAGGGGCTTTGCTTTGCCATAGCCTAGCCAGTGAAATTCGGCGGTGCTGACCTGCACTTAAATGCGACGCCAATGCATCTTCAAAACCTAATAAGTTAACTTCTGAAAGCGTTTGCTCGGCGGTGGATTGGTCTAATCCGTGTAAGGCTAAATTAAATTCGAGGTTTTCTTGGGCACTCATTTCACCTTTTACACCGGGTAAATGCCCAAGATAAAGCAAGTTTTGGTGAAATAATTCGCGGTTGTCGCTAATGCACTGTTCATTAAAAAGTACGTTGCCTTCAAATGGCATAGACAAACCGGCAAGAATTCTTAATAAGCTGGTCTTTCCCGCACCGTTGGGACCTTCAATTTGGACAATATCGCCTGCATGAATAGCTATGTCTAGCTCTTCAAATAGAATGCGATCTTCTCTAATACAAGTTAGCTGTTTCGCGCTAATGAGTGGTGATAACGTGCTTGGCAATGGATTCAACTTTTTCTTTACTATATTACTCGCCGGAATAATAATTGATTTTTATCACATTTGATTTGATTTAGATCGTACTACAAACAATCTTAATATCATACTATTCGACTCGGATATTAATCGTTACAAATTATTCACGGCATTAACCGTGAAAAAATTCGCCAGTTAGTGATAGAATTGCTGCGAAATTTTAAACGATAGTACATTATTTCAAGTTTTTAATTGATAAATTTTCAAAAAACTTCATTTTTAAACAGCCACTTGAAGTGCTAGTCAAACTATAAAAAATCTTTTTAGCTTGCCAGAGTCAAGCGAAAGATCGGAGAGTACAATGATACCTGAGTTAGGGCATTTTGCCCTTATTGTTGCAATGGCGTTTGCTATTTGTTTGAGTATTATCCCGATGATGGGGGTAGTTAGTCGAAATAAAAAGTTGTTAACTTACGCTAAACCATTAACTTTTGGCATGTTCGCCTTCACTGCCATCAGTATCATCATTCTTGCTTACAGTTTTGTAGTTGACGACTTCTCGGTTAAATATATTGCCAGTCACTCCAATACCCAATTACCTTATTATTTCAAAATTAGTGCTGTATGGGGTGGACATGAAGGTTCCTTACTGTTGTGGGTATTTTCATTAACAGCCTGGACGATGGCGGTAGCTAAGTTCAGCAAGGGCATTGATGAAGGCTTTATTGCACGAGTACTTGCTGTACTTGGCATGGTTGCCGTAGGTTTTATGGCATTTACCTTGTTAACGTCAAACCCTTTCGAACGTCTTTTACCTAATTTCCCAATGGAAGGGCGTGACTTAAACCCATTATTACAAGATGTTGGTTTGATTGTGCATCCGCCATTACTTTATTTAGGTTATGTAGGTTTTGCTGTGGCTTTTGCTTTTGCTATTGCAGCGCTGATGTGTGGCAAGATGGATGCTGCATGGGCGAGATGGTCTCGTCCTTGGACTGTCGCTGCTTGGGTATTTTTAACCTTAGGCATCGCACTAGGCAGCTGGTGGGCATATTATGAACTTGGCTGGGGCGGCTGGTGGTTCTGGGATCCGGTAGAAAATGCCTCATTTATGCCTTGGCTTGTGGGTACGGCATTAATACATTCGTTAGCGGTAACTGAAAAACGTGGTGCCTTTAGAAACTGGACGGTATTACTGGCAATATTTGCCTTTAGCTTAAGTTTATTAGGTACTTTCTTAGTGCGCTCTGGGGTTATTACGTCAGTGCATTCATTTGCTGCAGATCCTAGTCGCGGTATGTTCATCTTATTACTATTAGGTATTGCCGTTGGTGGTTCGTTAACCCTGTATGCTTTTAGAGCATCGAATGTTAGTAATTTTAGTCGTTTTGCCTTATATTCTCGCGAAACGGCGTTATTGCTGTGTAACATTATTTTAGTGGTTGCTTGTGTTACGGTACTACTGGGCACACTTTACCCATTATTAGTCGATGCGTTAGGCATGGGCAAAATCTCAGTGGGTCCTCCGTATTTTAATGCAGTGTTTGTCCCCATCATGAGTATATTGTTTGTCATTATGGGCATAGGGCCATTGATCCGCTGGAAGAAGGCCAAATCAGGCGAGCTTCGTAAGCAATTGAGCTTTGTATCAATCGCCAGTGTTGTTTTTGGTTTAGCTTTCCCATTTTTATACCATGGTGAATTTAACTTACTAGTGAGTATGGGCATGACGCTCGCTTGTTGGGTAGCACTTGTTGTGCTTAAAGATATTTTCAATCAAATGAAACAAGCCAATGGCAGCCTTTCTTTTGCTAAAATTTCTCGCAGTCAAATTGGCATGACGTTAGCGCATATGGGCATTGCCGTAACGATTGTTGGTGTCACTATTGTTTCAACTTATGAACTTGAAATAAACGTTAAAATGAGCCAAGGCGAGCAAATTAACGTTGAAGGTTATGATATTCGTTTTGATGGCATCAAACAGGTAAAAGGCCCTAACTACAATGCGCAGCAAGGTCAGTTACATGTTTCACAAGACGGTGACTTTGTTGCCTTGTTAAAACCAGAGCGAAGAGCGTATTTAGTGCAAACTATGGGCATGACAGAAGCAGGCATCGACCCTGGTTTGTTCCGTGATATTTATGTGGCGCTTGGTGACCCATTACCTAATGATGCTTGGGCGATTCGTGTTCATTATAAACCTTTTGTTCGTTGGATTTGGCTAGGCGCTATTTTCATGGGCTTAGGTGGTTTAATTGCGATGTTAGATAAACGCTATCGTCGTCGCAAAACCGCTCAACAAGCGCAGGCGGCAAAACAAGCACAACCTCAAACAAATAACTTGGCTGAGAGTCATTAAACTATGAATAAAATTATTCGCTTTTTACCACTTATTTTATTTGTTGCACTTGCTGTGGTGCTTTATCGTGGTTTATTTCTTAATCCGCAAGCGATGCCGTCAGCAATGATCGGTAAGCCGTTGCCGGAGTTTTCTTTAACACCCGTTAAAGATGCCAGCGCAACGGTGACGCAAAATGATATTGTCGGCAATGGTGGTATTGCACTGATTAATGTTTGGGGAACTTGGTGTCCTTCGTGTCGTTTTGAACACCCTTATTTACTTGATTTAGCTAAGAGTAATCGCTTTAAGCTTTACGGTTTAAATTATGATGATGAAAGAGAATTAGCGCATAAATGGCTTGATGAATTAGGTGACCCTTATGTATTTTCTGCATTTGACGACACCGGAAAATTAACAGTTAACTTAGGCGTTTATGCAGCACCTGAAACTTTTGTTGTCGACCATCATGGCATTATTCGTAAGCGTTTTGCTGGGCCGATTGATGCACGAGTGTGGAACAAAGAATTTGAACCACTCATATCAGCCATTGAAGCTGAAATAGCGCAAGGGAAATAATCATGCAGTTGTTACGAATTTTAGTGATCGCTTTTTTAAGTGTGTTTGCCTGCTCTGTAATGGCAAGCCCTGTGGAGACTTACACCTTTAAAGATGAAGTCTCGCAAAAACGCTATAACTCGCTCGTTAAAGAGTTGCGCTGTCCAAAATGTCAGAATCAAAACTTAGCCGATTCAAACTCGCAAATTGCGGTTGATTTACGCCAAGAAGTCTATGAAATGGTGGAGCAAGGCAAAGCTGACTCTGAAATTGTTAATTTTATGGTCGACCGTTATGGTGAGTTTGTTTTATACCGCCCTAAAGTGTCGAGCTTAACTTATGTGCTTTGGTTTGGCCCTGTCGTTTTTCTGATTGGAGGCCTTATTATTGTGGTAGCAATGTTACGCCGCAAACCAAAAGCGCAAGAACAAGCATCTTTATCGTCAGAACAGCAAGATAAACTTAATCAAATATTAAAAGATAAATAACCCTTATGATCGAATTAATTATAACAATCGTTGGCTTTTTATTACTGATTTTATTGGTTATTTGGCTACCGTTTTTACGCCAGAGTAGCGGGCAAGCAAGCGATGACGAAAGCAGTGAACAAAACTTTCGAGATGAAACTAACGTTGAACTCTATCATGCTCACAAAGCCGAAATTGAACGTGATTTTGAACAAGGCAGTATTGATGAAGAAAACTATCAATACTTGCTGGAAGAGCTAAACAAAAGCTTATTGCAAGATATCGAAGGCAACAAAAATGCCGCGAAAGAATTCGACGCCCGTCGTAAGCACTTTTCCGTGTTATGGCCAAGCGTTATTACGGTATTTGTTTTAGCATTTAGCTTTGGCTTATACATTAAAAATGGCGCTTATGAAGAGCTTTCACAAGAGCCACAGCAAACGGCAGCCGATGCTCATCAACAACTCGATGAAGGCCAGCAAGCGATTTTGCGTGTACAAGAATTGCAAAAGCAGCTTGATGAAGATCCGGAAAATGCTGATGCATGGTATAGCTTAGGTCAAGGTTTAGTTGGCTTAGGCGACTTTGACAATGCGTTAACTGCTTTTGACCAAGTGATTCGTATTGAAGGTGAACAGGCCGATTTGTTTGGTGCAAAAGCCCAAGCGCTTTATTATAAAAACGAGCAGAAAATCACTAGCGACGTACAGCAATTTATTGATAAGGCTTTATCGCTAGATCCGTTAGATCCTTCAACCAATATTTTATTGGGCATGCATAACTTTATTGATCAGCAATACCAACAAGCGATTGAATATTGGCAGCGCGTGGTTGATTCAGGCCGTCAAACGGTGAATGTTGGTGCACTTAAAGAAGCTATTTTAGAAGCGAAAAACCGCTTATCGTTAACTGGCGATATTCCAGCCGAATCAGCAGTAGGTCCGCAGCTAAGAGTTGATGTGCAATTAACTGAGTCTATTTTGGCTAAGCTAAGTGAAGGCGAAGACAAAGTAGTCTTTATTTATGCAACGCCAACTGATGGTTCAAGAATGCCAGTGGCAGCACTTAAAATTAATGCCAGCGATTTGCCAACAACTGTAGTATTAAATGATGCGCGAGCTATGAGCCCACAAGCAAAATTAAGCGATGTTGATAATGTACATTTATATGCCATTATTTCTCAAAAAGGTGGCGCAGGTATTAAACCGGGTGATTTCAAAGCCGAGCAACTAAATATCAGTGTTAACAGTCAAGAAGTGATCACTTTGCTAATTGACCGCGTAGTAGAATAATAAATTAACCCTTTTGTGTTTAAATTGACGAAATATGGTTTTAACCTAGTGGTTAAAACCATATTTTTTTATAAGGTTTAGAACGTTATGTCCCGTTTTTCTGGCGATTTAGCCAATAGCTTAAATAAAGATGCCAAAACTGGTATTTTAATCACTAACCTTGGTACACCTGAGCAGCCGACCACAGCATCGGTACGCCGCTATTTGAAAGAGTTTTTGTCTGACCCTCGTGTGGTAGAAATTCCTCGATTAGTTTGGCTCATTATTTTACATGGCATAATTTTACGCGTTAGGCCGAGTAAATCAGCAAAGCTATATCAAAGTATCTGGACTGAACAAGGTTCACCGTTACTTGCGATTACAGAGCAGCAAAAAGCTAAACTTATTGATGTATTAACAGCACAGCATGGTGAGCGTTTTACTAACAACGTAGTGGTTGATATTGCCATGCGTTACGGCAATCCTTCGATAGAAAATGCCCTTAATAATTTTCAACGCCAAGGGATTAATAATATCGTTGTTATGCCTTTGTATCCACAATATGCTGGGCCAACGACAGGTTCAACTTTTGACGCTATTGCCAAAGTGCTTACGAAGTGGCGCTGGGTGCCGAGTGTCCATTTTATTAGTAGCTACCACGACAATGCACTGTACATTCAAGCGCTAGCGAATAGTGTTTCAGAGTTTATTTCCGCTAACGGCAAGCCTGACAAATTAGTGTTGTCGTACCATGGTATGCCGAAACTGTTTCACCAAGCAGGCGACCCTTACTATGATTATTGTCAGCGCACTACAGATCTGCTTGTTGAGCAGCTAGGTTTAGCCGAAACTGACTATATTCAAACCTTTCAATCGCGTTTTGGTAAAGCTGAATGGCTACAGCCTTATACTGATGAAACGCTGGAAAATTTACCTAAACAAGGCGTGAAAAATATTGCCATTATTAGCCCAGCGTTTTCGGCTGATTGTTTGGAAACCTTAGAAGAGCTCGAAGGTGAAAACCGCGAAGTCTTTATTGAAGCCGGTGGTGAGCAATATCATTATATTCCTGCGTTAAACGATCGCGATGATCATATCAGAGCGATTGCTGATCTTATTCAACCTTATATGCCTCGCTAATCTTTAGTTCTATTGCCGCTAGTAATTTACCTTATTAGCGGTTTTATTTTACTCACATTGCTTGCCAAAATTTTCGATAGGTTATAATACGTTGTTCGACAAAAATAGCGTTTGTGCTTAGCCTTATTGTGATTTCTCTGTTGTAACATAAATGTACAATTTAAAACAGTTATGCGCTAATTATTGTACTTTTGTCCTGTTATATTTTGTAGGTGGATTGATTATTTAGTCACCAAAAATTTTAGGACTTACCTATGAAAAAATTACAATTTTTACCTGCATTAGTGGTTTTATTGTCAGCAAATAGTTTTGCTCAGACAGAAAGTGTTGAAGCAGACTCTGCAAATAAAACACAGCCAGTTCAAGAAAAAGAAATTCAAGACATGTCTGACCCGCTAGCGGTTTATACCAATGCTGGTGCAGGCGCAACTAACCGAGGCCTTAACTTTAAATTTGGTCAGTCTTACAAAACTGATGATCCTAATGTTGTTGGTATGCGTGTATTAGAAATTCAAGGCGCTATGGGTGAAGACTTAGGTTGGGATGAAGCGAGTAGCATTGATAACTCGATTGATTCTTTCCGTTTACGTGACGTTAACGTAAATAAAAAAAATGGGCGTGGTACGCAATTAGACATTAGCTACAATTTAGACGGCAACCATTTAGCGGAGCAAACCGGTAAAGCGTCTTATTCAATTATTCAAGCTTTACCTAAAATCGGCCGAGTTACTTTATACCCACTTGCCGGTGTTGGTATGGATTTTGGTAACAATACATTTGCAGAAGGTTCTACTCCTGCAAACCCTGAAATTGATGTAAATGGTTTCTCTGCTTACGGTGCTTTTGCCATGGTAGGTATGTATTCAAGAATTACCGTTACTGATAAAATTTGGATGAACTACAACCCGTTTTATTTTAAAGGGTTAACAGGTTCTGATAATTATATGAATAATGCCTACGGACCAAACAGTGACACGATATTAACTCACGAAGTGTCTATCGGCTATAAAATTACGCCACGCTTAAACGTACGTTATTTTGCTAACTGGAACGAAAACAACAGCTTTAGTGAAGGCGATCACCGTATCGAGTTTAACTACCAACTATAGTTCACACTTAAGTTAAGCTAATAAAAAAGGAAGGTTTTTGAATAAATCTTCCTTTTTTCGTTTTAATTTTGCCAGTTTTATAATTGTTCATGCCCTAGATTTTTCTTTATCGATTGCTTAATTGGCTTTAACACGACTGTGGTGAACTAAACTAAAAGTCGGCAAGAGGCTTCACATTAGCGGTAATACACGAATTTAAACACCAATGACTGATGTGATGGATGAGTTAGATAAATAGCTGAAAAATGAATGGTGGAAGAAGTAAGTAAAAGGGAAGATTGAGGTGAAGTGGTAACTTCACCTCAAAAAATCTTATAACGCAGTTACGTTTTCAGCTTCAGGACCTTTTTGGCCTTGTTTTACGCTGAAAGAAACGGCTTGGCCGTCTGTTAAAGTGCGGAAACCGTCACCTGTGATTGCACTGAAGTGAACAAAAACGTCTGGACCATTTTCTTGTTCGATGAATCCGAATCCTTTAGATTCGTTAAAAAATTTTACTTTACCAGTAACTGTATCTGACATACCAACATTTCCTGTAGGGCATAATTAATAGAACTCGTCACAATGACGACATTACAAACCAAAGTTGCTGAAATATCAGCCAATGATCTGCTTCGAACAAGATATTAGCATATGTCCCTAGAATAACCAGAAGAAATCTAACAAATTGCGCAAATAAAAAAACCAGCAAGCTAAGAGGTCGTCCAGTTGCTGGTTTATATCATTTTGTCTTATTTATCATGCCCTTTAAAAGGGCAGATAAAATCGCTTAAAGTGCGGCAATTTGCACTTTTTGCTCGACCATTTTCGCTAAGGTTGACTCAGCGTCGGCAAGTTTTGCTTTTTCTTTGTTAATTACCGCTTCTGGCGCTTTGCTAACAAAGTTTTCATTGCCGAGTTTTCCGCGTACACGTGCAACATCTTTTTCAAGCTTTTCAATGGCTTTACTTAAACGAGCAAGTTCTGCGTCTTTATCAATTAAGCCCGCCATTGGGATCAAAATAGAAAGCTCGCCAACTACGGCTGTAGCGGAAGCTGGGCCGTTATCGTCATCGGCTAGTACATCGATGCTTTCTAATTTCGCCAGTGCGCTTAAAAATTGCTGGTTGGCATCTAAACGACGTTGGTCGGTTGCTGATACGTTCTTCAGCAATACCGTTAATGGCTTGCTTGGCGCAATGTCCATTTCACCGCGAATATTACGAATAGCAACGATAAACTGTTTTACCCATTCTAAATCGTCAATCGCTTCTTGGTCACACAGGCTTTGATCAAACTGTGGGAAAGTTTGCAGCATAATGCTGTCGCCATTTTTCGCAAACTGGCTAAGCGGCTGTACACGTTGCCAAATCGTTTCAGTGATAAATGGCATAATAGGGTGCATTAAACGTAATAAGCCTTCTAATACGTTAACTAACGTATGACGCGTACCACGTTGCTGAGCTTCATTACCTTTAAATAAAACGGGCTTGGTTAATTCTAAATACCAATCACAGAACTGGTTCCACGTAAATTCGTACAAGGCTTGTGACGCTAGGTCAAAACGGAACGAGGCAAAAGACTCATGTACAGTTTTCACGGTTTGTTGAAATTGACCGATGATCCAGCGATCAGCCAGTGATAATTCCATATCACCACCGTTTGCGCCGCAGTCTTGCTCTTCGGTATTCATTAATACGTAACGGCTAGCATTCCATAATTTATTACAGAAGTTGCGGTAACCGTCTAAGCGTTTCATGTCCCAGCTAATGTCACGACCGGTAGAAGCAACAGAGGTTAAAGTAAAACGCAGCGCGTCGGTACCGTGGGCTTCAATGCCGTCAGGGTATTCTTTTTTGGTAAGCTTGGTAATTTTTTTCGCCAATTGTGGCTGCATCATATTACCGGTGCGTTTTTCTAGTAAGTCTTCTAGTGAAATGCCGTCGATCATGTCTAATGGATCAACCACATTACCTTTCGACTTACTCATTTTATCGCCATTTTCATCGCGAATAAGGCCGGTAACATACACTTTTTTAAAGGGTACTTGTGGCTTACCGTTTTCATCTTTGATGAAGTGCATGGTCATCATGATCATGCGCGCCACCCAGAAGAAAATAATATCAAAACCGGTCACTAGCACATCGGTAGAATGGAATTTCTTTAAATCTTCCATGTTGTTTGGCCAGCCTAAGGTTGAGAAGGTCCAAAGGGCAGACGAGAACCACGTATCTAATACGTCGTCGTCTTGGCTTAAGCTCACATCAGCGCCAAGGTTATGTTTTTCACGTACTTCTGCTTCACTGCGACCGACATAAACGCCACCGTTTTCGTCGTACCATGCAGGAATGCGATGTCCCCACCAAAGTTGACGTGAAATACACCAGTCTTGAATGTCGCGCATCCACGCGTTGTACATGTTTTCGTATTGTTTTGGCACAAACTCAATGTCGCCATTTTCAACGGCTTCTACCGCAGGTTTAGCCAGTGGCGCGGCACGAACATACCATTGGTCAGTTAATAGTGGTTCGATAATAACGCCAGAGCGGTCGCCATATGGCGCAACTAAGTCGTGATCTTTCACTTCAACCAATAAACCTAATTCGTCAAAGGCTGCAACAATGGCTTTACGGGCAACAAAACGGTCAAGGCCGGCAAACTCACTTGGCAATGTCGTATCGTAAGCATCACTTGGCTCGCCAGTGGTATTGTAAACTTCGGCGGTTGCTAAAATAGCCGCGTTTTTATCTAAAATATTAATCAGTGGCAAGTCGTGACGTTTACCGACTTCGTTATCGTTAAAGTCATGGGCTGGGGTGATTTTCACACAACCTGTGCCTTTTTCCATATCGGCGTGATCGTCGCCAACAATTGGAATTAAACGATTGACCAAAGGTAATAATACGTGCTTGCCGATTAAGTCTTTGTAACGTTCGTCATTCGGGTTAACCGCAACACCGGTATCACCTAACATGGTTTCAGGGCGGGTGGTGGCAACCACTAAATAATCTAAACCTTCGCTGGTGGTTTCACCGTTGGCTAATGGATAGCGAAGGTGCCACATGTGGCCTTTTTTGTCTTTGTTTTCTACTTCTAAGTCAGAAATCGCGGTATGGAATTTTGGATCCCAGTTAACAAGACGCTTACCACGGTAAATTAAATCGTCTTCAAATAAGCGAACAAACACTTCTTGTACCGCTTCTGACATGCCGTCGTCCATGGTGAAACGTTCGCGGCTCCAGTCAATTGAGTTACCTAAACGGCGCATTTGCTTGCCGATGGTGCCGCCTGACTCTTCTTTCCATTGCCATACTTTGTCGATAAAGGCTTCACGGCCATAGTCATGACGTGTTTTATCTTCTTCGGCGGCAATTTTACGCTCAACGACCATTTGGGTAGCGATACCGGCGTGATCGGTACCGGTTTGCCATAAGGTATTTTTACCTTGCATACGTTGGTAACGCGTTAAGGTGTCCATAATGGTTTGTTGAAAGGCGTGCCCCATATGTAGGCTACCCGTTACATTCGGTGGTGGAATTGCAATGCAATAGCCGTCACCTTCGCCTGTTGGGCTAAAGTAACCTTGCTCTTCCCAGCTTTTATAGAGGGATTGTTCAATGTCAGAGGGGTTGAAAGTTTTTTCCATCAGAATTTCCGTTAGAAGTTTTTAACCTGTGCTGCTTTGTTTAACGCTAAGCGTTTTGGTGTCAACGTTAAAACCCCACTGACGACAAGCTTTAAATCTTTCTCTAGCCTGTTGTTTAAGGGTTTCATCTGCGGGTACAAAGTCAATAATGTGTGAAAATTGACTAGCAAAATCTGGTACTGTGCTAGTCAGATTAATAAGTATTGGTCGGCGAGAGGTTGGCGCTTGCCAACTTATTTCAACCGCCGAACCATTTTGAGGGCCTTCGCCTACCAAATTGTGTGGTACAAAACTGTCGGGGTCGAATGCCCACAACAGCTCGTCAATTTGATGAGCGTCAGCCTGATTTTGAGTATAAATATAAACACGTTGATTATTTCGGTAATGATCTGCCGCAACAACGCACGCTTGATGCCAATGCGCATGTTGATCATCTGCCTCATCGGGCATAATGTTAAATATCACCTGTGTTTGCATAAAATCTCAATAACCTATAAGTGAGCTGTGCTTGGCTATTCGCCTTGCTCTTGCCCTGAACGATTTAATAAAAACTGCGTTAACATGCTTACTGGGCGGCCAGTTGAACCTTTATCTTTGCCGCCACTGCGCCATGCTGTACCAGCGATATCTAAGTGGGCCCAATGATATTTCTTGGTAAATTTAGATAAGAAACAACCTGCAGTAATTGTACCTGCCGCTGGGCCGCCAATATTAGTCATATCGGCAAACGGACTTTCCAGTTGTTCTTGATAATCGTCCCATAATGGTAGTCGCCATGCGCGGTCGCCACTTTGCTCAGAAGCATTTAATAGCTCATGCGCTAGTGGGTTATGGTTACTTAATAAACCTGTGGCATGCTTACCTAGTGCCACAACACAGGCACCGGTTAATGTGGCGACATCAACCACTAATTCTGGCTCATAACGCTCTACGTAGGTTAACGCATCACATAAAACTAAACGGCCTTCGGCGTCGGTATTTAATACTTCAACGGTTTGACCAGACATAGTAGTTAACACATCGCCCGGACGATAAGCGTCACTGCTTGGCATGTTTTCACAACCCGCTAATACGCCAATCACGTTAATCGGTAATTGCAACTCAGCTAACGAGTGCATAGCGCCTAATACGCCAGCTGCACCGCCCATATCGTATTTCATTTCGTCCATGCCTGCGCCTGGTTTTAATGAAATACCGCCTGAGTCAAAGGTTAAGCCTTTACCCACTAATACAATAGGGTTTGAATCGTCGTCTACACCTTTATAGTTGATGATGCTCATTAATGATTCATTTTTAGAGCCACGACCAACAGCTAAATATGAACCCATACCTAGCTCTTCCATTTCTGCTTCATTCACTACGCTGGTGGTAATATTTTCGTAGTCGTTTTCTAATATTTTTGCTTGTTCAGCAAGGTAAGCCGGGTTACAAATATTTGGCGGCATGTTAGCCACGTTTTTACAAGTAACGATGCCTTCTGAAATGGCTAAACCATGGGCAATAGCGCGTTCACCAATCGGTAATTCACGGCGAGTTGGCACGTTAAATACCATTTTACGTAATGGGCGACGAGGCTCTTCTTTGCGAGTTTTTAAACTGTTGAAGCTGTACAAACAGTCTTGAGTGGCTTCAATGGCTTGGCGCACTTTCCAATAAGTATCGCGACCTTTTACGTGTAATTCAGACAGGAAACACACCGCTTCCATTGAACCAGTTTCATTTAAGGTATTGATAGTTTTGCTGATGATTTGACGATATTGACGCTCATCTAATTCACGTTCTTTACCGCAACCAACAAGCAATACACGTTCGCTTAAAATGTTAGGTACTTGATGCAATAGCAACATTTGGCCTGACTTACCTTCAAGGTCGCCACGACGTAATAAGTTACTGATATAGCCTTCGCTAATTTCATCAAGTTGTTCAGCTATGGCTGATAGGCGACGTGGTTCAAATACACCAACAACAATACAGGCACTACGTTGCTTTTCGGGACTGCCGCTTTTTACACTGAACTCCATGGACTCTCCTATTTGCTATAAAACTACAAGTACTTGTAAAAAAATGCGCTGATTAGCGTAGTAAAAGCTTGTGTTTATAGTCTAATGTTTTGTTAATTGTATCGAGCTAAAGGCTTTAATTATAGCCGTATTCAACAGCTATACCTACTCTGATAATATTTTATTTTGTTAGTAAAATAACAATTTTACTTAAAATAGCTGTCAATGTCAGAAAAAAACTATGTTTTTAACGACAAATAATGTGATAAGCGTATCGATAATTACACAATTTGTGAAGAAAATATCGTTCAGCTTGCGCATAATATTGAAAAATTTAGGCTTGTGGGCGAAAATAGCAAGCTTTGGCGCCACATAGCAGGTTAAACTGCTACGCTAATAATTAGAAAAACAGATTCGATGGCTACAGCAGCTGTCACTTTTTAAGGTTTTTACCATCTCGTGATTATATTTCGCTATTTATTGAAGGAAGTTGCTAAAACGCAAGTTGCAGTTTTCTTTGTGCTGATGACTATTTTCATCAGTCAAAAGTTTGTAACTGTATTGGGCGATGCGTCTGAAGGCGGAATTCCTGGCCATTTGGTGATGGTATTTATTGGCTTAAAAATTCCTGAACTTGCTGGCATGATGTTGCCATTAAGTTTATTTTTAGGCGTTTTATTGGCTTACGGGCGAATATACGCTGACAGTGAAATGACGGTTTTACATGCTTGCGGTGTCAGTGAATGGTATGTGGTGCGTGTGACTTTAATTCTCAGTTTAGTCACCGCCATTATTACCGGTATTTTTACCTTATATTTAGCGCCAATGTCGGCTGAATATGAAGTGAAAATGAAAGAAGAAATGGCCGCAGACTCAGGCTTAAGCTCAATCGTTGCAGGGCGTTTTCAAAATACCGGTAATGAAAAAGCGGTTGTCTTTGTACAAAATAAAAACCGTGAAGATAACAGCCTAGAAAAAGTGTTTGTTGCGCAACTTCCTAAAAATCGCGATGGTCATCAAGATATTATTAGTGCCAGTATTGTTTATGCAAAAAAAGGCCTAGTAATTGAAGAAGACTCAGGCTCGCAGCGATTGATATTAGAAGATGGTATTCGTTATCAAAGCGATCAAGAAAATGAAGAGTTCCGTTCGGTTGCCTTTGCTAAGTATCATATTGAAATTCAAGAACAAGAAATAAAGCATCGCCGCCGTAAACTGAGCGCGATCTCAACCGAGCAACTTCTTCAAGAAGACTTACCTGAAAATCGAGCCACCATTCAATGGCGCTTATCATTCCCGATTTCTTGTCTTATTCTGACGCTAATTGCGGTGCCATTAAGTGTGGTTAACCCGCGTCAAGGTAAATTTGCCAAAATGCTACCGGCACTTTTATTATTTTTAGGTTACTTCTTGTTATTAACTGCGGTGCGTTCTGGGGTTGAGGGTGAAAAAATTCCAAGTGTGGTCGGCTTATGGCCCATTCACATTTTGGCGCTGTTTTTGGGAACAAGTTTATTGGTTAAAAGTCGAACCAGCGGTATTAAGTTAAAAGCAAAACTGCCTAAATTACCATGGAGTAAAAGTTAAACGTCATGCGTATTTTAGATTGGTATATTGGCCGAATAATTACTTCAACTACGTTTTTAACCTTAGCTGTTTTTGTTAGCGTTAGCGGCATTATTAAGTTTGTTGAGCAAATGAAAGCAGTAGGTCGTGGCAATTATGACTTATCACACGCTGCACTTTATGTGCTTTATGCGGTGCCGCGCGATGTGGAAATATTTTTCCCAATGGCCGCACTTATCGGTGGTCTAGTCGGCATAGGCATGATGGCGAGTAACAGTGAGCTTGTGGTGATGCAGGCAGCAGGCTTGTCGAAGCTTAATATTATTAAATCAGTGATGAAAACTGCAGTGCTATTGATCGTATTTAGCATGGCGGTTGGTGAATGGTTAGCACCGTCTGGCGAAGCTGCAGCGCGAGAAATTCGCGCGCAAGCAATCTCTGGCGGTAGTTTAATATCATCAAAAAATGGTATTTGGGCAAAAGATGGCAAATACTTTGTTCATATTGGCGAAGTTGAAGAGCGTGGTGCATTAAAACAAGTACAAGTTTACCGCTTTAACGACGAGCTAAAACTGTCGAGCTGGTTATCTGCTGACAGTGCTCGCTATGTTAATGACGAATGGCAGCTAACCAATGTAACCGATACGGAAATTACCGATGATGAAATTGTTACCGTAAAAGAAGCTAGCCGCAATTGGCCTTCAACTCTTACCCCTGAAAAACTTGGTGTGGTAACAGTAAAGCCCGAGTCGCTTTCCATTGAAGGTTTACTTAACTATTTAGATTATTTACAAGCGAATAACCAAGATCCGAGCCGATATCAGTTAGCGTTTTGGCGCAAGATTATTCAACCGGTAACGGTTGCTGTGATGCTGTTAGTGGCCTTGTCGTTTATTTTTGGTCCGCTGCGCTCTGTCTCTATGGGGGCAAGAATTATGATGGGCGTTTTCACCGGTTTGCTGTTTCATATCAGTAACCAAGTGATGGGGTCGATGAGCTTAGTGTATCAACTGCCGCCTATTTTAGGCGCAATTATGCCAAGTATTGTATTTGTGATGGTCGCTATTTATCTGATCAAAAAGAAACCTAGCTAGCAGCGGGCAAGCTGAAAGTTACAAGCGGGTAAGCTATAAGCCAATAGCGACAAGTTACAAGTAAGAAGCTACAAGCTACAAGCTACAAGCTATAAGTGATAAGTAAAAAGTTAAAAGCGACAAGCGGTAAGAGCAAAGTGACAAGGTTGTAAGGTTAAAACTTGCCACTTGCGGCTATTGGCTTGTAACTTTCCTGCTTACAGCTAAAATCTTACAGCTATTGCCTATAATCGTCCGCGATTCGCTTCTAGCGATAAAACAACAACTTCGGTTTTCGTTAATCGGTCTTGCAAGCTCAAATTATTCTTATCAAATAAAACGGTTAAGTTACCTAAACCTAATAAGGTTGGTAATAAACGTTTTACTCCGGTTTTTTTGCTGATCAAACTTCCGTCTTGGTTTTGCACACGCAAACGCCATGCTTTCATACCAAGTGTTTGACCACTTTTACTCCAAAACCAGACAAAGAAAAAACTCACCCAAGCAAATTTCCACACTTCATTTAGCCCTTTTAACCATGGTGTATTGGCTATTTTGTCAACTACATGCTCATAACCTGACATGTCAATTAAGCCGAAATATAAACACAAAGTGACTAACAGAAACGAAACCGCACCTGCGCACATGTAGACCGCTACGGCAATCAAAAAGTCGTATATCCAAGAACTTAAACGGCGAATAAAACCAGCACGCGGGAAAGAAGTATAGTTTGCTGTCATGAATGAGCCTCTTAAAATTTTCGCTAGTCTAGCAAAGCAGCCAACAAAGCTTAAGTATAAATTGGCCAATAACCACATTGACCGAAAAAATTGAACAAGGTATTGTTTAAATTCACAGCAGTGTTGTCGACATCGAAAGGGAAGTAAGGAGATTTAATGAACGATGCATTTGTAGCTCATGGGAAGTTTGACATTAGGGTCGAGAGCAATATCATCGCTCTTTCTGCACAGGGGCCGTGGAATATAGAGTTTTTTGATGAGTTACATCATGAACTATTCCACGTTGCTGCCACTATGCAAGAGAAAAAATACGCAATTTTACTCAGCCCTATTGGTGAAGCTATCGCAGTTAATAATAGTATCGCTTATCACGTTGATTTTATCAGGAAAGGCAAAGCTATTGCCGTTGCCGTTAATTTAGAACAATGCGACTTTAAAGCATTAACTAAGCACCAGTGCGGACAGGCTTACAAATTAGCCAATTTAAAGCATGCATTTTTTGAAGATGAACATTCTGCGCGACTTTGGCTAGAGCAGCAATTATCGGCTTAACTGTTTATTCCACCCAAATGGCAGAAGCCCAAATATGGTCGGGTAGCTGAATATTCGATTTATTCAATTCTGAATGACTAAACAAGTAAGTACCATTTACTGCCGTTATCGGGCGTAATTTTTCAGGGGGATATCCGGCAAGTATTTTAAGTACTAAATTCGCCGCTGCGGCCCCTTGATGGTAGGCTTGCAGTACTAAACCACCAATCGCTTTGTCTTTACCAACAGCAAAATCCCATAAAGCAAACATAGGCAATGGCGAGTTTTTAGACGTCCATTGCAGCACTTTTTCAGCGTCGACGTAGTTATTATCTTTATCTCTTATCGTGTGATATAGGCCAACGATAATGGCATCATAATTAGCTGGTGAATTATTGACTTGTGATTGCCAAATTTCCCACTCTTTTATTAGCTTAATTTCAACCTGAATATTGCTAATCGTGGTAACACTTTCATTATCAAATATATTCTCTAACGAAGTATGTGCAGTTACGCCTGAATCAAATAAAATTAATAAGCGACTCATTTTGGGAATAACGCTACCTATGGTCATCACTGAACGCTTTATTAAGGGCCGCTCTAATACACCGGTAATATTTTTGGCGTTACCAAGAGGGTAGTTTCTAGGGTTGTTATTAATGCCTAAGTAGACCACAGGCGTTGTTGTTTTACCGAACCTAGCTGCCAGATATTTTAATGCGTTGTCATCACCTAAAATAACCACGTCAGGCTGAAGCTCTAAATAAGCTTGCCAAGCAAGATCCGAACGGTATTGAAATTGACTGGCTGGCACACGTTTAGTGTCCATTTGAAAATAGTGTAATTGGTGCTCTTTGCCCAAATAATCTTTTAGTGCTTTTTTATATTCAATGTCCCATTTGTATTCAGCATGGTAACTTTCGATCACTAATATTTTAGCCGGTTTAGTAAAGCCAGACAGGCTAAAGATCATCAATATGAAAAAGGTCGCACTTTTTATAAGCACTCTCATCGGGCTTGCCTAAAAAATAATCATAATTTAGTTATAGAATTTAGTTTTTTGTTTGTAAAGGTTAGGCGCGCTAAGTGATTAAATTTCTAAAAAATAATATCGCTGTTTAAATAAGTATCAATTGCGACAATTGCCGAGAAAAACAGTTGCCAATGCCAGTAAATTTCGTATAATGCCTGCCACTTAACTAATGTTTCATTAGTTAGTCACTGTGTCGCCGGAGTGGTGGAATTGGTAGACACGACGGATTCAAAATCCGTTGCTTTCGAGCGTGACGGTTCAAGTCCGTCCTCCGGTACCATTTCCTTGTTAATTTAAGGAAAAAATTAGCCAGCCTAGTGCTGGTTTTTTTGTGCCTGAAATTTGTGATGTGGCTAACTAATTGATATCTTGTGAGTTAGTATTTACTTAAGTTGTCCAAGGAAGCGACATGAAAAAAAGGCTTATCGGTACATTTACCGCACTGGCGTTTGTCGGTAGTTTTATACTTGCGAACTATTTGAGTGGCAATAGTATTACCCTGCAAGTATCGCTTAATAGAGCGACACATTGGCTTGAGTCATTATTTTATACTTCTCAAGAACCTAACCAGTCACCGGCCCATACCGAACAAGTTACAACTCACCAAAACTTAAAGAAACAATACTCACATGTTGAAGTTGGCTATGCTAAAACCTGTAAAGACACCTCGTTAGGCAAAATAAAGTATAAAAAAGTTGGTCAGGTTTATACTTGGGTGGATGATAAAGGAATAGCAAACTTTAGCAGTACGCCGCCAAAAAATGACGACTTCACACTATTGAATTACGCTGGTGAAAAGGTATTTGATTATTTTACCTTAAACTTAAACTTAAATGCTGAAAACGTGCCTTACGATTTTCATCAAAAGTTAACACTAAAACTTAATAAGTTATTTGAAGTTTATGGCCAACTAGTCGACAGTTCATCTTTAAAAAAAGTTGATATCAAGCTTAATATTTTTACTTCTAAACACGCATTCAATCAAATAAAAGCCAAGCATAACATGTCTGATAGCGATAATACTCTTGGCTTTTATAGCCACGCCACCAATCAAGCTTTCCTATTGCTTACTAACCACGCGACAACTATGCGAACTGCTACTCATGAAGCCGCTCACGCGATAAACCGAGCGATTATCGGCTATAGCCCTAGGTGGTTAAATGAAGGTTTGGCGGAGTACAGTGAATACATTGAGGTTAAAGGCCAAATTAGCAAAGTTTATCCCAACCAAAATTGGACGAATAATGGTCTTTTATCTGAACAGGTCTTGCCGTTAGAGCAATTATTAACAGCCACTAATCACGATTGGAATTCAAAGCTAAAAAATAAGTTATACGCAACGAGTTGGGCGTTTATCTATTTTATGATGGACAACCCGCAAAGAAAAAATATGTTGGCAAAGGTTATTCAATTAGAACAACAAAACTTATGTGATATTAATGATATATGGCAGGTTAAAACTGTTTTAGACCTGCCAAGAAAAGAGCTACAAAGGCAATTTACTCGTTGGGCTAGGCGCGATCTTCAAAAGCAACTGATCTAGTTTTTTGCACCAATGAGAGCAGGGTTATTGTTTCTTTTATTTCAATAGTGGCTCATATTCATTTTTTAAATCAAATGTGAATTCAGATTTACATTTTTAAGTGCGCGCTTTATGATATTAAATAGAGATGAATAAATGAGCAGATAAGATGTCCGTCAAAAATCAGTTTTTTCCTAAAGTTACTTCTGTAATCGCTTCAATATTGTTAATGCTTCCGTCAGCTGTTTATGCAAGTAGCAACGAGTTTGTTGAACACCCATTAGGTGATATTGCCATAACGCATGTTAATTTAATTGACGGTACAGGTAACGAAGTAAAACGTGATCAAACGGTGATGATCAAAGGCAATAAAATTGTTGCTATCGCCAATGCTAGCCAATTTAACATTGCCAGTTCGGTGAACGTTATCAATGGCAGTGGTAAAACACTCATTCCTGGCTTGGTGATGATGCATGAACATATGTTCTACCCAACGGGGAAAGCCCACTATACCGAAATGTTGTACAGTTTTCCGCGATTGTATCTAGCAGGCGGCGCTACCACTATTAGAACCGCTGGAACAACTGCGCCATACGCTGATTTAAATTTACGTGATGCAATAAATTCAGGTAAGTCTATCGGGCCAGATATCGATGTAACAGCGCCGTATTTAAATGGGCCAGGTTTACCTATTTTAAAAATGAAGCCTTTGCGTGATGTTGAAAATGCCAAGTTGATGATGGAATACTGGAACTCTGAAGGGGTGACATCTTATAAGGCTTATATGCATATTAGCCTAGAAGAGTTAGCACAGGTCATTAAGCAAGCGCACCAGCAAAAGCATAAAGTAACGGCGCATTTGTGCTCGGTAACCTACCGTGAAGCTGCTGAACTGGGCATCGATAATCTTGAGCATGGATTTTTTGCATCAACAGATTTTGTCAAAGATAAAGTGAAAAATGAGTGTCCAAGTTCACAGGCGGTTCATCAGTCCTTAGTTAATTTAGACATCAACTCAGCCGAAGTTGCCGATCTTATTGATTTTTTGATAGAAAAAGATGTTACCTTAACGTCGACTTTAACGGTATTTGAAACCTATACCAAGGGAAGACCAAAAGCGTATCCTAAAGCATTAGCTGCCTTAATTCCTCAAGTAAGAGATCAATATGAGTCTCGTTGGCAAAAAATTGCACAACAGGAAAATGCCACGTGGCCAATTGTCTTTAAAAAAATGATGCAGCTTGAAAAAATGTTTGTTGAAGCTGGCGGAAAATTAATGGCGGGTACAGATCCCACTGGTTACGGTGGTGTAATTGCTGGTTTTTCTAATCAGCGTGTGGTTGAGCTTCTGGTTGAGGCGGGGTTTAGTATTGAACAAGCGATTGAAATATCGACCCTTAATGCTGCAAAGTATTTGAACAGGGCACATGAAATTGGCTCGATTGAGATTGGAAAAAATGCCAATATGGTGTTGTTAAATGGTGATCTAACAACCAATGCTGCTGTGATAAGAGAAATGCCCTTGGTGTTTAAAGATGGCGTTGGTTACAACACTGAAAAAATAATAGCGACGACAAAAGCCGTCGTCGGTATGCATTAATTCGCTGTCACTATTATTTTCAATATAAACAAGGAATAACAATGAAAAAAACAATTATATTCTGTTGTCTCGCTTTTGGGGTTATGACATCAGTAAGTGCTAACGCTGAGCGTCAACCAAGCGAGTTACTCAAAAGTGTTGAAGATAAAGTGATTAAGTGGCGACGCGATTTTCATCAAAATCCAGAGCTTGGCAATCGCGAAACACGCACTGCAAAAATTGTCGCTAGGCACTTAAAAGACTTAGGTATGACGGTAGAAAGTAATATTGCCTATACTGGCGTCGTTGGCTTTTTAAAAGGAGATAAGTCAGGGCCAACGGTAATGTTGCGCGCAGATATGGATGCGTTACCGGTAACTGAAAAGGTCGACTTGCCTTTTAAATCAACTAAAACAACCAATTATCGTGGTGTTGATGTTGGGGTAATGCACGCTTGTGGTCATGATACCCATGTGGCGATGTTAATGGGCGTAGCTGAAGTGCTTGCAGGTATGAAAAAAGAACTGCGCGGCAATGTTATGTTTGTGTTTCAGCCAGCAGAAGAAGGTGCGCCACAAGGCGAAGAGGGCGGCGCTGAATTAATGTTAAAAGAAGGCATTTTTAAACGTTACCAGCCAGATGTCGCCTTTGGATTGCATATCACTTCAAGCTTACCATCGGGAGCTATTGGCTATCGTAGTGGCCCTGCAATGGCCAGCGCAGACAGATTTGAAATTACCGTTCATGGTCAGCAAACACATGGTTCAAGACCTTGGAGTGGGGTTGATCCTATCGCAGCAGCGGCGCAAATTGTGACTGGGGTAAACCATATTGTCAGTCGTCAAATCGACATTACCAAAGAGCCTGCGATTGTTTCCTTTGGTAAAATTGCGGGGGGTGTTCGCAATAATATTATTCCAGAGCAAGTTGAAATGGTTGGCACTATTCGCAACTTTGATATGGGCAATCGTCAACAAATTTTTGAAAAAATCGAAACAACTGCCACGCATATTGCCGCTTCATCTGGGGCCAAAGCCGAGGTAGAAATATTTGAAGGTTATCCTGTTACCGTCAATAACCCTGCATTAACTCAAAATATGTTTGCTAGTTTAGCGAAAGCGGCGGGGAAAAATAATGTCATTGAAATGCCAAAAATCGCAGGAGCAGAAGACTTTTCATTTTACGCACAGCAAGTGCCAGGGCTTTTTGTCTTTTTAGGTGGCACGCCCAAAGGGACGGATCCTAAAACTGCACCGAGCAATCATTCGCCTTACTTTTTTGTTGAAGAGTCAGCTTTTAAAGTGGGTACTGCGACACTTACGCAATTAACGTTAGACTATTTAATGTTAGATTATTCAACGTTAAATAGCCTAACGTTGAATAATAAAGCGCAGGCGAACTAAGTCAGTATGTCTTTTGCTAAATTATTTTCATTGTTAGGCCCAGGCATAGTCTGGGCGGCAACCAGTATTGGTGTTTCTCATATTGTTCAGTCGACAAGAGCTGGCGCCGATTTTGGCTTTGCATTGCTTGGCTTTATTGTGCTTGCTCATGTTATTAAGTATCCGTTCTTTTTGTTTGGTCCAAAATACGCAGGCCTTACTGGTAAAAGTCTTCTTGATGGTTATAAAAATATTGGTAGTTGGGCGTTTTATTTATTTCTTATCCTAACGTTTATTACCATGTTTTTTGTGCAATCTGGGGTGACCATAGTCACCGCTGCTTTAGCGGTTAACCTATTTGGTGACATCTTGTCGCTGTCTCAGTGGGCGGCGCTTATTTTAGTGCTTGTAGGCGCGGTACTTATTATTGGTCATTACACTTTATTAAGTACCTTGCTCAAATGGATGATGTTGGTTTTAGTGGTGTGCAGTTTAGTGGCACTGCTTGGGGCGTTTAATAAGTTAGGGCTAGCACCTTCAAGCGAAGCGCCAGTGATATCATTAACATCTGCTGCCAGCATTGCTTTTATCGTTGCCTTAATTGGCTGGATGCCAACGGCGATAGAAGTGTCGGTATGGCACTCACTTTGGACACTGTCTCGAGGGAAAAAACCAAGCCCAGAGTCTGCTAAAAATGCGGTGCTCGATTTTAACATTGGTTATTGTTGCAGCTTTTTTCTTGCGATTGTTTTTTTGTGGTTAGGAGCATTACTAATGTTTGGCCAAGGCGAGGGTTTTGCTAATTCAGCCGCCGTATTTGCCAGCCAGTTAGTTGCCTTGTATAGCCAGTCATTAGGTCAATGGAGCTGGCTATTAATGGCAATCGTAACTTTTGTTGCCTTGTTTTCAACTACCTTTGCTGTGGCTGATGGGTTCCCGCAAGTTTGGCAACGTGCCGTTGTGCTTAAAGCCGGTCACAGTAAAACAGGTAACAGTAATGTCGGTAACAAGGCGTATATCATTTCGTTAATTATTTTAGTGATGGGCAGTTGGTGGATTATTAATGATTTTGCGGCTGACATTAAAGGCTTGCTTGATTTTGTCACCACAGTGTCATTTGTTAGTGCGCCAATTTATGCTTGGCTTAACTATAAAGTCATGATGGGCGCTGATGTTGACGATGCATTCAAACCGCAAGGGCTTTTTAAGGTTTATACGCTTATTTGCTTAACCATATTAACGCTATTTAGCCTGTTCTTTTTATGGTGGAAATTTGCCAGTTAATTTATCGCTTTGCTTTTATCAAAGCAGAGCTGGTCTGTGTCAGTAGAATGTGTCTAGGCGTTTTAATTAGCGCCTTATCGATTTAAGAGAATATTATGAAACCTTTATTATTATCAAAAAACTTTATGCTAACCGTCGCCGTTATATTCACGTTAATGGCAACAGGTTGTGCTAAGTTATCTTTTCATTCAGAGCGCGTATCAACTGAAGCTGAGTTTCTTAACAGCAAGCCTAGCAATACACGCTTACCTTTTTCAGAAGCGGTACGCACCAACGATTTATTGTTCTTGTCGGGGCAAATCGGATTCAACGCCGAGCAAGAAAAGCTCGTTTCAGGTGGTTTAAAAGCGGAAACGAAGCAAACCCTTACCAACATTAAAACAACACTAACCAAGTATGGTTACCGTATGAAAGACGTGGTGAAGTGCACCGTTATGCTAACTGATATTAATGATTTTGCTGCGTTTAATCAGGTGTATACCCAGTTCTTTACGCCGCCGTATCCTGCGCGAAGTGCCTTTGCGGTGAAAGATTTAGCGCTAAACTCAAAGGTGGAAGTCGAGTGCATTGCTAAAGCCTAGCTTGGCGCTTATTTCGTTACTAATAAAGCCTACATTCTTGTAGGCTTTATTGTGTTTGGTTTTGATGTTTTTACGCTTTAAGTACCCTGTTAGTTTCTTTTTTCTATGTCTACACCGTCGATTAATTCATTGAGTTTAATTAATTTACTATCTTCACCTACGAGCACTTTTACATTGACATCTTTTGCTACTTGCTGCTTCATTGTTTTAATAACTTCAGCTGATACGCTCATGACGGCTTCGTTATCAAAATTTAGGATAACCTCTTCTGTGCCTTCGGCGATTTTAAGGTTTTGAGCATACTTTTTACCGGCACCTCGTCCCCATATATTTTGCAAATTTACGGTAAATTCTTGGGTGGTTGTTGGTTTTATAAATTCGTTCTTAATTTCAATTGAAAAAACATTATTAAATTCATTAGTTGAGTTGTGGCTTACTTCTATAACGGCATCAAACATTTCTAAAAACTGTTGAAACTCTAATGACCCCATATATTTATCAAGAGTTACAACTGTATAATTTGGCAGTTCTGCAATTGGGTTGAACGGTATACCATCGTCTTTTATTTGAAAGCGCTTTCCGTCAAAACTCATTTTAACCTGCTTAGCTTTGCCGTACTTATATGCATTGTCACACAGTTCATAACTGAGCATTTTTAAGCTTATGTGTATTTTGCTATTAATGTTGTCCCATAAATTAGGGCGTGTAAAAAATGCAGAAAATTGATCTTTTGATGTTGTTGCTGATATTTTAACTGAAGTGTCTGTTTCTATTGGAAAGCCTTTATAGAAAACGTCCATTAAGTTAGCTCGGGTTCGAACTTCTGCTTCTATTTCATCCCAAAACCAAATGTTTACTTTGAAAGGAAACTCTTCTTCGTCGTTCATTAAACGGGCTTCTTGCTGCAAAATTGCATCGTTAGGACAGGAGGCAGCTAGTGTAAATCTTGAGATTTTAGGTAAAAAATTGGTCGCATTGTTACATTCCTTTAGTAGCTCTTTTTTGGTGAGAATACTGCCAAGTTGCGCATTCTTATCTTTGCATTGAACACCTTCATATTCTTCCTGATATAAAGGCGTGCCAAATATATCAACGCCGTTTTGTGCTTGGCCATTTCTGCCATTTTTTTGTGCGTTAGGGTCTTGCCAAATCTCTTTCCACAACATATGACATAGCGACTCAAAATCGTTCCATGACGCTGGATGCTGTAATCTTAATAACATGCCTTTTTATCCCTATTATATTGAATTTAATATTTATTTTTTGATTTAAATACATATAAGGCGGGTTGGCAAGTGTTAACTTTACTATGTTAACTCAACTAGGTAAGCAACCAGTTATCTTAAAAGTAGTGCATCAAACAAGAGACTTAATTAGGCATGATATTTAGCAGATAAATATCATGGTTTTCAAAGCTTATTGCGCTGAGCCTTGGCAATAACGCGATCGCCGATCCAACGACCAAGCGCGGGAAAGTGTCTGATTGCCGCAACGGTTATTTTGGCTATAAAGCCCGGGATGGTCGTAAAGTTTGAAGAGGCGATACCTTTGACAACGTCTTTAGCAACTTGCTCTACCGTCATTGGAGGGATCGTTTGCGCATGGGCGATGTTTTCAACTGGGCGCTGGTTAGCAATATTTTGCACCATCGGTGTGTCGAATTCGCCGGGGCAAATAAGTTGTACGTCAACCCCTTGAGGTTTTAGCTCATAACGCATCGCTTCACTTAAACCGACAACGGCATACTTTGAAGCGTTATAAGGACTATAGCCAAAAGTGCCGACTAAACCTGCAATAGAAGCAATATTAACGACTTTGCCTTGGCGTATTTTTAAAAAGGGCAAAGCAGCTTGTGTGGCAGATACTAATCCAAAATAATTGGTTTCCATCACATCACGAAAGTCTTGCAGTTGAAAGTCTTCAAATCTGCCAACTTTTAACACGCCAGCACTGTTGATCAGCATATCAATGCCGCCAAATGGTTGAGCAAGTTCAGTAAAAGCGTTTTGGCTAGCCTCTGAGTTATTAACATCTAGCGAGGCAATTTGAATATTGGCTTTAGGGTTTTGCTGTAACAATTGGCTTTTGGCGGCTTCGAGTTTTGATAAATTCCGTGCAATTAACGATAAATGCGCACCTTGTTTTACTAACAAGCTTGCTACCGCAAGCCCTAAACCTGAAGAGCCACCTGTTATAATGATGTGCTTGTTTTTAAACATAATGACCTTTTTAGTTTTTGTTTTTTCATTGAATAAATTCAATTGATTTATGTTTTTTTATAACGGCTAAACGCATTTATTGCCAATCATCTAAGATCATTTTAGCGCCTTTTTCAGCGATCATTACCGTTGGACCATGAATATTGCTGCCGGTAATGGTCGGCATGATTGACGAATCAATAACACGCAGCTTGTTAAGACCATGCACTTTAAGTTCAGAGTCAACAACAGCCATATCATCATTGCCCATTTTACACGAGCCAGCAGTGTGATAAACGGTTTCAACGTTATCGCGCAAGTATTGCTTAATTTGCTCGTCGGTTTGAATATCGGCCCCGGGCTTTTCTTCTTGTTTGTATAAGCTAGCAAGTGCCGGTTGCGCTAATATTTCTCGCCCTATTTTAACGCCTTTGACCAGAGCATCGAGCTCTTTTTCTTGGTCAAAATAATTGGCTTGAATTTTTACATTATCAAATGGACTGTTAGTGGCCAATAACACGCGGCCGCGACTTTCTGGGCGCAAATAACAAATATGCAAAACAAAACCATTGCGTGCGGGGGTAAATAGCCCTTCACCATGAGGTTTCATTCGAAGTGCCGCAAATTGTAACTGTAAGTCGGGAATGTCGAGTTCAGGCGACGACTTAATAAAACCACCGCAGTCGGTCGGTGAAAATACCATAGGTTTTTTCTTAGAAAATCGCTTCAAGACAAAGTCGAGCATCACTTTTGTCGGCAAGGTTTTAAATGAGGTGCTGCTTGATTCTAAACAGCGAATAATAATGTCGGGGTGATCTTGTAGATTCTCGCCCACGCCCGGTAAGTCGTGTATGACGTCAATATTATGCTTTTTTAATTCCTGAGCGGGACCAACGCCTGAAAGCTTCAATATTTGCGGTGAATTAAGTACGCCGGCTGCTAATATAATTTCTTTAGTGGCGCTAACGCTATGAAGCGTTTTTTTGGCGTCATAATATTCAACGCCGGTGGCGGTTTTGCCGTCAAAGACAATACGCTTAACGGTTGATTGCGTTAAAATGGTTAAGTTAGGACGAGTTAATATCGGGTCTAGAAAAGCGAGTGACGCATTACAGCGCACACCCTCGGGGGTTTGCGTAATTTGAAAAAAGCCGCAACCTTCTTGCTCGGCGCCGTTCATGTCATTGTTTAGTGGAAAGTTCGCCTCAATGCAGGCGTCAACAAACGCTTCGCTGGGGGCAAAGCGAAAATTGGTATCAACCACAGACATTTCACCATTGGCACCGTGAAACTCATCAGCACCTCGCTGGTTTTTTTCAGTTTGTTTAAATATCGGCAATACCGAGTCGTAGTCCCAGCCGTTATTGCCAAGCGATGCCCAATGATCATAATCCCAGCGATGACCGCGTGTATAAATCATCGCGTTAATCGAGCTTGAGCCACCTAAACCTTTGCCTCTTGGCCAAAAGAGCTCGCGATAGCCACTGTTTACCTGTTTATCGGTATAATTTAACCAGTTAAAAAGCGGGCTATGCATTAAAAATATCATATTAATTGGGCTAGTGGTGCGCACCAAATAATTACGATCAGAGCGGCCTGCTTCAATTAAACAGACCTTATTGTTAGCATCAGCAGATAAACGATTTGCCAATAAACAACCTGCGGAGCCACCGCCAATAATTATGTAATCAAACATACAACCTCATACTTCGTTTGCTGAAAACGTTAATTACCCAGTAACTTTTCGAACAATGGCACGGCTAACCGAGCGAATTTTTTCTTTGGTCGAAAAACGCGCTAAATTGCTTTTCACCACACCTTTGGTAAAACGCGTACGCTTTGAGTAGTCAATTTTTACATTAACAATGACTGGTCGATTGTCTTTGGCGAACGCCATCGCTTGGGTTATTCCGGCTTGAATTTCGTTGTCGTTGTTAATTTCAACAAATTCAGTCCCTGTAGCGATAGCAACACCTTGAGTTTTTAAGTTACCTAATACCGTGCATACTTTGCGGTTGTAAGGAATTTCTTGTGCTTGTGAAATTTGTGAAAGCTCGCCGTCGTTAAAGACAAAAATGGCTAAGCCTAATGCTTGATTGGTTGCCGTCATCGCTTCCATACCCGTCATCATAAACGCACCGTCGCCAACAATACCAACTACTTGCTTGTTTGGGTTGGCTAACTTTGCGCCGATCACGGCTGGCACGCAGTAGCCCATCGCATTAAAATCGGTCGGAGAAATAAAATGCTTACTTTTATGAATTGGCATTAACTCGGCAGTTAAAAAGGTGTGGTTGCCATCGTCGGCAACAACATAGTCATCGTCGGCTAACTGGCTTCTTAATTCAGCAAAAAAACGACCCGGGTTAACACGGTCTTCAACTTTATGGGCAAACCACTCTTCCTGATAGGCCACTTTGTCGAGCTTAATTTTAGCGGCAATATCACTATAAGATGTTGAAATGTTTTTCTCTTTCAGCGCGGCAATTAAAGCCGGCAATAAGGTTTTAGCATCACCTTCTAAAGTGCATTTTGCCGGATAATTGGCGTTAAATACTTCAGGGTTAATATCTAAGTGAATAAGGTTTTCTGGTGGGTTAATGCCATAGCTACCGGTGGGAATTTCACTAAATCGAGTGCCAATTGCCAGTAGACAATCGATATTCTTAAAGGCATTGGTCGCTGCCGGTACTGCGTATTGACCTAAACCCATGCCGGTATGCAGTGGGTGGTTGGCTGGAAATACACTTAAACCTTGCAAGGTTGTCGACACTGGCGCGCCAAGTAATTCGGCAAGCTCAATTAACTCTGCTTCACAATCTGCTGCGCCCCAACCGGCAAAAATACCAATTTTACCGGCATTTGCTAATAACTCAGCGGCTTGAGATAAGTCGCTAATACCTTTATCTGCTACTGCTTTAGGCGGCAAATAACTTGGCATTTCACTGACATCACCTTTGAAGTTAGAAATATTAAAAGGCATTTCGATAAATACTGGGCCTGGTTCACCTTGGGTGGCAATGTCATGTGCTTTATAAAATGTTGGGATCACCTCTTCATGCGACAGCACTTTAAAGGTCGCTTTGGTGATAGGCTCTAGTACGCCGTGTTGGTCCATATCGTGTAACTGATATTTATGACCACTTTCTGAGTGAATACCACCTGAGATCACTAACATTGGAATGCCATCGAGCGATGCTTCAGCAATACCGCTTGCCGCATGGGTAACACCTGCGGCTGGCACAATTAATAACGTGCCGATAGTATTTGAGGTACGGCTCATGGCATCTGCCATAAACGATGCGCCGCCTTCATGTGTTACCAATACAGGTTCAATTTTTTCTGAAATATTAAGCTGATCGTAAATTTCGGTATTGTGCACGCCAGGTATACCAAAAGTGTGAGTTACGCCTATTTGCTCAAGAGCGAAACGAACTAATTCTGCGCCTGTTTTTTTCAT
Organism: Thalassotalea sp. PLHSN55; assembly: GCF_052030545.1. Classification (NCBI taxonomy): domain Bacteria; kingdom Pseudomonadati; phylum Pseudomonadota; class Gammaproteobacteria; order Alteromonadales; family Colwelliaceae; genus Thalassotalea; species Thalassotalea sp. PLHSN55. Next base: position 62,481 of record NZ_JBPDIH010000006.1, on the reverse strand, counting down.
GTTGTTATCCTCAATTATTCGTTATTGGCTATCGCTTTTGCAGCAAAGCGTGCATTTAAAATACTGTTTGATAAGAATGTGCCTTCTAGTGAACGTATACCGCTAACGCCACCGCCACCAAAGCCTGCCGCTTCACCTACGGCATAAAGATTATTAATTGCTTGCCCTTGGCTATTGAGCACTTGGCTTTGCAAGTTAGTTTCAAAACCGCCCATGCTTTTACGGCTGATCAAGCGCGAGCGAATTGCAATTAACGGCAACTCTTTATCGTCTAAAATGGGTTGGAATTTACAGGTGCGAATTTTATCGCCGCGCCACGTGCGCAATTGCGCAATTTTTCGAATTTGATCGTCATTACGTAGATTGTCGCCACGTTTTATCGTGTTATCGTAGGCGGTAATATCTCGGTGCATATTCTCAAACGAAACTGACTCGTCGCCGGTGAGTTTATTCATATTACTCACTAACTCTTCTAAGGTATTGCCGGTTACCACGTCTTCGCATTCGTCGATCAGGTAATTGGCTAAGCGTTTATTGCCGGTTAATAATTCCCAAACAATTTTATGAAGCTTTTTGTCTCTAAAGTTCGGATTTTCATCTGTGCCTGATACCGCCAACTCTTTAATGGCGATTTTCCAGTTCATAACTTGCCAGGTGTATTGTTTTGGCAGGTGACCGGTAGTTTTGCATAAATCATGGGTATCAAAGCCGGTCATCATAGGTTTAGGGCCAACGCGATTACCGTAGCAATCCATCCATAATGACGATCGCGCTGGGATCATACTTAAGCCATGACGATCATACTTTGGCTCAGGGTGAGCAATACCTGCGGCGTAATTCCACATTTGATTAAGGTTAATCACGCTAGCGTCGGCTACTTTTGATTTATCGTGTAACAGGCCGTCGGCATTTGGATGACAACCAGTAAGAATATTTTCCGGATATTCGCCATAGCAGCTGTCCCAAACTTCTCTAACTTTTTCTAAATTGCCATTAATACCGCCTGAAGCGACGACAATATTGTCGGCTTTAATAGCAAAGCTTTGGCTGTTGTGCTGGCCGGTGCAGCCAGAGAGTTGATTGCCGTCTAAGGTGAATTCATCAATTAGGTGATCAAATAATAAGGTCAGTTTGTCGTTATTTTTATGATTTTTAAGGGCATCAATAAGAGTATGCATTAAGCCACGTCCGCAGCCCCAAACGACATGATAACGAGGCACTGAATTACCGCGACCCGGGCTGCCATGGCCATAATCACCACGTTCTACCCAATGCACTAAAGGTAAAAATTTTACTCCGTAACTTAACAGCCAGTCGTAAACATCCGTTTTACATTGCTCAATATAGGTTTCGGCCCAGCGTTTTCCCCAAATATCGGTGTCTTTAAACTGCGCAGCGGCAAACCAGTCGGCTTTTGCCAATTCAAATGAGTCGTTAATACCAACCTTTTTTTGAATAGGCGTATCAACCAGTAACATGCCGCCAAAGGCATCGTTTGCTTGGCCGCCAAACTTTACTTCGCTGTCTCTATCGACCAATACTACTGGTTGGTTTTGGTTCAGTAATTCTAATGCCGTAACTATACCGGCAATTCCGCCGCCAATGACAAGGTTTTTACATTCGATGTTTGAACTCATGTGCTGTTTACTCAATAGCAATTTTTCAATTACGTTTGATTGTAAGAGTAATACAAATTAATACAAATAATAATCCTTTATTGATCTCGATAAATATAGCTAATAGTATTGAATGATTAGTTGACCGAAATTTTGACACTTTTATGTACCATGAAAAGCTCGATCTCAATTTGTTTATTGTTTTTTTAAATGTCTATGAACATGGCTCTATTACCAAAGCGGCAGAGAAATTATTTATTACTCAACCTGCGGTCAGCCATTCATTGGGGCGGTTAAGAGAGCAATATCAAGACAAGCTGTTTGTACGCCAAGGCAAGAAAATGATCCCAACAGAGCTTGCTGTTACCTTACAACCAACAATAAAACAGTGCGTGCAAGGGCTTAATGCCACTTTGCAGCAACAAGTTAATTTTGATCCTACCAATCATGAGCGGACCCTGAAATTGGGCATGCGAGACATTGTTGAGTCATTATTGTTACCTACTATTGGCGCGACCTTTACCAATAAATACCCTAATTTTAAAATTGAATCGTCGGTGATCCCGATGCACAAACTGTCGCAAAAATTAAATGATGGCGATATTGATTTAGTCATCGATGCGTTATTACCGACTGCGCCGAATATTGCTAATAAAAAACTATCAGAAGACAGCTTTATGTTGTTATGCCGTAAAGATCATCCGTACCTTGAACAGCAAACCTTAGAAAATTATCTTGCCGCTCGGCATTTATTGGTGTCGCCGGCGCACTCTCTAATTAAAGTGATTGATACTACTTTAGTGACGCTAGGCGGAAGTCGCGACATCGCGATAAAATGTGAAAGCTATTATGCGGGTGTAGAAACGGTGGTAAATAGTGATTTGCTAATGACCATGCCAAGAGCGCATGCGAAAAAATTAGCTGAGCAGTTTCCGGTTGAAATTGTTGAATTACCGTTTGAAACACCCAAACTGCAAGTTCATATTTATTGGCATAAACGTAACGATCAAGAAACCTATATTCAATGGTTTATTGACCAATTAACTGAACTTGCAGTGCCATTAATTAACGGCTAGTGCTAATAAAAGCTAAAAGCTAAAAGCTAATGGTTAACGATAGAGACAAATAGGGTATAAGCGACAAACAGCATCACTAATCCAATAAAGACATCTATATAGCGCTGAGTTTTTGCTTGGCTTAACCAAGGGGCAAGCCTCGCCGCACCTTTTGCTAAGCTAAAAAACCAAATAATGGAAGCGAGAATGGTGCCGCTAGCAAAGGCCAGTTTATCGGCACCATCGAATGTGCCAGCAATAGAGCCTAAAATCATTACGGTGTCTAAATAAACGTGCGGGTTTAACAACGTAACCGCCAAGGTGGTTGCGATAACCGCTTTTCGGCTGGTTAGTGCTTTTACCGCATCAGGTAGTTGGTAATTGTTTTGCCAAACATTTTTAAAGGCAAACGCACTGTAAGCGAGTAAAAAGGTAATACCCGCCCAACCCATAAATGTCATCAGGGTTTCGTTGCTGGCGATAAGCGCTCCGCCGCCAAAGACACCCAAACAAATTAATAACGTATCACATGTCATGCAGATAGTTGCTGCAGTTATATGATGATTACGCCTTATTCCTTGGCTAAGTACATAGGAGTTTTGTGCGCCAATAGGAATTATGGTGCCCAAACCGATTAATAATCCCTGAAATAAGGCTGTGCTGATCATTGTTGTGCTCGTGTAAGTTGAAATTAGCTGAAATTTACCTGCTTATTTGATATAAGTAAAATTAAAGATATTTAACCCATATTAAAAAAACTTATGCTTGCGCAAATTGATTATAAATTACTCCATGCTTTAGCAACGGTGGTGAAAACGCAAAGTTTTGAACGTGCCGCCGATAGGTTATGTATTACTCAGTCTGCGGTGTCACAGCGAATCAAACTGCTAGAACAACACCTTGGACAGGCGGTGATTATTCGCGGCCAACCGCTGCATGCAACTGAAGTGGGTAAAAAACTCGTTAATCACTTTTACCAAGTCGCGCAACTTGAAGCAGACTTATTACCCGATATTTTAAATGAACAACCAGATAAGCCTTTGACCATTCACCTTGCAACTAATGCTGACAGCCTAGCGACTTGGTTAATTCCTGCCATTGCACCTACGGTGAAATCAAACTTTATTGAATTGGATATGCTAGTTGAAGATGAAAAGAGAACGGTTGAAAAGTTAAAAAGTGGTGAAGCCTTTGGCGCGATTGGTTTGGCCCACAAGCCGATTAAGGGTTGCCAGAGTACTCGGCTAGGTAATTTTAATTATATCGTGGTGGCGTCGAAAGAATTTCGCGATACCTATTTTAAGGCAGGTATTAATGCCACGACATTAAAAAAAGCGCCGGGCGTTGCCTTTGATCATAAAGACAATATGCATATTCAATTTGTTGAACAGCAATATGGCTTAAAAGAAGGTGAATATCCGCTACATACCGTACGTTCGTCAGAAGCGTTTGCAAATTTTGCCATGCATGGCGCGGCCTATTGTTTAATTGCTGAATTGCAAATTCATCAAGAATTAGCATCAGGTAAATTGATTAACTTGTTGCCTGACTATAAATTGGTTGAAACCTTATATTGGCACAGATGGGCGTTATTAAAAGGCGTGCATAAAAAAATATCGGAAGTGATCATTAATACCGGTCAACGTGTATTAAGTTAAGCTGCTATCGCATATAAAGCACATATAAAAGCACATATAAAAGTGCATAAAAAAGCGCTTAATCTTGGCGCTGACAATGCCAGATTAAACGCTTTTTTGATTGATAATAAGCTGATTATTGCTTATAAATTTGTCCGTCTTTCATGACAAAACTAACGCTTTCAAGCAACGAAATATTGTCGATAGGATCACCGTCAACGGCAATAATATCGGCTAAAAAGCCCGTCGCTATTTGCCCTAAATTATCTTGTTGAAGTAGGGCGGCACTATGTAATGTGGATGCTTGAATCGCTTGCATTGGGCTCATACCAAATTGCACCATGCGTGAAAACTGCTTGCCATTGTCGCCATGCGGATAAATCGCTGCGTCAGAGCCAAATACCATGTTCACGCCGGCTTTGGTCGCTTTTCTAAAGCTTTCACGTTGTGCTTTTGAGACCATTTTTTCTTTATTAATATTTTCCTCAGGTACACCGTTGGCTTCACCAAAGGCTAAGGTATATTCAGTGTTGTATATATCGCACGACATATAGGTACCGTGTTTTAATGCTAACTCAATGGCTTCATCATCTAAAAAGCTGCAATGTTCAATCGAGTCGATGCCAGCACGAATGGCCGCTTTTATGCCATTGGTGCCATGTGCATGTGCGGCAGCAATTAAACCACGTAAATGTGCTTCATCAACCGCGGCTTTAATTTCTTCTTCAGTTAGTTGCTGAATGCCAACTTTAGTACCTTTTGAAAATACGCCACCTGTGGCGCACACTTTAATGGTATTAGCGCCGTACTTAATATTTTCTCTGACTTTAGCGCGCACAGCCCAAGGGCCGTCGGCGACACCACCTGAAATGCTTTTTGCTCGCGGTGGCGAGAAATTATCATCACAATGTCCACCGGTAATGCTAATTGAATGACCTGCTGCCCAAATACGTGGTCCGGGAATTTCTCCTGCGTTGATGCCGTCGCGCACACCAATAACAGCATAACCCGTTGCGCCTAAATTACGTACTGTAGTAAAGCCAGCCATTAAGGTTTTATTGGCATTTTTTACCGCTTTTACGGTTTGGCGAGGAACCGAGTTGCCTTTTGCGGCGAGAAAATTATCTTCTGCGTCTGAGGTTAAATGCACATGCATATCCATTAACCCAGGCACTAAGGTCTTACCGGTTAGGTTGACAACTTTTGTGTTTTTACTTGGAGTAATCGTGCCTTGTTTGGCGACTTTGACAATGGTATTGCCATCAATCAATACTGAAATATTGTTGATGATTTTCTCTTTTTTTACATCAAGATATGCGTCAGCGTTAATCAGTGTTTGTTGAGCAAATACTGTAGGCGCTTGTAAAAGTGCGGTTGCAATGGCCAGTGTTTGAAATAACTTCACCTACGACTCCTTAAATTTTAGTTGCTTGGAATTGTTTTGTTTGAATTTTTTTTGATTTCATAAATAACGGCTTACTACGCTAGCACAGTTTTATCGAGAGTGAAATAAAATGTGAACTTGTGTTTACATAAGGCGATAAGAACTCTTCAAGCAAAAGCATTCAAAATAAAAATACTGTGCTATGGTCAATAAGCTAAGTAAAGTTAAGTAAAGCTAAGTAAAGTTAAGTTAACTCGAATAATACAATGAGACCAATAAAATAATGAAAAAATTCAAATTATTAGCTGTTGCAGTTGCTACTATGTTGTCAAGTTCAGTGGTTGCACAAACGCAAGTTATTCATGCTGGAACCTTGTTGGCGATACCCGGTGAAAAGCCACGCAGTCAACAAACGCTGGTGATTAAATCAGGCGAGATTGTGGCGGTAAAATCGGGGTTTATTGAGGCTAAATCGTTTGGCGAAGATGCACGTTTAATTGATTTGTCAGATAGTTTTGTTATGCCGGGACTCATGGATATGCACGTGCATTTGCAATTGGAGTTTGGCGCACATAATACCAAAGATGCCTTGCAATTATCCGATGAAGACTTAGCGATGCAGAGTGTGCATTTTGCTAAAAAAACCTTACTGTCGGGTTTTACTACCGTGCGTGACTTACTGAGCAAGCCAGAGCAAATGTACGCACTTAGAGATGGTATTGAAAAAGGTTGGATTGAAGGGCCGCGTATTATCGCCGCAGCAGGTGTTTCGATTACGGGTGGTCATTTAGATGTTGATGGCATGTCTGCCGATATTATGGCGTTAAAAACAGCAAAAACGATTTGTGACGGCCCTTTTGAGTGCCGAAAAGTAACGCGACATGCGATTAAATATGGCGCAGATGCAATTAAAGTGGCATCAACAGGCGGCGTTTTATCAGACACCGATACCGGTACTGCGCAGCAAATGCACAATGATGAGCTAAAAGAAATTGTTGAAACGGCGCATGGTTTAGGGCGTAAAGTTGCCAGCCATGCCCATGCGGCTGACGGTATTAATGCTGCGTTACGTGCTGGCGTTGATAGTATTGAGCATGGCAGTTATGCCAATGAAGAAAGCATTGAGCTATTTAAAAAGTCAGGCGCTTATTTAGTACCGACGTTACTCGCCGGTGATACGGTTGTTGGCATGGCAAAAACCACTAATTTCATGTCGGCGCCGATTAAAGCGAAAGCGATTAGAGTGGGTGCAGATATGTTGGCAAACTTTCAAAGGTCGTATCAGGCGGGTGTTAAAATTGCCTATGGTACCGACAGCGGAGTATCGCGCCACGGCACAAATGCCAAAGAAGCGGTATTAATGGCACAAGCAGGTATGAAAACCGCTGATATATTAAAGTCTGCGACTGTTAACGGCGCCGATTTAATTGGTATGAGTGATAAATTAGGCACGCTTGAAGTGGGTAAATATGCCGATATTATTGCCACCGACGGTAACCCATTAAATAATATTGAAGAATTACTCGATGTCGATTTTGTCATGAAAGCGGGCAAAGTGTATAAACAATAGCTAGTTTAAAGCTTGCGCTTAAAGCCTCGTATTTAAAAACAACGCCAGAACAAGGAATATTCCCGACGCTGGCGTTTATCTTTCACTTTCCGCTTACCGCTTCTCTCTTGCAGCTTTTAGCTTGCAGCTTCTCTCTTGCCGCTTTTAACTTGCCGCTTATAGCTTCTCTCTTGCCGCTTTTAACTCTTTCTTTTAGCTCTTGTCTTGTAGCTTATTTCTTGCTGCTTGTAGCTTTTCTCTTGCTACTTATCATAAAATGTTATTTTTGCGAAACTTTCAACGTCACAGAGACCAACGTACTTTATGTCTGCCACCAATATTTTTGAACCTAAACAAAAGCGTAGTCAAGATACGCAACGTAAGTTGTTATCGGCGCTGCATTTGTGTTTAAAAAATAAATTCTTTGAGCATATTTCAGTGAAAGAAATTGCAGACAATGCTGGTGTGTCAGTCGGTACTTTTTATCGCCGCTTTAAAGACAAAGAATCTCTACTGCCTTTACTTTATCAAGATTTTGGCACCGACCTTGCCAACTGGGTAACCGAGTTAGAGCAGATGCAATTTGACCATTTGCAACAGGCACTAGAAACACTGGCCACAGAAACTCATCAATTTTTAGTCTCACGTCGCAGTATTTTTCGTACTTTGCATTTGAACTCACGGTTGCATAGCGCTTTATTGACAACAGATACGCAGGTTGATCGCAAAGATATTTATCGTCGATTGGCAAATATTATTGTGCAGTTTGAGAGTGAGATTAGCGTAAAGTCGCGACAAGAAAGCGCCGAAGTCGTGGTATTTATGATGATAACCACCTTACTAGATAAAGTGCTTTACCCAAGTTTAACGCCTGCCATTGCCAGTGATTTATCGGCACAAGATTTTGCAAAAGAATTACCTAAGCTTGCCTTACCTTATTTACAAAACTAAATGGAGTTTGGTTCTCTTTTGCCTTTTTTGTAATACTCTTTTGAGCATCTATTAGATATAAGAAAACGCTTAGCCCTGTTATTAACAAAGCTAAGCGCTGATCATTCATACTATTTTGCTTTCAGAACTTTCTTTTAAAAGTTGCCGCTCAACGAAACGCTGACATTACGGCCATCACCCGGTGAGTGCAAAATACTTGAGCCATCGCCATTAATATCAAATACGTATTCGTAGTATTCATCGGTAATATTGTTAAGTTGTACCTTAAGTTTCATCTCACCAAAATCATACTCTGCACTCGCATTAAGTAGTGCGTAGTCGCCGTATTGGCCGCCAGTATTTTCTTTGTTGATGTAGTAGTCGCCTTGCGCGTCTAAATGCAGGCGTGTCGTTAGTTTTTCATTTACTTGATAGTTAACGCCAAGTGATGCGGTAAATTCAGGCACCGAAAATATTTCGTTGCCCTCGATGTGTTCTTGACCATCGCCGGCGGTAAGTACTTCACTGTTTACCGTAGTGTAGTTCGCCCAAACGGTAATATTGTTGGTCGCTTGCCAATTTAAGGCAAGATCAACACCATGGCGAAGTGTTTCCCCTAGGTTTTGAGCGGTGCCATCAATCATAATAAATTCGTCACTGGCGTGTTGAGACCAATAAGAAAGACGAAGATCTAAGTTGTCGCTAGGTGTTAAAACGGTACCTGTTTCCCAACCACTGTTCAGTGATACCTGCCTAGCATTAATATCGCCTGTGGTATAAGCGGCTTTGCCAAAGGGGTGTTGAAAACTTTGCCCATAGTTGAAAAATATATTGTAGTAATCACTTGGTTTTACAATCATATTAAAAGTTGGTTGTAAAATAGTGCCAAAGTCATACATCTCAAGGGCAATTTCTTCACCTTCTGGCGTATATTCGAGCATATTGCCCGATAAGCTATTGGCACGCAGCCCAATATTCCAACTGACCAGATCACGCCACTCATGGTTTAGTTTAAGATAACTGCCAATAGCGGTTAAATCGTAATGATGATCTCGTCGCACGTCGCTTTCGTCGCGGTCACGGCTGTCACCTATTGTGCCAAACCGCTGTTCAACAACTTGGTGAATTTCACTGTCTGCGCCCCAAATAAGTTCCCAGCTATCATCAAGTGTCCAAGTCAGTTTTGAGTTAAAACCGTAAATATTTTGATCATCGTAACGATTTTCTATGGAACTTTCTTCGGTAAAACGTACCCAACGTTCGCGTTCAAAATGTTGGCCGTAGGTTTTTAATTGCCAAAATAGATCGTCAGTAAAATAGTGATCTAAATGAAGGCTAAAGTGCTCTGTACTTTTTTCACCGCCGTCTTGGCTCGCATAATCGGCAGATTGTGTTGGGTCGCTTAACGCTTCTTCTTGCGTTAAAAAGCCCGGTGCATCGCCTTCATAGCCAGCAATACGTGCGATCGCTGTTAGGCTGGTATCGTCAGATAATTGATATGCCCAGCGGCCTGAGGCAGAAAATTTGTCTAAATTGGTATGGTCGCGATAGCCGTCACTTTGACGATAACCAAAAAAGTAGTTTTGGGTTAGCTTGCCTGTTTCAAATCCAGCGTAAGCTTGTAGTTCTTTGGCATTAAAGCTACCCATGCTGATTTCAACTTCTTTGTTGAGGTCGGAGCGTGACTCAACTTGGTAGTTACCAGCGGTGTTAAATAGTCCGTAACTTGGGTCGCTGGTGCCTTTAAACACTGTCATGTTTGCCATGGCTAACGGAAACATCTGGTCAAGCTCATTGTAGCCATTGTTAAGATTTGAACTAATGCCGTCGATTAATAATTTTGCATGCGGTGTACTGCCGTCAGCACTAAAGCCGCGAATGGCAACATCGGTATTTAAAATGCCTTGATTAAAACGTGAAATATAAACACCCGGAACTTTACTTAGTAGCTCTAAGGTGTCGTTAACATGTTCATAGCTAAGTTCTTCTGCGCTCATGTAGTCAACAGAGCCCGCACGTTGCGCCAAAGAGAATGACGGCTTTTTGCCAATAACAATGATCGATTCTATATCGTCTGAGGCAAGTGATGATGTTGTATAAGCACTTAGCAACGCTAAAGTGATTAACGAAAGTGAATTAAGGTAACGCATAACAACCCTTACTTATTTGTGTAACAATTTACAAAGTTGTGCCAATTTTTCACCTTGAAAAACGCTAACCTTTAACTACAAATCCAGAACCTTTTTGCTTGCGTGTTTTTTATGCACGGCTAATTTTTTGTCTTAATTTTTATGGCTTGTAGCTTTGTTTTTTGGTTGAAAATAGGGTGAAAATTCTTGCTGTTAATGTAATCGACAAGTGCAAAATTAAGTAGTTGTCTTTGGTGTTAAAGTGTTGATTGGTGTAAGGTTTTGTGTTGGTAAGTGTGATAATGTGTTTTTGTGTGACCCGTCTTTGAGGTAGGGGAGTTATGTCGTGAATACCTGCTACGTAGCATTATTTCAGCTTGTTAGGTGCTAAAACATGCCAGATAAATGCTGTTTAGCGCTTTAATTCGAATATTAATGCCACGCCGTATTAAAACAACAGCGCTGCTGTTACCTCAATTTTGGCACGTCTTGCCGCAAAAATTACGCAATAGCAACAATGTTATGTATTTTGTAATGTTGAATAGTGGTTAATTGTCAGTAATAGTAACGGTATCGATATGGTTTAATATGATAAATATAATGGAAGAACCAAAAGAGCAAAGCTTACTCGAATTAGAAAGTACTGTTTTTGCTAAACAAAGTTTTCAGTTTTGGCTATTGCAGTGCTCAGGCTGGCTTGGCTATGCCTTGGTGGTTTTTATTGCCATTATTCGACCTCAAATTAGCGAGCCTAATTTTAATTTTTCCGGACAGTTTTTAAATTTAGCTGCTGAGACGGGCTGTGGTTTTATTCTGTCGTATCTTCAATGGCGTTTTATTCGGGCGATAGTGCATTTACCGTTAAAGCGCACCTTGTCGTTAAGTTTTGTTTTTGCCGCGCTATTAGGTTTAATTTTTAACGTTTTTAAGCTGAGTGCTTATAAAGTGCTTGTTTATAACCAAGCATGGAACGAGTCGTGGAATACGCTTGAATTTGGTGGTTGGTTGTTATTTTCATTAACCACTATGTTTGTCTGGACGGCAATATTTTTCATTATGCTCTACAACACTAAGCTGCAAAAAGAACATGAAATGTTGCTACGCGCGCAAACCTCGGCTAAAGATGCACAGCTGCAAATGCTGAGGTATCAGCTTAATCCGCACTTTATGTTTAATACGATTAACGCGATATCAACGCTTATTTATAAACATGAAAATGATAAAGCTAATGAAATGCTCGATAAACTGTGTGAATTTTTCCGCTATTCATTAGATACCAATGCAAAAAGCCAAACGAGCTTAAAAAATGAGTTGGCATTGCTTGAGCTTTACCTTTCCATTGAAAAAGTACGTTTTGCTGATCGGCTTAATGTTGAGATCACCATAGATAATGCCACTTTAGACTATCAAGTGCCGAGTATGTTGCTGCAACCTTTGGTAGAAAATTCGATTAAATACGCAATAGAGCCACGCAAAAAAGATGGTGTTATTTGCATTAGCACTAAGCACCTTGGTAATCGTTTACACATTAAAGTAAAAGATAACGGCTCTGGTGAAAACAACAAGCAGAACAATGGCTTTGGTATAGGAGTAAGCAATACAAAAGCGCGATTAGATGCTATGTTTAATGGAGACTATGAAATAAATATTACTGAAAATAACGAGCAAGGCACCACGGTCGCTATTGTTATTCCCACTATTTAATCGGGGCTTTTTATGAGCAAAGCATTAACTGCAGTAATTGTTGATGATGAACCTTTAGCATTAGAAGGGCTAAAATTACGTTTGGAAAAAATTCCAGAAATCGAGGTTATTGGCCAAGCAAGTGATGGCGATGAAGCAATTAACTTGTGCCATGAGTTATGCCCCGATGTTTTATTTCTTGATTTACGTCTACCAGGGTTAAATGGCATTGAAGTGGTGCAATCGCTGCAGTCAGATATTTTGCCTATGGTGGTGTTTGTCAGCGCTTATGGTGAATACGCGCTTGAAGCGTTTGAACTTAATGCGATTGATTATGTATTAAAACCGGCCAACTTAGGGCGCTTGCAAAAAACAGTTGAGCGTATTTTACAACGACATAATCCGCAACAACCTAATAATGAAAAATTCCGCCTATTAAAAGCGCTAGGGGAAAGCTCTGGTATTCCAATAAGTGAATTGGAAAACTGGTTAGAGTCTAATCAACCTTTGCCAACCAGCTTTTGCCAAGAACTGGTGATTAAAAACAGCGACAACGAAAAGGTCTTTCTGCCGGTTAAAGAAATCCGTTGGATCGACGCCGCCGGAGATTACATGTGTGTGCATACTGATCAAGAAACGCATATCGTTCGAATCACCATGAAAAAGCTTGAAAGCCAGCTCGATGAGCGTGTTTTTAAACGCATTCACAAATCAACCTTGGTTAATATTAACTGCATTAAAAGCATACGTTCATTACGTAATAGTGAGAGTTTACTTGAGCTTGGTGACGATGTGCATTTAAAAGTTAGCCGCAACTACAGTTCTGCTATTCAAGAGTTACTTGAGTCTAAACAAGTCTAGCTAAACCTAAACAAGCCCAATTACCCTTAACCTGTTATCGCATATTTATCTCGTTTCATCGTTTAAAAAGGGAAAAATGCACTCATGCCGCAACAAAAACACGCGACAGCGCATCTAGTTTGTAACCAAGTGTAAATCGAACCATGATGAAGATAGGGGGCGATGAATACGTATGCAGTCGTTAAATTCATTGTTTAATTGTCAGGTTATTTTGCTCTTGCCAACACAAATAAATATTAAAACTCATTAGGCAGGAAATAAATAACACAACGACATAGATATGAATGTTGTTGAGCACTTGGAAAAGCAAATTATGATTAAAGTTGCAAAAAAAATCACGCAGATGTGTGTTTTGGCTTCAACAGTATCTTTAATAGGTTGTGGCGGTGGCGCTGAAACCAATACGGATACTAGTAATATTGATCCACAACAACCCGTTACTGATTGGGTAATGGTGTGGAGTGATGAGTTTGATGGCGCAGCCATTGACCAGTCAAAGTGGAGCCATGAAGTAAATTGTGATGGTGGTGGTAATAGCGAAAGACAATGTTATACCGATGATGCGGCTAACTCGTTTATCAACGATGGTATTTTAAATATTGTTGCTTTGCCGGCTGAAGAAGGCGCTGCTCAGCCTTATACCTCAGCACGGTTAAATACGCGTTATAAAGCCGATTTTAAATATGGTCGTTTTGAAATGCGCGCCAAATTACCGAGTGGGCAAGGCAGTTGGCCAGCCTTTTGGATGTTACCAACCGATTATGTTTACGGCGGTTGGCCAAAATCAGGCGAAATCGATATTCTTGAAGCGGTTAACCTAAAAACTGTTGACGGTGAAGGTGCTGTTGAAAGTAAAGTTTATGGTACTTTACATTACGGTAAAGAATGGCCAGATAACGCGCATTCAGGTACGTCTTATAGTTTACCTGATGGCGTCAACCCAGCTGACGATTTTCACACCTATGCCATTGAGTGGCAAGAAGGTGAGATGCGTTGGTATGTTGATGGCTACCTTTATGCTACCCAACGTCAATCTGAAGTGCTTTACAATGGCGACGGCGACCCATTTGCCTTAAAACATAAAGGCTGGTTTAGTGAAAACTTTGACCCAATTTCGGGTGAATTAACCACCTATTGGGATGCTGCACCATTTGACCAAAAGTTCCATCTATTACTTAACTTAGCGGTAGGTGGTAACTGGCCTGAAAATGTAAATAATTTAGGCGTTGATGACGAAGCTTTTGTTAATGGTCAAACTTTTGCTATTGATTATGTTCGTGTTTATCAATGTGAGCAAAACCCAGATACGGGTAAAGGCTGTGAAACTGTGCGTGCCGGTTATGACCTTCCAGCCAGTGATGAATTTCCAAATGGTGCTTTAATTGAAGGCAAAGCGCCAACTCCAGTACCACCTTCAAACGGAGTTGCCCAAAACCTGACAATTTTTGACGGTACAGCAAATCCTAACTGGCCGGCATGGGATTGTTGTGGTGGCTCAACACCCGCAATTGTTACTAGCGCTGACAAAGGCGACGTAACTGAATTTACTATTGGCGCAGAACCTACCGTAATGGGCTTTATCTCTCGCTCAGCTTTTGTAGAAGACCCAGGTGTGCCTTCGCCATTTGACGCTTCACCGCTACTTGATACAGGTTACATTTCATTCGACATGAACGTAACCACAGCACCTAATGATGCAAGTGCTGCTTGGTTTATTAAAGTCGAAAGTAACGACGGAGAAACCGCTGTTGATTTTCAATTATCAGAAAGTGAAGAAGGCTTAGCGCCTGTTGCTGGCCAATGGCAAACGTATACCTTCCCGTTAAGTGCATTCTCTGATGCAGATTTAGATCTTACCGCTATCGACGTGGTGATGATATTTCCGGCATGGGGCGCGGGTGAAGGCGCAGTGTATCAAGTGACTAATTTAGAAATTGCTGGCGCAACTGGCAGTTCGCCAAGCTTAACGGTATTTGACGATGCTGAAAATGCCAGCTGGCCGATGTGGGATTGTTGTGGTGGTTCAACCCCAATGGTGATTGCTGATGACGCTGACCATGGCGACGTTGCTGAATTCTCAATTGGCGCAGAACCGACCGTAATGGGCTTCATTTCTCGCAGTGCCTTTGTTGAAGATCCTGCAACACCAGCGCCATTTGACGCTTCTGCAATTTTATCAAACGGTGTTATTCAATTTGACATGAAAGTGACTTCAATGCCAAACGATGCAGCGGCAGCTTGGTTATTTAAAGTAGAAAGTAACGAGGGTGATTCAGCGGCAGAACTTGATCTAACAGCCAGCAATGAAGGCGTAGCACCGGTATTAGATACATGGCAAACCTATACGTTCGCTATCAGCGATCTGGTTAATGCTGGTTTAGATATTTCAGCAATTGATGTCTTAATGATATTTCCTGCATGGGGCAGCGGCGAAGGGGCGGTATACCTTTTAGATAACGTAAAAATTTACGATCCAAATGCGAGCGATGCATCAACCTTAGTATTGTTTGATGAACAAGCTCGTGATCAATGGACGATTTGGGATTGTTGTGGTGGTTCAACGCCAACGGTCGTCATTGACGATGTAGAACATGCCTCTGTGGCAGAATTTGCAATTGGTGCAACCGCGACGGTTATGGGTATTTTAGCTGATGATAATGTTTATTTAGATGCGTCAAGCTTACTGTCTGGTGGTGTGGTGCAATTTGAAATGAAAGTTACTTCAATGCCAAATGATGCCAGTGCCGCATGGATATTTAAAATTGAATCAGGTGATGCAAGTGCAGCGGTTGAACTTGACTTAACCGACAGTAATGAAGGCGTAGCGCCGGTATTAGATACATGGCAAACCTATACCTATTCATTGCAAGACTTAGTAGTAGCTGGCTTAGATATTAGCCAAATCGATGTATTAATGGTGTTCCCTGCATGGGGCGCAGGAGAAGGAGCGGTTTATCGCCTTGATAACGTGATGATCACCGTACCTTAACCTTTGTTTATTAACTCTTGAGTGACCGCTGATGTTGTGGTCACCGCCATTAAAACTATAAAAAAGTAGGATCGATTATGAAACAGTTTAATTTTACTAAAAAACGTTTGGCGCTAACAATTTCCGCCATTATCTATGCAAGCGCAAGTCAAAGCGCGATAGCTGAAGAAGCTCAGCTAACGAACAACGACGACCAAGAAATTGAAGTTATTCAAGTGACCGGCATTATGAGCAGTTTAACCCGCTCAATGTCACTTAAAAAAGAAGCTTCAGGGGTGATGGATGTTATCTCAGCTGAAGACATGGGTAAATTCCCAGACACTAACTTAGCTGAATCGCTACAACGTATTACTGGTGTAACCGTTAGCCGCAGCAATGGTGAAGGTAGCCAAATCACCGTGCGTGGTTTTGGTCCAGAATTTAACCTTATCACCTTAAATGGCCGACAAATGCCAGGCACAGGTAATACCCGTTCATACAGTCTAGAAAACTTATCGTCTGACGGTGTTAGTACCTTAGAAGTGCAAAAAACGGCACGCGCTGAAAACCCAAGTGGTGGTTTAGGGGCAACAGTGAATATTATAACGACAAAACCATTTAGCAGCCCAGGTGAGAAAATGGTGCTGTCAGCTAAAGGTATTCATGATACTTCAAATGTTGAAGGTGATGATTTAACACCTGAGTTCTCGGGCTTATACTCGAATACTTATGCTGATGATACGGTGGGTTTTTCGGTTGCTTTTTCGCATCAAGAGCGTGATTTTCAACAACAAGCCGCCAATATTCAAGGGTGGCAGTATCAAGCTAATGATGCCTTACCGGATTTAGACCCAGAAAACGTGGTTGATAATCGTGATGAAAATGCCGCTGCTGGCGCTTTTTTTCCGCGTGATATGAACTATGGAATTGCCGATGTTGAGCGTGAACGAACTAACGCCAATGTCACTTTTCAGTACGCGCCTATCGAAGAGGTGATCATTACCTTAGATTACACCACAGGGCAAGCGATCACCGGTGTCAATTCAATTGGTTGGGGACAATGGCACGATTACGGCGGCAATATTAATGCCTATGAACTTGATGAAAACGGTACAGTAATCTTTGCTGATTTAGCAGGTAACGATGGCTCGTATACCGCCAACCGTCATACCACCGAAGTGAATGAAAAGTCGTTAGGTTTTAATCTGGAATGGCTAGCAACTGACAACTTAAGTTTGTCACTTGATTATCATGACTCTGAAAGTGAAATTGATAACGGTGCTGACAAAGGCATGAATGGTACTGGCTCGTTAGTGTTTGGCTCAGATCAGTTAGTCACTAAACACTATGACTTTAGAGAAGGCGACATTCCGCAAGGTACCATTTTTTGGAATAATGGTTCAACGACGTTAATGCCAAGCGAAATGGACTCGCATTTTAGTCAGTTCATTCATAGCCCAGGTAAATCAGAAGTTGAGCAATTGCAATTCGACGGTATTTGGGAAAGCCCGTACGACACGCCTGTTGTTAATGTTAAATTTGGTGCTGCTCGCACCGAACAACGCATTGGCGGTTCAAGTGCGTGGAGTGGCTTAATTGGTAGCTTTCTTTTTAATCCAAACTACTCTGCAGCATTTCCAGATGGCATGTTTGAATACAACACCACAGATAACTTTTTAGATGAGTTTTCAAATGGCGATAACCCAATTGGCGCTGGCTACTATTACAGCTTTGATTTTGATGAAGCCGTTGCTCGCTCAGAAGCTTTCTTAAATCGCGACTTATTAGGTGATGATTATTTCAGTACTGACCCGTATCGTGAAGGTAGTGTGCAAGCGGAAGGTTATGTTGAGGAAGATACCACCAGTATTTATGCCTCTTCGATGTTAGAGTTTGAACTTGCCGATTATCTCGTTCAGGTAAATGTTGGCTTTAGGTATGAGCAAACCGATGTTACCAGTAACGTGATGCAAGCTATTCCGACTGAGGTTTGGTGGAAGGGCGGTAGTGAGTGGCATACGCAGTATTTACCAGGCGACAACAACTTCTTAAAAGTAACCGGCGAGCATGATGTTTTCTTACCGATGATTGACGCTAAAATTGAAATAACCGATGAGTTAATCGCTCGTGCCTCGTGGGGTAAAACTATTGCACGTGCGCCATTAGGTTCATTAGCGGGTGTTAGATCATTGGGTGCTAGTACTCGACCTAACTCACGTATTGGCAGTGAAGGTAATACGAATCTGGATCCTTATGAATCAACCAATTTGGATTTAACGCTTGAGTATTATTACGCTGAAGGTAGCTATGCGTCAGTCGGTTACTTTAGAAAAGATGTGAAGAACTTTATTTCAAGCCAAACGATCACCACCACCATCGATGACATGCGCGATATCTATCAAGGTGCGCGTTGGAATCAAGCGGTCGCTGACTTAGGTGGCAATCCAACTAATGATGAAATATTCGCACAAATGCAGGCTAACGGCGCAACCTTAAATGACCAAGGTTACATTGAGCCAGCCGGTGACGATCCGTTAATGCAGTGGGATATTACCCGCCCATTCAATACACCAGACGATAAAATGGTGGATGGTTTTGAAATTGCGATTCAACATTTCTTTGGTGACACAGGTTTTGGTTTTGGTGCCAATGCAACTTTAGTTGATGGCGATGTTAACTTTGACGTAGATGATATAACACGTGTTGATGATGTTGCCGATTTAGAGCCGCAAACACCATTAACCGGCTTAAGTGACTCTGCTAACTTTCAAGCCTTCTATGAAAAAGATGACTTGTCGGTGAAAGTGACTTATGCATGGCGTGATGAATATCTTATTGGTGTTGGTCAAAGCCAAGGCTCATCTGATAACCCACCTCAGTTCGCCAAAGAGTATGGTCAAGTGGATATGAGTATTAACTACGATATTAATGCCAACTTCACTGTGTTTTTTGAAGGTCTGAACTTAACGAATGAAACCGAACAAGGTTATGGTCGTTATGAAGAGCAATTTTTGTTTGCTCGTCAATACGGCTCTCGTTACACCATAGGTGCCCGTTACAGCTTTAAATAACGGCTAAACAAAGGTGAACGCTAAAGCACATTGTAGCGTTCACCTGAGTTTAATTATTGTGGTGGCACCATTTATTCGAGGCAAAAAGCCTCTCTAACACAACAAAAATAGCAAGTGCATAATTATCGCTTATTTGGTTATCGTTTATATGGTTAACACTTACTATTTTGGGGTTCAATTGCATCTTGAAAACAGTTCATATTGTGGCTAACACCATACTAATCTCGCGGTATTTCTTTACATAGTTTTAGCGAGTATGGTAAAAATGGAAGCGCTTACATTTTTAAGTGGAAAGCTAACTTCACAAAGATATGACAATAAGCAAGGTGAGTGACTGCGCGAATAGGGATGAGCTCGCAGTATTGAGGAGTTAAAAAATTAACTGCTCAGCAATATAAATTAGAATAAGGTAAAGCTCGTGAAAATATCTAAAAATAAAGTCCTTATGGCTATAGCACTTACCGGTGCCTTTGGTTGTACTTCAGACCCAGTGACTGAAGAAAGTGACCCAAAAAGTGAAAAGAATCTAGCTATTTGGCCAACCATAACATCGGAAGTGGCTCAAGATGCGGCGATAGAAAAAAAAGTAGCTGATCTATTGGCTAGTATGACGTTAGAGCAAAAAGTTGCTCAAATGATCCAGCCAGAAATTCGCGATATTACCGTAGAAGATATGCGTAAATACGGTTTTGGTTCTTACCTTAATGGCGGCGGTGCTTTCCCCAATAACAACAAGCATTCAACACCGCAAGACTGGATCGCTTTAGCAGAAGATATGTATCAAGCATCAATTGACGACTCGCTTGATGGCAGCAAAATTCCAACCATGTGGGGCACAGATGCTGTACATGGTCATAACAATGTTATTGGCGCGACCTTATTTCCTCATAATATTGGTTTAGGCGCAGCTAATAATCCTGAGTTAATTGAAAAAATCGCGCAAATTACCGCAACAGAAGTGATGGTAACCGGTATTGACTGGGTTTTTGCACCAACAGTTGCCACAGTACGTGATGACCGATGGGGTAGAACATACGAAGGCTATTCTGAAGATCCTGAAATTGTAAGAACCTACGCCAGCTCAATTGTAAAAGGGCTACAAGGTCATGCAGGTAAAAACTTTCTAGGAGACGACCGCGTTATTAGTACCGTTAAACATTTTATCGGTGATGGCGGCACAGTAGATGGCGATGACCAAGGCAATAATATTTCTTCTGAGCAAGAGTTATTTGACATTCACGCACAAGGTTATGTGGGTGGCTTAACCGCAGGCGCGCAATCGGTAATGGCGTCTTTCAACAGCTGGCATGGCGAAAAAGTTCACGGTAACGGCTATTTATTAACGGATGTTTTAAAAAACAAAATGGGCTTCGACGGTTTTGTTGTTGGAGACTGGAATGGTCATGGACAAGTTAAAGGCTGTAGCAACGAAAGCTGCCCGCAGGCAGTTAATGCCGGTTTAGATATTTATATGGTGCCAACTGATGCGTGGAAGCCTTTGTATCACAATACCATTGCGCAGGTGAAAGATGGCACCATTAAGCAGTCACGTATTGATGATGCAGTGACTCGCATTTTGCGGGTGAAATTTCGCGCCGGTTTGTTTGATAAACCAAGCCCTGCCAAACGTCAATTTTCAGGTAAAACTGAGTTAATTGGTCAAGCTTCACATCGCCAAGTGGCAGAGCAGGCAGTACGTGAATCTTTAGTGTTATTGAAAAACAAAGAAAATTTACTGCCATTATCGCCTAAGCAACATATCTTAATCGCCGGTGATGCTGCTGATAATATTGGCAAACAATCAGGTGGTTGGACAATTACGTGGCAAGGCACAAATAATCAAAATAGTGACTTTCCAGGCGGTAGCTCAATTTATGATGGTTTAGCACAGCAAATAAATGCCGCTGGCGGTAAAGTAACCCTGAGTGAAAAAGGTCAATATACTGACAAGCCCGATGTTGCCATTGTCGTTTTTGGTGAAGAGCCTTATGCCGAAGGGCAAGGTGATATCGCAGATTTAGTTTATCAAAAAGGTCATAAGTCAGACTTACAGTTACTTAAAAGCTTACAGGCACAAAATATCCCAGTGGTTGCGGTATTTATTAGTGGCAGACCAATGTGGGTGAATGCCGAGTTAAATGCCAGTGATGCTTTTGTTGCCGCTTGGTTGCCGGGCTCTGAAGGTAAGGCGGTTGCAGATGTATTACTTAGCGATAGCATCGGCAAAGTGCAACATGATTTTGTTGGTAAATTATCTTTCTCTTGGCCACAAACCGCAGACCAAATCGTTAACCGTTTTGATGACGACTACCAGCCATTGCTGCCTTATGGCTTTGGTTTGCGCTACGGTGACGACAATGTTTTAGCAGATAACTTATCCGAGCAGTATCAAGCAAATTTAGATAGCGAGCAAACGGTTAAAGTTTTTGCTGGTCAAGTTGCTAAACCATGGAAAATGCAGTTGTTTTCAGAACATGAACAACAAGATGTTGTCGCGAGTAACTTACTGTTGCCGGGCATTCATTACCGCACCATAGATAAAGAAGTTCAAGAAGATGCGTTTCGCCTAACGGTAAAATCAGATGCACCGGTTGGTATTCAGTTTGTTAGCGATAAAGGCGTGACACTTAATGCTGAAAGTGCACAAAGTTCGCGATTAACCCTTAATGTGAAACGTGAATCTGATGTCGCTAAGCCAGTACTTGTTTCAATGCAGTGTCAGCAAGGCGAAAGTGGCGCAGCAGGTTGTCAATTAAGTCATGACATTAGCGCGCAATTATCTGCTTTACCGTTAGATACTTGGACCGATATTGGTATTGACTTAAATTGTCTTTCAAAAAATGCAAGCGACTTTAATCAAATTAGCCAAGCATTTAAATTATCAACTCAAGGTAGTTTGAGCTTATCGATTAGCGGTATCAACATCGTACCTGCTAACGAGGACGCGTCAACTTCATCATGTAACTAGCTTCAGTACTTTACCCTTAGTGCTTTGCCAAAACTTGCGCCAGTAATTATTGTTTATCTGCGCTTGTTTTGGCTTTTTTATTGGCGCTTTCGCGCACTGTTAACATTCAATAGAGCAACCGAGCGAGAATTAATAGCACGCTCTAGTAACATCATCATTTATTTAATCTAATTGGTATAATATTCAACTCTATGTCACACTCTTGATCATAAAAAGGCTAGACAAATATTCTAGCAAAACAATAATAATCAGTTAGATATTCAATAATGACAACCAATAGCACAGTTACACAATCTCCCCAAAACGAAGACTTAAGAGCGCCAGATCAGCGTGCCCTATATCAAAGCATCGGCTTATTTCTTGGGCCATTGATATTTATCATTATGATGTTCACCAATCAATTTCAAACCACAATGGAGCCCGTTGCTTGGCGCACTGCCGCAATTGCCCTGTGGATGGCAATTTGGTGGGCAACGGAAGCTGTGCCGGTGCCCGCAACCGCATTTCTACCGGTAATTGCGTTTCCTATGTTAGGTATTACCACGGCAAAAGCTGCGGCTTCGCCCTATGCTAATCCAATAATTTATTTGTTTTTAGGAGCGTTTATTTTAGCGCTAGCGGTAGAGCGTTGGCAGCTACATAAACGGGTGGCGCTGAAAATATTAACCCATACAGGTTCAGACGGTAAAAAGCTGATTTTAGGTTTTATGACGGTTGCCGCACTGCTGTCTATGTGGATGACCAATACCTCGACCACCATGATGCTGATGCCAATTGCATTGTCGGTAGTGACGGTAATTGTTGATAATGTAAAAACCTTAACTGATGAGCAAAAATCGAGTTTTCAAACCGCGATGTTATTAGGTTTGGCCTATTCTGCCACCATTGGCGGAATGGCGACGTTAGTAGGCACACCGCCTAACGCGTTATTTGCCGCGTATGTCAGTGAACACTATGGCATTGAAGTGTCGTTTGCCGGATGGATGGCGATAGGCGTGCCATTAATGCTGATTATGCTACCTATTGCTTGGTATGGTTTAACTCATGTTTTATATAAGGTAAATATCGCGCAAAGCTCTGCGGTTACTGAACATTTAGAAACCTTAAAAAGTGACCTTGGCCAAATAACTGCACCAGAAAAGCGTGTTGCCGCTGTTTTCTTAACTGTGGTGGCGTTATGGATTTTAAGACGACCATTAGCCAGTATGTTCGACATTACCTTTTTAACGGATGCCGGCATTGTTATGGCCGGTGCGTTAGCGTTGTTTGTTTTACCTAGCGGTGATAAAAAACAGGCACAGTTAATGACGTGGCAACACACCCAACAGTTACCTTGGGGGGTATTAATTCTTTTTGGTGGCGGTTTAAGTTTAGCCTCGGCATTTTCATCATCTGGGCTTGCCACATGGCTTGGCGAAAGCTTATCTCCTTTGGGAAGTTTTGGCTTAATTGTCTTGGTGTTAGCAGCAACGGCCTTGGTGATATTTTTAACTGAATTAACCAGTAATTTAGCGACCACAGCAACATTTTTACCTGTCATGGCGGCCATTGCGTTACAAGCAGATATTGACCCCTTACTGCTGTGTATACCCATCACCTTAGCAGCAAGTTTTGCCTTTATGTTACCTGTTGCCACAGCGCCCAATGCCATTGTTTATGCTTCGGGTAAATTAAACATTCCACAAATGGCACGAGCAGGTTTTGCGTTAAATATTATTGGCTTAATTATCGTTACCATTATCGCAATTTGGTGGGCACCGATAGTATTGATTAACTAACAGCCTTTTTGGCTTAAGTTGGCTTAAGTTGGCTTAAGTTGGCTTAAGTTAATTTAAGCTGATTTTATTCAACGCCTTTAAGAATTAACGAATTAGCCTATTTTTTGATAAACCAAGTAGGCGGTAACTAAATCGCTGATTGCGGTGCCAACCGATTTAAATAAGGTGATTTCTTCAGCTGATTGCCTTAATAGTTCAGGCTTGGTGCACATATCCGTGAGTTCGCCAACAATCTCCTCTGGGCTAAATATGCCTTCTTCAATAGGAATTAATAATTCGCCCGCTTCATTTAAGGTATTGGTTAAGCTATCAACAAATACTCGTGCTCTTTTGATTAATGTACTGTCGCATTCTCGCGCCGTGGCAAGGTGGTTTCCTAAACAGTCTATATGACAACCATCGCTGACTAACTCCCCTGAAAATAGTGGGGTTTTGGCAGCCGTTGCGCAAACAATAATATCTATATGCGGCACTTCTTCATTTACGTCAACGCTAGTGTGAAAGCTAATGTTTGGGTATAACGGGCTAAATTCATTAATTAATTTTTGTACCTTTTTAGCGCTGCGCCCACAAATAGTCACTTTGGATAACTTGCGCACCTGAATATGAGCATGTAATAAATACGCGGCTAAATTGCCGGTACCAAATAACATTAAATGCTGACTATTTTTTCGGGATAATAACTGGCTTGCTAATGCTGAAATGGCTGCGGTGCGCCAGTAGGTGACGCTTGTGCCATCAACCAGTGCGAGCGGTTCACCGGTGGCGCGGCGAAATAACATGATTTTTGAAAACAGCCCGGGAATATCGTGTTTTTGGCTATTGTCTGGGAAATAGGTAAACATTTTATTGCCAATCACTTCATCATTCCAAGAAGGGAGAAGCGCAAAAGCGTCGTGATTGTTCACATCGTTTGGCGCAAGTGCGTGCACTTGTCGTTGCGGCATATGAAACGGCTTGGCAAAGCTGGTTTTTAGCAGTGGAATTAATTCAGCAAAGTTCAGGCTGTTTTGTACTTGTTCGGTAGTGATAATTTTCATCATTTTCTAATTTTCTCAAAAGTGTTAAACACCGAGCGTTTAAATGTCGATTCACGCCCGGCTAAAGTTCAGCTAAATCTCGGCTAAAGCTCAACTAAAGCTCAGTTAGCTCTTTCGGGGATTGGGTTAAAATTTCTAGGCCATTTGGGGTTAAAACCACGTCATCTTCTATGCGAATGCCGCCCCAGTTGGGAATATAAATGCCCGGCTCTATAGTGAAAACACAGCCTTGAACTATCGATGTTGTGCAGCTTGGGCTGAGAAAAGGCGGTTCATGCAGCTGTAAACCAAGGCCGTGGCCGATGCTTTCGCCGGTAAAATCTTTATAGTCACTTTGTTGCAGTATTTCATCGGCGGTATTTTGCAAAGTCGCGGCGCTCACGCCTGCTGTTACTTTATCGATAGCCGCTTGCTGGGCGTGCTGCACAAGTTGATAAACTTGTCGCTGTTTTTCACTGGCCTTGCCAAAAACAAAGGTGCGGGTCATATCTGAGCGGTAGCCGTTAATCACCGCGCCAAAATCAATCAGAATTAAATCCCCTTGTTTGAGCGCGCGCTCAGAAGGAATGCCATGAGGCAATGCACTGCGCTCACCAAATAATAAAATCGTGGCAAAGGACAGCGCTTGTGAGCCGAGTTTTGCCATGTGATACTCTAATTCATTGGCCAGTTCTCGCTCGGTAATGCCAAGTGTTATCAGCGGTAAAATATTGCTCAGTGCTTGGTCGGCAATAGCTGCCGCTTGGCGAATAGAAGCAATTTCTTGCTCAGTTTTTACCATGCGCAGCTTTTCAATTTGCCCTGCCATAGCAGTAACTTGTGTAATGGATGATTGCTCAGAAATTTCCTTTGACATGCTTTGCCACTTGGCAACGCTGATGTGCTCGCTTTCAAAAAATAGCTGTTGGCAGTTTTCTTGATTTAATAAGCTGATGAGCAACTCAGCTAAGCTTTGCTTTTGTCTGTCTCGACAAATGATTTTAAAGCCAATCGCTTCGCTTGTTGCTTGGGCAAGATAACGGTAGTCGGTCAGTAAATAATTGACTTTATCGGTAATTAAAAGCGTTGCCGCATGGCCAGAAAAGCCTGATAAATAGCGAATGTTGAGCTCGTTAAAAATTAGCATGGCGCTGTGAGTATCGGTTAATACTTGTTGGCGAAGTAGGTTAATTTTCATCTTTGATCCCATATGGTTTAGCGTAATAAAAAGCCATGTTTTAGTGGGTCGTTGCTATCAATTAACCACTGGGCTTTGCCGGTAATAAACGCTTCGCCAGTAACTTCTGCAATAACGGCGTGATAGCTTTGCTCTTCTGAACCATAAATGAGTTGTTTGATGGCTTGCACGCTAAATTGACTGCCTAAAATGCTTTCAATGGTTATGCTGTTAAGTAGAGGCAGCTCTTTTTTAGCAACGTGAAGGGCGATTCGGCCACTTACGCCACTGCCGGTAGGGCTTCGGTCAAGTTCACCGTCAGCAAAAATGCAAATGTTACGACTATGAATGTCAGTGTGTGGGAGATCGATATACTCTTCGACAAAAATCACCCCGTATAAAAAACTTAAATCAGCTTCAAAAGGGTGTTCAACTGATACTTTTTCAGCAACAGCGGTTTTAATTTTTTTGCCGTAGTCGATTATGGTTTGATGATTTTCTTTGCTCAGCGCAAGGTTAAGCTGCTTGGCATTAACATAAGCATAAAAAGCGCCGCCAAAGGCGATATCAAATTCAACAATGCCTATGCCTTTAACATCAATTGTTTGCTGTTGCGCAAAAACAAACGACGGCACTGACTCAAAACTTACTTCGCTAATGGTGGTATTTTCAGGAAAGTTTTTGGCAACGGCTTTGGCATAAATTTGCCCGCAGGGCACATCAATTATCACCTCAGTAATTTTACCAGTTTGTGCAACCATGCCTGATTCAACCGCGCATTTTGCAAGGGCGATCACCGCATGACCACACATGGTGGAATAGCCTTCGTTGTGAATGAAAATAGCGCCAAAGTGGCTGTTGCTACGCTCTGCCTCAGTGATGATGGCGCCATACATATCGGCATGACCGCGCGGCTCAAATATTAGTGCTTGGCGTAAGTGATCGTGGTGCTGCTGACAATCTCGGCGTTTAGCCAAAATAGTATCGCCTTTTAACGGAGGAAAACCGCTAGTAATGATGCGCAGCGGTTCGCCGCCGGTATGACATTCAAGGCTATTAATCGTTAAAAAATTAGAATCAGCAAACGCCGGTTGCCAATTGGCTAACGTGTTCATTTGTGGTTTTGGGGTATTCATTTTAGTCATTTACTTTATTCACTTACTTTAATCGTTCATGTTATTCATTTACTTGGGCAAGTTGAAAGTTTTGCTGTTGCTCAATATCGCTAACCAGTGTGCGGTTAAAAATATAGAGGGCTAAACAGGTAATAACACCCAGTAAGGCGATAACTGCCCACATCAGCATCGGCTTGGCTAAGTTAATCGCGAGGGTTTGATATAACCAACCAGATAACAAGCCGGCAAATAAATTACCTAGCGCCATAGAAACAAAGTAATAGCCCATGAACATGGCGGCTTTATCTGGTGGTGAAAACGAGGCGACATATTCCTGACTTTTAGGCGATGCGGTCATTTCACCGACGGCAAAAATAATCACCGATACCGCAACCATCAAACCGCCAAAAATAATGCCGTGAGCTAACCCGCCAACTAGCATGGCAATGGAGATTATTGCCGTGCCAGCAATTAAAGTCGGTAGGGCTTGAAAACGATCGATAAAACGGCTGATCACTACTTGAAATAAAATGATCATTAGAAAGTCGATGCTTAAAATGGTTGCAGGGTTTATCTGCCGGTATTGCGTTGCCCACTGCTGCGCGTAATTATTACTCAGTTCGCTAAGAGTTGCTGTTTCACTGAGTATGGCTTGGCCTGTTGCGGCTTGGCTTAGCGTGGTAAATGCATTCATTAGCTCGCCGTTAGGTACGCGGATATCAAGCGAGGCGAGGGTGTTAGAAATTTCTTTAATAGACGCTTTGCTTGAATGAAAGTCGATACCAGAAAATTGCTGAGATAAGCGCATAATTTCAGAGGAAAGAGTTTGGGTATTCACCGCAGTTAATAGCTCATGTAACCAAGGGCTAATACTGTGTAGTAGCCGAACGAGATCTGAGGTATCAACAAAGTCGCGAATAAATACTGGCAGAGTAATAAATATTTGCAAATACACCACCCAAAAGCCGGTGATGATTAATAAATAGGTAATAAAAGCCTTGTTACCTACGCGCATTTTTTGTTTGTACCACGGCAGGTTGTTACGGCTTTTTTCTTCGGTGCTATTTTCACCTTTGTTTTTACTTTTATTAAGCACTAAATCCCAAATAAGCGCGGTAATAATTAATACTGCAGCAATAATGCTAGTGGTTTTTCCACTTGCAATAATGCCGGCGTAATAGGCAACTAAAATAAATAGCAGCGGCACCACTAATAAGGCTAAGCGGAAATTGCCGAGCACTTCTTGGATTTCTTGAAAAACCTGTTTCAATCCGCCGGATTTTTCATGGCGTTTTGGCTCTTTATAAAAAAATAACGCAGGGATAAAGTTGACCGAAATCCAAATGGCAGCAAAGGTAAAGACCCACTGCCAGCCATAATTTTTTTGAATAATAGGCGCGAGCAATGGCCCTAAAAATCCGCCAATATTGACCATCATATAAAAAATGCCAAAGCCTAAGCCGCGATTGCTTTGGTCGGTGGTGCGGCTAATGGTGGCAATTACTACTGGTTTAAAGATACCTGCGCCAAGGGCAATAAGCATAAAAATACTAATGAAACTGCCAAGGCTGGTGGCATAACCCAAAAAGTAATAACTGGGCGCCATTAAGATAAAAGAAATTAAGAACATTTTTCGATAACCGATCCTATCGGCCAATGCCCCTGAAACAACGGGAAATAAATACAAGAAAAACGGCACCACGCCCATTATTAAACCGCGTTCGGTATTGTCTAATCCTAAGCCGCCTTGACTGTTTGGGGTAAGAATATAGCTGGCGAGCAGGGTATACATGCCATACCAAGCCAAACGTTCAAATATTTCCATGGTATTAGCAATATAAAATGCTTTTGGAAACGGGGTTATGTCGCGTTGTGTCATAAAAGATCGCTTTGTTGAATGTTTTATTGGCTAAAAGAGGTTAACCAATAAAACATGTGTTGATTCGATGTTGTTACAGCTATAAGAGCAAAAAAAAACAGCCACCTGGGAGAACCAGGGACTGTTGAACTTTCGAGGTTAAGTTTCGTTGAAAATAAACACGAAGGCTCAACAGCCCTAGGTGGCTGTTGTGCTCGGCAACTAATTAAAAGTTCTATCGCGCTGAAACACCAAACTAAGGGAACTTGCAGGCCTGCGTATTTGAACTTTTAAGGCCATCGCTTAAAAAGAGTAATTTACACCGGCGTAATAAGCTCGACCCAACAATGAATAGTTCAGACGTCCCCAGTTAGTAAACGGGTTATCTAACCAAGTTTCGTTGGTCACGTTATTAACACCTACATATAAATTTAGCTCTTCATTGATGTCGTATCCCATCCAGAAGTTATGCACAATCGAGTCTTCAATATCGATATTTTCATAACGGTCAGGGGCAACGTCTTTATATCGAGGTCCACCTTGGGTGTATTTAGTGGTCCATCGAACACTTAAATCATCTAGGTTGTAGGTCATCATAAGGTCACCTTTCCACTCTGGAGCGCCAAGCTCTCCTAACGGATCATCAACCAAAGGTTTGTCTTCAATGAAGTCATACTCGGTATAAGATTTTTCAAGTTGATGTGTTGCTGCAACATGAAAGAATAATTCACCCGGAACATTAAATGTTTCTTTCATTGGCAGAACATAAGAAGCTTCAAAATCAATGCCTCGACGGCGAGAATTATCAGCATTTAATGATGTATCATTGACTGAGGTAACATCACCATTATCTTCACGAACAACTTGTTCACAGTACTCGTTATTAATGGTTTCTAAATCGACACAGTTGCTTAACATGGAATTAGCACCGAAGCTGACAATAAGATCAGATAAGTCGATGTCGTAATAATCAATTGATATACGTAAATCATCAATAAAAGTTGGTTGGAATACAAAACCTGCGGTAAAGGTTGTCGCAGACTCTTCATTTAAGTCAGGATTACCAGAGCTGATCACTTTACCCTTTTTACCCTTAAGGTTTGAGTCCCAGCCTTCATCAATGCCTAATGCTTGACAGTTTGTTAAGCGACGTCCATCAGCAGGGCCACCATTAATCTGGTCGGCATCACATGGATCAGTTAAATCACTGTAACCAATTGACTCACCTGAAAATAACTCACCAAGTTGCGGCGCTCTAACCGCTTTTGAATAAGTTGAACGAAAGCGAACATCGTCAGTAATCGCCCAGTTAAGACCTAATTTTGAACTGGTAAAACTGGCCGATTCGGTTGAATATTTTGCATGACGCACCGCGGCTTCAATTTCTAGGTTCTTGACTAAGGTGACATCGCTTAACACCGGAATTAATACTTCACCGTAGACTTCTTGAATATTACGGCTGACATCATCAATACCCGACATAAAAGAAGACAATTTACCTGAGCTCCACAGCTCTGACGGACGGTAATCAAGGCTTTCATAACGAATATCAACCCCGCCGGTAACTTGTACGGCACCTGATGGTAATTCAAGTAAATCACCTGAGATGTTCGCAGCAAAACCATGACCCGTTACATCGGTAAATGTATCGTGCGTGGCCATGACATAATCTAAAACTTCCTGTGAAGCAGGTTCAAACGGATTAAATGCTGGGCAAGTGCCAGTGTCAACACATGGGCCAATAATGGTAAAGTTACCACTATCAAAACGGTCGTTTCTTAAAGCATTGTTAACGGTTAATTGAGATTTGGTAAAGCCAGAAGTGAAATATACATCCCATGACCAGTTATCGGTTAAATCACCTTCTAGGGTTATACTTGCTGATAAATACTCACGATCATTTTTATGACCACGAGGCCCTGCTTCATCAAAGGTATAAGGTAATTTCAGCCAGTTGTCGCCGTAGTCATCAAGAGTATTTAATACGGAGTCTGGTACTACGATACCATCACCTTGCAGCGCTTCTACTGTTGTCCATGTGTCCCATACAAAGGCCGGATCAATTTCATCTTCAGACTGAGTTCTAGAATACATTACATCGGCTGAAACGGTGACACTGTCAAATTCATAACCTAAACTGACATAAGCATTAACTCGATCGTATGGGTTTCTCGCCATGTTATAACCAAGCGGATCATAACCACTGCCATCTAATGCCATCCAGCCATCTTTTGTTGCTTCGGCTGGAGTGCGTAATGAAGCATCTCCGTTTTGAAGCTGAAACCAATCAACAGCGCCTGCGGAGTTGTTCCAAACGCCAAACATATTGTTGGTAGCATTAAAAGCTGGATAAGACACATCATTAGCAATGATTTGGTCGTAAATGCCGTCATTTGGACCAGTATCATCGGGGTTAGTAATATATCTTTTAGTATTTCCAGAACCTGGACGCTGAGAAAAAAGCAGTGCTTCTTGTTTAAAGTAATCAACAGACATGGTGAAATTGCCACGGCCTTCATTAAAATTAATGCCGTGAGTTAAGGTTACTGATTGACTCTCAGCGCCACCGGCATCGGTATCGCCTATTTGCGCTCTAAGATTTGTGCCTTCAAAATCTTTCTTTAAAATGAAGTTAACAACACCTGCTACGGCATCTGAACCATAAACCGCAGAACCGCCACCTGTTAATACTTCAACTCGCTCAACTAACTCAGAAGGAATAATACCTATGTCGGTTAGCATAATATTATTGTCGTTAGTGATCGCAACAGGGCGTTTACCATTGACAAGGTTTAATGTTCTTGTTGAACCTAAGTCACGAAGATCCGGCGCATTTATTCCTGAGTTACCGAAAGAGTAGTTTCCGTCGGTAGCATCAAAACCTTTACCAAATTGCGGCATGGTTGATAGCACATCATTCATGTTCAATGCACCCGTCATTTGAATAGTCTCAGCACTGATCACAGTTGTTGGGCTTGGTGCATCAAAGGTGGTTCTGGTTAGTCGTGAGCCGGTTACTTCAATTGTTTCAACTTCATCACTTTTTATTTCTTCTTCATCGGCGGCCAATACAAGAGGTGTATTGAGTATCAATGCGCTGCCAACAGCAATGGCTGCTAATGATTTACGTGGTTTGAAACCACTTTTAATAATATTAGACATAGTTCTACCTTGTTAGTGTTGTTTTTATGTTGCTGTGCTTGAAAAGTTAATCTGGTTCACCCTGTTTGATGACAGCAAGATTAAAAATCGTACATATTTATATATCATATATTGTATACAATCTATCTTTTTTTGAAGGTATAAATTGTCAAAATGAACAAATACCAGTGAATTAACTAAAAGGGTTTTTACTACGAAAAAATAGGTAGTTATGCGGCAATTTTGTCTCGAATGTTGGACATTGTTTGCAAGTAACTACTTATAAAGCAGATGGTGTAAGGGGTAGGGGTATTCCGAATTAAATTTGGTGATAGCTATTTAGTTCGATTTAAGTAGGTTTTATTGAGGTTTTTCTGTATATGTTTTTATTCTATTGTTGAATATTGATATGACAAAATAGACTAATAACTAAACTTGGTTTTAGCGTGATTGATGTCAGTTTTTCTTCTTGAAAAGCGCTAATAAAATCATCTTTTTCTATTTTTCAGTGAAAAATGATAGAAAAAGTGGTGAAAATTACTCAGACAATGCTGCTATAAAAAAAGCGCTAATTTAACGTAAATTAACGCTTTATGAGAAAGGTGTATGTAGTGTGGGGCTTTTAGGGTCTAGTGCTGAATCTTCTACTGAGCTTGCATCATAGACGCGGTTTTAGGGTTTGCTAATAACTCGGCAAATACTTGCCAACGTGCTTTTTCATCATCGCTGCCAGTTAGCTTCTCAACGTATTGTTTCACTAAGTCTTGCCCTAGGTTGTAGTTGATCACATAAGCGCGATTAGCCTCAATAAAGCCTATTCTTTGGAGGGCTTTCTTTTCGCTCACTAAAGAGTATTTCATTAATAACTCAACGGCTTGGTTTTTATCAATATCACCATCTAAATAGTTTGCCGCCACAAGGTTGTCGATGTACGACAAGGCTTGTTTGAGGTCTTGTATTTGGTAATACATTTGTGCTTTAGATGCATCTAAGCCTGCTAATGGAAACAACACCTCTTGTTCAAACTCAAGTCTTTTCTGCTTATTAAAAACTACTTCAATGCCGTAGTTGGCACTGCCTTCTGCCAATAACGAAATAGGCGAAAATAACGGGTAAACACTGTATTCCACCCAACCCTTATTGTTGACTAAGTGCTGCTCCATTTGTGAATTAAACACATGGTGACCGGGGTAACCTTCGTGGCTAGCTAAGTCGACCGCACGGTCAATATACATAGGAAAATCAGTATTTAATTGAATTAAACTATAGCCATTACCTTTAAACCAGTTATAGCCGCTCCATACCTTATTATTGACATATTCAATGGTGAAGTTTTCGTTTTCGGGCAAGCTAATGTGCGCTTTAGTGCGTTTGCGTGCTTCATTAATTGCCGCTTGAAAGACCGTATCTAGTTTGGAGGTCTCAATAATAAATTGGCTTTGAAAATCATGATATTTTTGCTGCAACGGCGCATCACCGGGCAAGAGCTTTTCGAGTTTAACTAAAGCTTGGTCGAGCGCTGCGGTGATAATTTTAGGCGATATGGCGTCATACAGACCTTGTGATTCTTGCTCAAAGGAGAGCTTTTCACCCATCAATTGCTTAATAAACACCAATACTGATTGCAGCTGAATATACAAAAACTCTTTCCGCTGTTTTTGGTCTAGCTCAACGTCTATGGGCTTAATATCACTAAGCAACTGTTGTGCTTGTTTTTTTAAGGTAGCAAGGGCTACGGGCTCACCTGTTGGTTGCCATTCTTTTGGGCCGTAATAAGCATCAATATATGAACTGTGGTGTTGGCCAAGGTTTAGGGTGAGTTTTACGTACTGCTCGGCAATGTTAGCTAAAGTATTCATTTGTTGTGCTTGGCTCTTTATTTGGTTAGCGCTTGGCTGGCTTTGTTCGCAGCTAGCAAGGAATAAGGTGATGATTAGCACCTTTGCCATATTCATGGTTAATTTTATCAACTTAACTTCCCCTAATTTTTGTATTAATTTTTATCGTAATATTATAATGGCTTGTTGGTATACAATATACACTCAGGTGGGTGGTAAAACAATGCAGCAAAGGAGGCTAATATCGTTAACATCGCATAGCGAACTTTAGCTAGTGTAAGGGAGATGATGAAAAATAAGTGGCAGGGCGTAACCAAGGAGCGTGAATATTTGCTTTTATGATGGGGTTGTATACTTGCCTACGCAAGAGCAATACTCATGCGCAGGCAAATTGTTATTGTTAACCTGCTTCTCGTTGTACTAAAAAGGCTTTAATTTCGTCTCGAGAGCTAAGAATATGCTGTTTTAATTTATCTACGGCATTGTCGATATCTCTTGCTTGGCAAAAGGCTAATAACTCTGCATGCTCAGGCCCCGCTTTTGAAATACCACCGGCCCATAATAAATGCATGCGAATGTAGCGGTCGGCATTCTTATTTAGGGTATTGACCAAATCTGCTGTTTGCGGACGGTCAGCGCCAGAATATAAACAATTATGAAATTCAGAGTTTAATTCGCTCCAAACATTGGCGGCATTTTCTTTACCTAAGGCGCTGTCAAGGCTGGCTAAAATGTCAGCGGCGGTGGTTAAGGCTTCGTCGCTAATATTTTCCAATGAAGCGGCAAGTAAATTACATTCGATCATCGCTCGAAGTTCAAATAACTCGTCAACTTGCTCAATGCTCAGCTGTGTGGCGGTAGCCCCTTTATGTGGTTCAAATGATACTAAGCCTTCCGCTTCTAGCTGCAATAATGCTTCGCGAATTGGAATACGGCTTACATTTAACTCTTTGGCTAAGCTTGCTTGTCGCAGTGGCTCGCCAGCAGCAATTTCTCCGCTGAGTATTTTTTCACGTAAGTTTTCAACAACATGCTGAGTTCGAGTTTTATATTCAATGGTCATTATCAGGTGCCCGTGTTTGATAACTAAGGGATACTGTTTATTTTATACAGGCCATTATAAAGCAGTTCACCACGAAGAAAAGGGCTAAGATAAAATCTTAACCCTTTGGCAACCATGAAAATGTAAACCCTAAAGAGGCTTAACTTTGCAAAGCGTTTGGTAGCAATGCCGGCGGCATGTTTTGATAACAAATAGGGCGTTGAAAACGCTTGATGGCTTCACTGCCCACTGAAGTGGTTCTAATGTTGGTTGATGCAGGGAAAGGGCCGCCATGATTCATTGACGCGCACACTTCAACACCCGTTGGCATTTGGTTGTAAATTAAACGTCCCACTTTATGTACCAAAGGCTGCGCCAGTTGCTGTGCTAAACTAAGATCTTCATCTAAGGCGTGAATACTGGCGGTTAAGTTACCTGAGAGCTGGTTAGTTAAGCTCAGCATTTGCTCAATATCGTCACAGCGCACAATTAACGCGCTAAAACCAAATAACTCTTCCTGCAAACTTTCATTTTGTTGATAGGTGGCAAAATTAGTGGCAAATAATGCGGCTGAGCAGTCTTGCTCTCGGCCGCTTAACCCCGTGGCTATAAGTTCAACGCCATTAACGGCTGCTCTTGCCTCTACCGCCTGTTTGTAGGAATGACACATTGCCGGCGTTAGCATAACGCCTGCGGCTTGCTCGCTTATCGATTGCGCTGCCGCATTAATAAAACGCTGGTAATGTTCATCACTTTCTTTTGCAACCACAACCCAAACGCCAGGGCTGGTGCAAAATTGACCTTGCCCCATCATCAGTGAAGCAACTAAGGCTTGGGCGATTTCTTCGGCTTGTTGGTTCAGCTTATTTGGCAAAATAAATTGCGGATTAATACTGCCAAGTTCGCCATAAAAAGGAATCGGTTCAGGGCGCTGATAAATTTGCTGCTGTAGGATCATGCCAACTCGCTCTGAGCCGGTAAAACCGACGGCTTTAATAAAAGGGTGAGTAATAATTTGCGTAGCAATGGCGTAGTTTTTCCCTTGAATTAATGAAAAAACACCAGGGTCTAACTCGCAGATTTCAATGGCGGATAATATCGCTTTTGCGACTAACTCTGCCGTTGCTGGATGCGCTGCATGAGCTTTCATGACCACAGGGCAACCTGCGGCTAATGCTGAGGCGGTATCACCACCTGCGGTTGAAAAGGCTAGCGGAAAATTGCTGGCGGCAAAAACGCCAACCACGCCTAACGGCAAGTAGCCTAAGCGGGTATCAGGTTTTGGTAAAGGCTGACGAGTATTATCACCTAGTTCAATAGTGGTTGGGTATTCACCTTGTTCTAATAAATCAGCAAACAAGCCTAATTGACCAACCGTTCGGCCTCGTTCACCTTGAATGCGCATCGTTGGCAGACCCGTTTCAGCGCAGGCGGTGGTAATTAATTGATCACCTAATGCAATAATTTGCTCGCCAATGGTTCTTAAAAAGTGCGCGCGTTTTTGTGGCGCCAAGCTGCTAAAACTTGTAAAAGCTTGATTGGCACTGACAATGGCGCGGCTGACTTCTTCTTCACTGGCATCAGCAAAGGTGGTTGCCATGGCTTGATGTGTTGCTGCGTTAAAAGCGGTGAAGCCATGCTCGGCTGTTCCGCACCACTTACCAGCAATTAAATGTTTACCTGTAATCGTCATACTGTTTTCCTATTATTTGTTACGTTAAAAGCAGAAGCTTAAAAAGGGAAAGTTAAAAAAGCCGACCTTATTGAACAACAAAGCCAAACGCATAAGGATCGTCGTCATCTATGGTGATGCAATTTTTGCCAAAGACTTTTGCCCAGCCTTTTATGCTGGGTAAAATAGCCGGAATTTTGCCACTTGCTGATTCGAGCTCGATCACCTGCTCAATTTTTCCTTCAAACTGGCTACCGATATAGCTTTCATGCACAAAAGTATCGCCTTGTTTTAATAAACCTTTGCTAAAAAGCTGTGCCATACGCGCACTTGTGCCGGTGCCGCAAGGGGAGCGATCTATGGCTTTGTCACCATAAAAAACCGCATTGGCAGCATCTGAATTTGCTTTGCTTGGTTTTCCTGTCCACAGCACATGAGAGATGCCACAAACACTGGCATCTTGTGGGTGAATGCAAGTGAGCGTTTTGCTGGCAATTTCTCGAACAACTTGGCTCCACTTGATAATTTGATCGGCATTCCAGTGTTCAATACCGGGGAAATTTTCTTGCGGTTCAACAATCACATAAAAATTACCGCCATAGGAAACATCAAGGGTTAAGTCACCCAGCCCGGGAATCGCTAAGGTGACATCACGATGGGCAAGATATGAAGCAACATTAAATATTTTCACCGCAGTGACCTTATTGCCTTGTTGTTGATATTCCACTTTTACTTGGCCAGCGGGCACATCGATAATGAGCTTGTTTGCACCTGAACTCGCCGGATTTTTTGGTGTTAATAAACCGTTTTCAAGCGCTGCGGTTATCGTGCCGATAGTGCCATGGCCGCACATGGGTAGGCAGCCTGAGGTTTCGACAAATAAAATTGACGCATCAGCATTTTCACTACAAGGCGGGTAGAGAAATGCGCCAGACATCATGTCGTGGCCGCGTGGCTCAAACATTAATCCTTGCCTGATCCAGTCATGATTTTCTAAAAAATCGACCCGCCTTTCACTCATGGTTTCACCCTTTAAATTAGGGTGACCACTGGTGATCAGGCGCACCGGATTGCCGCAGGTGTGGGCGTCAATGCAAAAGAAGGTACCTTTGATCATATCTTGTTTAACTCGTTTTTAATTATTATATGGAGCGATTAAAGCAGGCGCACAGAAAACCGGGGAAGCCTTCCATGCGCCTTTAATCGTTAAGATTAGAGCGTGTTGATCTTAGTTAAATCAATACGGTTGTTATTGGCTTGATGGAAAATACGCTCTACATTTGCGCGCTCTTCACCGGTTAATGGCATACGCGGTGCGCGGGTTAATTCACTGCCTCGACCTGCTAATTGCTCACATAATTTAATGCACTGCACTAGCTTTGGAACCGTATCTAAGCGTAATAAAGGTAAGAACCAACGCCAAATTTCTAACGCTTCGACATAACGGCCTTGTTTAGCGAGTTGGTAAATAGCAACTGACTCTTTTGGAAAAACATTGGTTAAGCCCGAAATCCAGCCAGTACAACCCAACATTAACGACTCAAGGGCAATATCATCAACGCCGCCAAAAATAATAAAGCGATCGTCAAAGGCAGAAAATAGTTCGGAAATGCGACGGGTGTCTTCGGTGGCTTCTTTTATTGAGACAATATTTTTCTCATTGGCAAGAGTTTTCATGCCTTCGATGCCCACATCAACCCCGTAGGTGATTGGGTTGTTGTAGATCATAATCGGTAAATTACAGTTGCGTGCCACTTGCTGATAGTGGTGAATAGCCTCGGCTTCGTCAGATTTATAAATCATGCCCGGCAATACCATTAAGCCGTCGATACCGATGGCTTCACAGGCCTGTGAGAATTCAACAGCAAATTGTGTTGACGTTTCAGCAACGCCAGAAAGTACAGGCACGCGGCCATTAACCACTTCTTTTACTGCGGTTAAAATGGCGATTTTTTCTTCGCGAGTATGCGAGGCATTTTCCCCGACAGTGCCGAGCGCGATAATGCCGTCAACGCCTTCTTTGATCAGGGAGTCAACCATGGCTTGCGTGGCTGAAAAGTTAATTGATAAGTCGTCGTTGTATTGTGTGGTTACCGCAGGATAAACCCCTTGCCAATTTACAGTCATATTTTTCTCGTTAATACAGTGTGGTGATAAATCAGTAATAAAAACTATTACTCGTTAAATTAAAATATATTGTATACAATATATTTACGATTACAAGTGGTATCACTTTTGAGGTTTTAATAATCAAGTTGTAACAAGAGTGTTGGGTTTACTATGTCGCTAAAAACATTAGAAAAAGGTCGATTAAATGAACGTTGAAAAATTTTTTGGGGAAACTGAGGTTATAGAAAAACAGCGGATTGCGGTATTGGGTGCAGGCATTATTGGCATTAATTGCGCGTTAGCGCTGCAAATGCAAGGCTATCAAGTGACCCTAATTGACAAAGCCGACATTGGCTCGGGTTGCTCGAAAGGCAATGCCGGCCACTTTGCCACCGAGCAAGTTTTTCCTTTGGCCGATCCCGCTTTATTAAAACAGTTACCTAAAATGCTGCTTGACCCACTCGGGCCGGTCAGTTTATCAGCTAAACATTTTATTAAAGCGCTACCTTGGTTTATGCGTTTTTTTATCAATATGCGCGCCAAGAAGCGAGATGAAAATAGCGCGGCGCTAAAGGCCTTAAATCAAGATGCTATTGATTATTACAAACCTTTGTTGGCTGAAATTGGCCAGCAAGGCTTATTAACTTGTCATGGCTCTTTATTAGTTTTTGAGCACACCCCTTATGCTGAAGTTGCAGCTATCTACAAGCATTATCAACAAGCGGGCATTGCAGTTGAGCTGTTAGATAAACAGCAGGCGTTAGCGCTTGAGCCAAATTTGCATAGCAATATTAACTATGCGCTATTTTTCACTGAAGTTGGCCATACGATTGCGCCACTGCGTTTGTGTGAAGTGCTGGCGGAGCACGGAAAAAGCTTAGGCATGAAGATGGTTAAATGCGCTGTTAAGCAGCTGAGCCAAAATAAAATAGGGGTCACGGTGCAAACATCGCAAGGCGATTATGATTTTGACCGCTGTGTGGTGGCGATGGGCGCTTATTCAAAAAAAATTGTCAATGGCTTAGGTTATGCGCTGCCGATTGAAGCCGAGCGTGGTTACAGTTATAGCATTGGCTTGGCGGAAAAAGAAACTGCCTCATTGTCTCGTCCGGTCACCTCCGCTGAGCGAAAATTTATCATCACGCCAATGGATAAACTGTTACGCTTTTCAGGCACCGTCGAATATGCCGGATTACGCGCTAAGGCTAATCATCAACGGGCTGATATGCTGTTAAAAAATGCCGAATTTATTTTGAAGCAGTTGCCGCAAAACAGTTATGTTCAAAAAGCTGATGCGGCTGAGCGCTGGATGGGCTGTCGACCGTCGTTGCCTGACTCGTTGCCGGTTATTTGCCAAGCGCCATATCACCCGGCAATATATTTTGCCCTTGGGCATCAACATTTAGGATTAACCCAAGGGGCGGTAACTGGCAAATTGATTGAGCAGTTGATCAGCGGTAAACAAACCGACATTGACCTAAGCCCGTTTTGCATTAGTCGGTTTAACTAATCGCTGGAAGCGAGAAGCTGGAAGTGGAAAGCGAGAAGCTGTAAGTGGAAAGCGAGAAGCTGCAAGTGGAAAGTGACAAGCTGCAAGTGGAAAGTGGGAAGCTATAAGTGGAAAATGAGAAGCTGCAAGTGGAAAGTTAAAAGCCGCAAGCTTCTTTCTTATAGCTTACAGCTTACAGCTTACAGCTTAAATCTTGCCGCTTAATTCTTGTCGCTTACAGCTTGTTACTTGCTGCTCAAATCTTACAGCTGAAATCTTTTAGCTTTTGGCTAAGCCAAAAGGATCGTCAACCGAATGTGATGGCTCGGTAAACCAAACTGGCCCTTGTTCACCCATATAAAAATGATCTTCTAAACGCACACCAAATTTATTCGGGATCACCAACATCGGCTCATTGCTAAATACCATACCTGTGGCTAATTTTGTTTGCGTGCCGCGCACTAAATAGGGCCATTCATGAATGTCTAAGCCGCAGCCGTGGCCGGTTCTGTGTGGCAGACCGGGTAATTCATAATCAGCGCTATAACCATGTTGATGGATAACAGCACGTGCGCCATCGTCTACCGCGCCGCAACAAGCACCTAATTGCGCCGCGGCAAACCCTGCGGCTTGAGCGTCTTTTTCTACTTGCCAAGCAAGGCGCTGTTCATCGGTTGCTTCACCATAAGCGTACGTGCGGGTAATGTCAGAATTGTAGCCATGTAGTAAACAGCCGGTATCAATTAATACCCAGTCATTTTCTTGTAAAACTTGTGGCTCTTTTACCCCATGAGGAAACGAAGTGGCCACGCCAAATAAGACAATGCAAAACGACGAACCCGAAGCGCCAACGCGTTTATGCGCCTCGTTGATAAAATTAGTCACTTCGATGGTGCTAATGCCGGGGCGTAAAATACCAGCGGCGGCTTTATGCACGGCCATGGTCATGTCTTTTGCGCGCTGCATTAAGGCGATTTCGGCGGCTGACTTTAGTTGTCGACACTGTGCGGTTATATCCGCGCCATTACTAAATTCAAAGCTAGGTGCTGCTTGTCGTAGACCGTCAAAAATAAAAAAAGCGGCTGACTCATCAATCGCAATTTTTCCTGCCGTTATGCCACTATCTTTTAATACTTGCGCAAACAGCTGATAAGGACTTTCATCTTCATGCCAGCCGTTATAGCTGCCTGAAATAACCATGTTATCTTTAAGCGAGCCTTGTTCAAAATGTGGTGCGATAAAGGCTAGCTCGCCTTGTGCCGGTAAAATTGCGCCAACCATGCGTTCTGACTTGTACCATTTTAAACCGGTAAAATAATGCAAATTAGTGCCTGCATCTAAATACAATGCGCTTACACCTTGCTCCTGCATTAACTGCTGCGCTTTATCAATGCGCGCTTGATATTCTACTTTGCTAATCGCAACAACGTCTGTAGTCATGTCTGCTAATTTATTCAGCTCAGTTTCGATATTAGAGCCGCCAACACCAATCGTCATGGGAGATTCCTATTTTGTATACAATATGTAATTCATCATAACAAAGGCTGCTAGTAAAGCGCAAGCACAGTAAAAGATATCTGAGTTTCACGGTTATCAGTTCACTGAACTGCAGCAGAGCGTAAAAACGCGTTTATTGTACTTGGTTATTTTTTACCCTTGAAAACCGCATGTATATTGTATACATTTCGTTTCCTGTTTATTCAAGTACAACAACACTTATGAAAATTATAAAAATAATAGCGATTACTGCGATAACAACCTGGCTGGTTAGCGCCTGTGCCAATGTTAACCATCAAGCAAAATCACCGGTAAAGGCTTCATCAAAAACTGATTATCTAGCATCGAAAAGCGTGCAAGATATTCTCAGCGCAGAGCTGGAAACGCTGTGGAGTCAAGATTTTAAGCATTACCAGCAAGGCTTGCTATTTGAAGTCGCTAAGGCGATTTCACAATTAGCCAATAAGGGCGATTTAACTGATGAAAACTTGGAAAAGTTAAGTTTTTATTTGCGCATTTATTCAAGCTTTGGCCCTGATGAAAACTGGCAAGAAGGTAGCGCACAGGCGCTAAATCGTGCGTTAGTTGATTTACAAAATATGCCGGGCTTTTATCACATAACCCCAAGCAGCGCGCGCCTTCATGAAAATTATGCGGTGGCGCTTTATCGCTTATATTTTCTCAAGCCGCTAAGAGCGTCGATCCCAGAGCACCTAACGTCGCTCGCCAAGTTAGTTGATTTATACGGAAAAACAGAGTGGGTAAGCAGTAATGAAGCAGCTGATTATGCGCTGTGGGAAATTCTTCGTGCTAGCGCCATTTTACCTTACGAAGCCAGCCGTAAAAAAGAAGCCAGCTATTTGGCAATATTTAGTGAACAATCTGTGTTAACCGATGCATTGCTAACCTTTATTGAAAGCGAAAATGCCACCCTTGGCGGAGATAATTGGCCACAACAACACGCGGTATGGGCACTTGCCCATTATTATAATGTCTATAACAAGCAGTATTTAAATGCCTATTATGAAAAATCGAAAGCTGAGCAAAAACAGCTTGATGACGATGAAATAAGCTTGCCAGTTGAGCAGCAAATGGCTGACTTAGACAATGCCCTTTGGCAAGTGTTATCTGATTCAATCACGGATAGCCCAAACAAGGAAACGCAAGTGAAAACCTTGTTTAGCATTCCTTATGTGGTCAGTACATATCGTGGTAAATCAGATTGTTTAGAAGGCAGTTTGCAAGGGCGCTGCATCACGCCAACTGTTGATGAGGCGGTGCCAATTAAACATGTTTGCTCTGACAGCTTGTTTATTCGTACTCAAAAAATGACACCAGCGCAATTAGATGAAACGTGTCAGCAGCTTATTTCACAAGAAACGGTGTTTCATCAAAAGTTAGCGACTAATCATGAACCCGCGGCTAATGATTTTAACGATAAACTGCGCGTAGTGGTTTTTCATAACGCCGCTGAATACAACAAATATGGCCAGCTAGTCTTTGATATTTCAACCGATAATGGCGGCATGTATATTGAAGGTGTGACTCAAGATCCCGATAACCTCGCGACCTTTTATTCATTTGAGCATTTTTGGGTAAGGCCTAAATTTCAAATTTGGAATTTACAGCACGAATACGTGCACTATTTAGATGGTCGGTTTAATAAATACGATACCTTTAATCATTTCCCTAGCCACTTAGTTTGGTGGTCAGAAGGTTTGGCTGACTACATCGCCAAAGGTGATGACAACCCACAAGCATTAAAATTACTCAAAGACACTGAGCAAGAAAAATGGCTAACGCTGCAGCAAGTGTTTGATACTGAGTATCGTGATGGTGGCGATCAAGTGTATAAATGGGGATATTTAGCGGTGCGGTTTATGTATGAGCGCCATGTAGAAGAGTATCGTCAACTTGCTCATTTTCTAAAAACTGACTTTTTTGACGGTTATAAAAAGCTATTAGATGAAAGTGGTGAGCAATACCAAAGTGAATTTAACCAGTGGCTAGTAGATTTAAGTGCTGATTTTGTTGACGAAACCAAGGTCAAAAATCCGCATAAGCCACGCCAGTTTTATCGTTATTCTTATAAAGATTATTTACAGCCGGTACATTTAGTGGAAACACCACGGCATATGCATTGGCAATATTGGCACGCCAACGCTTTACAAAATTAAAAGCAGTATCGAGAATCGGCACATACAAAGCTCATTGGTTAGGCTAATGGGTTTTGTATATAGCTATCATCGCTTATCTGGGAGCTAGTGATTAGGGTGCCTAACTATAAAAGCACTGTTCCAACATTCTTAACCTATAATGTCTATACATAAGGCGGCAAATCCCTGTGTAAAGTAGTGTAATTTTTAGCGCTAGTCATTGGTTATTCGCAATTTTAAAATTTAGCGTTGATACGCTTTCTTCATAACTTTCCATTAAAAATTAACAGTTATGAATTTGTTTTTATTTATAATTATCATTGGTTTATTAATAGTTACCTGAATAATAGCTAAACGAACGATGCTGTAAGGCCGTTCTAAGGTCACTCATTTTAGTGCATCGGGGCTAAGTTAATGGTTAATTCGTTAAGTTGTAATCCATTCGCCTTAAAAGTAATATAAATAAGATATAAATAGTTGTAGTGAGATAGGTTAAATGATTTATTTTAAACGATTGCTTTTAGTGGTCGCTCTTTTTAGTCAAGTTGCATTTGCTCAT
This sequence comes from Thalassotalea sp. PLHSN55, assembly GCF_052030545.1. Classification (NCBI taxonomy): domain Bacteria; kingdom Pseudomonadati; phylum Pseudomonadota; class Gammaproteobacteria; order Alteromonadales; family Colwelliaceae; genus Thalassotalea; species Thalassotalea sp. PLHSN55. The sequence goes on along the minus strand of NZ_JBPDIH010000006.1, from coordinate 18,180 downwards.
GGAGATTCAGAGGGGAAAGTTTCTGCTGAAAAACCTAATGTGTTAATGATCTTAGTTGATGATTTGAATGATTATCAGGGGGTTTTTGGTGGTCATCCGCAAGCGAAAACGCCTAATATTGACCGTTTAGCAAAAAGCGGCATTCGTTTCACTAATATGCAAACCAACATTCCTGTATGTCAGCCGTCAAGAAACAGCCTATTTACCGGTGTATATCCTCATGATTCGAAAGATTTCGGCTGGATTCCACAACACAAGCAAAAAATGCTAAAGAACAATAAAACCATAATGGAATTATTTAACGAAAACGGTTACTACACCTTAGGTACCGGTAAGTTAATGCATGGTGGTCTAACTAAAAACTGGCAAGATTGGGGCATGCCGCATAAGCATGACTACGGACCAATGTATTTTGATGGTGAAAAAAGCATTGCATCACCTAATGTGCCTGAGCCTTTTCGTTCTATAGGTGCTATTGACGGTGCGTACGGTCGTTTATCGTCTGGTGGTATTTCAACGGGTGAAAAAGGTAAAAAAGGTTGGGTATACGGTTGGGATAAAAAACCGATGCGATATATTAATGAAAATGATCGCGACTTAATGCCAGACGAATTACATGCACAATGGGCTGTAAAAGCAATTAATAAACTTGCTAAAGGTCAGCAGGATAAACCATTTTTCATGGGCGTAGGTTTTATGAGACCACATACGCCTTTATATGCGCCAGATCGCTTTTTTGACATGTTTCCAATCGACGAGCTTGAGTTAGCGCCGTGGATGAAAAATGACAATAAAGATACTTATTATAAAGATAATTTTCCAAGTGATATTAAAGGTTTAAGATATTACGAAACCTTGCTAGCGTCATACAACAATGATCATGAACTCGCCATGAAGCACTTTTTACAAGCTTACCTTGCCTGTATTACTTTTATGGATGAGCAAGTGGGCAAGGTATTAGCAGCTTTAGAAAGTCACCCTGAACTAAATAACAATACTATGGTGTTGTTTACCGCCGATCACGGTTGGCAAATGGGTGAAAAAGGGTATGTCTTTAAAAACTCTCCGTGGGAAGAAAGTACACGAATTCCGTTAATCGTTCGACCTGTAACCAATAAAGCGGGCATCAAAGAAATTAGTCAGCCGGTTTCATTAATCGACTTATACCCAACGTTAGTTGATTACGCATCGTTAAAAGGCAGCAATAAAAAGAACCGTCAAGGTGGCGACTTAGGTGGTTTTAGCTTACGTAGCTTGATAGAAAATACTGGCCAATGGCAAGGGCCAAATGGTGCACTATCCGTTATTGGTAACTATGCATCTATTGCTAAAGGTGTTACTCAACAAAACTATTCGTACCGCACTAAAAATTGGCGTTATATTCGCTATAGTGACGGGCAAGAAGAGCTTTATAATCATAAAAATGACCCGTATGAATGGCACAATGTTGCGGCAAATATTGAAAACCGTAAAGTTAAAGCTAAGCTGTTAAGTGAAGTGAATGAGATTGTTGGTCAAGCAATCGACAAGTAGATAATACACAATTTCTTCAATCGCTTATTAAAATTAAAGCCACGATTAATATTCATTAATTGTGGCTTTTTAGTTTGCAACGAGGTCGCTATTTTAGCTTGTTTTCATTAGAACTAGAGTCTATTGACCTTTGCCTTATTATAAGCAAAGGTCAACATCTTCTAATATTTGATAAAGTTTCTTCAAGTCTATCGGTTTTGCAAGACAATGATTGAAGCCAACGGCTAAATAACGTTTTACATCTTCGCTCATTACATTAGCAGTTAGTGCAACAATCGGAATATTAGGGTGTGTTTTTCTAATTTCCTGGCAGGCTTGAATGCCATCCATTTTTGGCATTTGAATATCCATAAAGATAATGTCAGGTGTATGCTTTTGCATATATTCAATGGTTTCTAACCCGTCGTTGGTAATGCTGATTTCTGCTTTAGTGGGTTTAAGAACAGCGGTGAATATTTTTTGATTGATTCGGTTGTCTTCCGCTAATAATATTTTTATGCCTGATAGGTCAACATTTTCGCCTTCAATTGAACCTTGCGCTTGGTTGATATTACTTCGCTTTAGTGGAAGTTTTAAGATAAATTCGGTGCCTTGGCCAACGACACTGTTAACATTAATATCACCTTTCATTAATACAACTAAGTCTTTGGTGATCGCCATGCCTAAGCCGGTACCGCCAAACTTACGGGTAATTGATTTATCAGCTTGTTCAAAACGAGAAAAGAGCACTTTTAACTCGTTTTCGGACATGCCAATACCGGTGTCTTTTACTTTGATATTGACTATATCTTCCTGATGAGAAATAGATAGTGTCACTTGTCCATGCTCAGTAAACTTTAACGAGTTAGACAATAAATTCATCAAAATTTGTTTGATACGAATAGCGTCACCTAGCCAACCATCTTGATAGTTATCGGCGTATTCAATCACTAAACTATTATGCTTATCTTTGGCGAGCGGTGTTAACTCAGAGTCGAGCAGTTCAACAATATCATTTAAACTAAATGGCTTGGTTTCAAGGCTTAATTTACCGGCTTCAATTTTAGAAAAATCTAAAATGTCGTTGATGATGGTTAATAATGACTGCGAGGAAAATATCGCAGTGGTGACCATATCTTTTGCTTCGTCGTTTAAATTAAAACGCTGCATTACTTGTAAACTACCGAGTATGCCATTCATCGGCGTACGAATTTCATGGCTCATATTGGCAACAAATGCTGACTTTGCATCGTTGGCGACTTCAGCCTGTTTCTTAGCCTCAATTAATTCGTCATTTTTCGACTGTAATAACTGCAAATGTTCAGATTGTGTTTGATAACTTGCTTCAAGGGCTTGAGTTTTTTTATCTACCACAATTTTAAGTCGACGATTAAAGAAAAATTGCACAATAATAAAGCTGGCAAAAACTAACATTAATGCTGCACCGCTATAGTAAAGGCTTCTATCAAGTTCATACTTTTTAGTGGCGTATTCGTCAATTAACAGGCCATCAATTGAAGCATTTTTTTCTGCCATACCAAGCTCTTTATACGTATTGGCAATACGGTTAAATCTTGCGGGATAAACGGTACCAAGGGGCACAGTACCATAACGAATAATCGAGGCAGTGGCTTTGGCTTCGTTTTGTAACCACTCTCGATCTAAGCCAGGTTTATACCGGCTTAAAATTAAATCAATTGCTTCTTCTGGGTGATCAAGGGCGTATTGCCAACCGCGATAGACCGCTTGTGAAAATTGGTTAATATTGGCGTAATTGTTAATGGCATAGTCTTCCGTGGTAAAAACTAAATCGCCGTAAAAATCGATGCCGTAGCTGCTAGGGTCGATAATATTAACATCTAAGCCTTTTTGCTGATAAAGAAAGGGCTGATCCGAGATGTATGCCGACATGACATCGGTACTTTCGTTAAGTAAGGCCCAGTTATCAAAGTTGTGTTCAACAAAAGTGAAGTCATTTTCGCCAATATTGAACATATGCAAAATAGCTTGTAACGGCGCATCGTCAATGTTGCGCTGGTACATGACCTTTTTGCCGATAAGGTCGTACGGGCTTTTAATATTTTTTTCTTTTAAGCTGAAATAAACCAATGGGCTAGTTTGAAATATAGTTGAGGTGATGACAACAGGTTGGCCTTGCAAGCGCTGTAATACAATACTGGAATCTGCTACGCCAAAGGTTGCTCGTCCAGATAATACTTCGTCTATAGGAGTCGAATTTAAGCTGCGCTCAATAATTTCTACGTCAAAACCGGCTTGGTTAAAGTAGCCTTTTTCTTTTGCCATGTAATAGCCAGCAAATTGAAATTGGTGCATCCATTTCAATTGCAAACTCACTTTTTCTAGTCCGTAAGAGTGAAAAGAAAAAAATAAAAAAGCCAATATGATAATTGCTTTATTCAAAATATTTTCCCGATGACAATTCTAGTAAAAGTATAGTCAACATTATTTTTATTGTGCTTTCTTTGCAATGTATTTTTAATTAGCAAAATCAATTTTTTGCTTAAATATCTTAATATTGCCAGTTTTCTAAAAATAAAAAAGCGACCTAAGCTGCTTAGAGCGTGTTGACCTTTGGTGTATGTTGTTGCAGCGAATTGTTTGCCATTTATACAAGGCAGAGCGATTGTCGTGTAGTTATTCTACATAAATGAGTGATAAAGACTTTATGCTCCTGCAAAGTCACCTTACCCCACATCCATGTGGGGCAACGCAGTAGAAATGGCAAACAAACGCTGTCCGAAGGATCCATTTAAACGCTTCCTGCTCTTTGTTACTAACTTTAGACGTACGACTCAAGGGATTGAGGAGGTAGGGCGACGTTTGGAACCAAAGCCGAGAGCCACTATGCCTTCAAGTTAGTGCCGCGATCAGAAAGCGTTTAAATTGGACAAAATTCATACCACAAAGATCAACACGCTCTAGTTAACCTCTATGACTAAGTATGTCATTTAATAGTTTTACAATTAAAACGCGGCAGGAAATTGTTTAAATACTTGTTCTATTTCTGCCTGTACTGTTTTATTCAAAGGCATGTTGAAAGCGGCAATATCTTCAGTTAATTGCGCAAGGGAGGTTGCACCAATAATTGTTGATGTTACCCCGTCGACTTGGTTACACCACGCCAATGCAAGCTGCGCGGGGGTGTAACCATGTTTTTTGGCGATATCGGCATAAGCTGCAATTGCTAGATGAGCACTAGGTGTATCTCTAAATAGGCCATTGCGCTGCATAAAAGTCCATCGGCTTCCCGCTGGGATCTCACCATTTAAATATTTGCCAGATAACATGCCTCCGGCTAGCGGAGACCATGGCAGATAAGCAATGTTTTCATGTATACAGTTTTCGATTAAGTAGGGCCAGTCTTTAGCGTGCAATAAATTAAATTCATTTTGAATCGATACCATTTTAGGCAAGTTGTGCTTTTCACTGAGCTTTAAGTAGGTGTTTATGCCCCAAGGTGTATCGTCAGATAAACCACAAAAGCGGATTTTCCCTGCATTAACGCAGCGGTTCAAACCTTGTAAAATATCTAACATTTGCTCGCTATGAAGCTCGGCATCAGTTTCTGATAACGAAATTTGACTCGGCCAATGTTTACCAAAGTGTGGCGAGGTGCGATTTGGCCAGTGTAATTGAAACAGGTCGATGTAGTCGGTTTGCAACCTCTGCAATGAATTATCAACGGCATTTTCTACAGCAACACCTGTGATAGCGCCGCCATTGCGGATCCACGGCACACCGCTTCCGGCAATTTTACTGGCGACGATAAGCTTTTCTCGCTTGCTTTTGTTTTGACTAAGCCAATTACCCAATATTTTTTCAGTTTCATTTGCCGTTTCAGCATTAGGTGGCACTGGGTACATTTCGGCGGTATCAATAAAGTTAACGCCTTGGCTTATGGCATAATCGAGTTGTTGATTTGCGTCTTGCTGGTTGTTTTGAATGCCCCAAGTCATGGTGCCTAAACATACCCGTGAAACAGATAAGTTGCTGCTACCTAATATTGAATATTCCATGTCAGTCTCTATTGGTTATAATGCGATTATTATCAATCTTCTAGCAGAGCGCCGCTAAAATCAAGACGCGCTTGATATCGCGAGCCAAGTATTTTGAAAAAACAGCCATTAGGTCGAGGCCGTCTCGATCGATTTATCAGTGAAAAGTGTCAGATCAGCCGTCGCGATGTACGAATGTTACTCGCGCAAAAACGCGTAACCGTAGACGGCAGTTATGTTGACGACATCGGTTTAATTATTGATAAATTCTCGACGATTGTTGTTGATGACAAAGTACTGCAAGCTCAGCAAGCGCGCTATTTAATGTTACATAAACCAACCGGTGTAGTAAGTGCAACTAAAGATGAGCACCATAAAACTGTGCTTGATTTAATTGATGGTGAAAATTACCAAGGGCTGCACCTTGTTGGGCGATTAGACTTAAATACCTCTGGATTAGTGCTATTAACTAACGACAGTCGTTGGTCTGAACAACTAACGTTGCCTGACAAAAAGGTCGCTAAAACCTATTGGGTACGTTTAGCAAAACCTTTAACAGTGGATTATGTGGAAGCATTTGCTAATGGAATGTACTTTCACACCGAAGACATTACTACGCGACCTGCGATGTTAGAGATAGTGTCTGAATACGTTGCCCGAGTAACCTTAGTAGAAGGGCGCTATCATCAAATCAAACGTATGTTTGGCCGTTTTCAAAATCAAGTAATTGAATTGCATCGAGAAAGTATTGGAAAGCTCAAATTAGATAGCAGCTTGGCACCTGGTGACTATCGACCACTAACGGCTCAGGAAGTTGTCGGTATCTTCCCGTAATGTGTTATTTATCAGTGTTATGCAGGTGTAAGGTGTATTTTAAGGGCATTAAGCAGAGCAGCATAAATAGGGTTACAAAAATCGATGACTTGGCTTTCGTTGCCGCTGTCAAAGCTTGAACCCCACTCAACTAAAGTACCTGCGGTTAGCTCTGTTAGCTTAACCACGCCAACATAGTTGTCGACTTCGTTTTTGGCAATAGGGCCCGGACCGTCATCAATACTGTATGAAAAGCTATAGTCCTTGGCATTAATAACAATCAGGGTTTCGTGGAAAAGATTATTAAGAATACGCTGTGAACCTCGCTCGAAAGGCCCTTTGTCACCGACTATGGTGACATCATTCACCACACCCGGTGCCCACGACATATCATGAAAATTACTTAACGTTTGCCAGACCTGCTCAATTGGGCAATTAATTTCAATTTTTTGATAGCAATGTCCCATGTGCTCTTCCTTAATCAAGTTGGTATAACACCTTATTTATTATTAAATGTAAGTGTAATTGAGCTTATGTAAAACGCGAATTTGTTAAACATGATTATATTTTTTTAGTTGTTTATCGTGATATTTCGCCAGAAAAATTAAACAAGAAATTGCGCCAATTAACGCTAATGCCATATCAGATTGGGTGTCCCAAACATATCCTTGGGTGCCTAAAAAGGCCTCTGCATCTTCACCTGATGCAATCGCGACCCACCATTCTATTAATTCATAAAAAGCACTAAAGGCCAAACAGATTGAAACAATAATAACCGCTAACCAATTACCGCCATTAACAACATGTTTGCGCAGTAGAATTTCTCTGGCAACTAATGCGGGTACAAAGCCTTGGAAAAAATGACCAACTTTGTCGTAATTATTTCTATCGCTACCAAGCCAGTCTCTAATGGTGTCGAATAATGGCACTTCAGCATAGGTATAATGACCGCCAACCATCAGCACAATACAATGGGCAAGAATCCAAAAGTACAGCACCGGCGTTAGCCTAAATGTTTGATAAGTAAATAACATTAACAAGGCCGCTATCATCGCCGGTAATACTTCTAAAAACCAAGTGAATTGGTCTTTAGGGTTAATGCCTGACCAAACTAATACAACAACAAAAATAACCATCCATAGGTTTTTATACATGTGTAACTCCGAGTTAAACGCGATGTTTTTAGCGGTAATTCAATCAGCCTAACATAAGTTTTTATGCTGAGAAACTCACGAATTAATTGTTAAATGTTATTGCCTGATAACAATGTTACAGCTTGCTATTACAAGTGTTTACTTTTTCTTAAAGGGAAAAAATTTAAAATTAACACTAATAAATTATCGTCGGTTTTTGTGAGGTATCTGATGAAAAAAACTGTTTGGCAAGCGACGAGTATCGTTGTGTTTTTTCTTATTGTCGGTTTGTTGGTAGGCGCTATGCCATTGCCTGCTGCCGCTGTGATCGCATTATTTTCTGCTGCTCTAATTATCTATAAATGGTTTGAAATTAGCAAACCAAAACGTTTACTTAAATCGGTAACCCTAGCGCGCTTTAGCACAAAAAAATCTTAGGCGTTAACCTTAAAGAGAACGCACTACTGCAGAAAAAATTTCATCATTTTTACACAATATTTTTGTGATAAATTTGTGATGTTTTCGTGAAAAAATTGCGATGTTTCCTTTGCATACTGAAGTTGATTTTAATTCAGTAACAAGGGAAAAATTATGAAAACATTTCAATTAGCGATGGCGCTTGGTTTAACCACAATCAGCACTTTCACTTCAGCACAACAACTCGAAATTTCAATTACTAACCTTACTCAAGGCTTAATTTATACGCCAATTCTTGTTGGTGCTCATACTAGCGATGTTTCTCTATTTAACGTCGGTGAAGCCGCCAGTGCTGAATTACAAGCAATGGCAGAAGGCGGTGACATTTCTGGCTTAGCCACTATGTTAACTACAGCTAGCGCAGATATTGTTGAAAACCCAGCAAGCGGCATGTTAATGCCGGGCACGTCGACCACAACAAGTTTAATGACTGCCGATACCAATACCCATCTTTCTATTACAACGATGTTATTGCCAACTAACGATGGTTTTGTTGGTTTAAATGCGTGGCCAATTCCAACTGAAGCCGGTACTTACACAGTTATGGTTAATGCTTATGACGCGGGCACTGAAGCTAACGATGAAATTGTTAACGGCGGCGGTATGCCAGGTGTTCCGGGTATTCCAGGTGCACCTGGTGGTGATGCTGGTACCGGTGGTACAGGTGTAACCACAACTGAAGCCAACGAAACTGTTCATATTCATCGCGGTAGCTTAGGTGATGATGATTTAACCGGTGGCAAAAGTGATTTAGACAGCAGTGTTCACCGTTGGTTAAACCCTGTGGCACGTGTAACCGTTACCGTAATGTAGGAGGCTATGATGAATATTCATACCCGAAAAAATTCAAAAATTACTTTGGTATTAGCCAGTTGTCTTGGTTTGATGGTGAGTGCTTGTAGCGATAACGATAATGATTTACCTGAGCCAACTCCGCCGCCAGAACCAGAGCCTATGGTTTATCAGTATGATGTCAGCGTAACCAACTTAACTTATGCGCAACCAATATCGCCAGTTGCAGTCGCACTGCACAATGAAGGCAAGTTTTGGGAAATTGGTAGCCCAGCAAGTGTTGCCTTAGAAACGCTTGCTGAAAGTGGTGACAACAGTGCTTTGTTAGCAGAGAGTAATGTGCTAGCGGGAAGTGGTGGTGCTGGCGTTATTATGCCTGGCATGAGTGAAACTATTTCTGTTAGCCTTGAAGATACAGCGCCACAAATGTTATCGGTTGCCACTATGTTGGTAAATACCAATGACGCCTTTACCGGTATTAACGCCATGGATATTAGTAATATGGCGGTGGGTGAAAGTATTTCTGTGCGAACCCGTTCCTATGATTCAGGTACCGAGAAAAATAGTGAGCAAATGGCAACTATTCCGGGACCTGCTGGTGGTGGGGAAGGATTTAATGCAGCGCGCGACGATGTTGATTTTGTTGCCATGCACCCTGGTGTGGTAAGTGTGGATGATGGTTTAGCATTATCGGTATTAACACAAGCACATCGTTTTGATAACCCTACCGTAAGTATCACAATTACTCGTACAGAGTAATGCCAATAAAGAAGTAGTCGCGGTGCTGTTCACTGTGCTACTTCTTTATTATACGGATAGGATAGGGTAATGGCTGACTCAGTATTAATCGTTGAAGACCAACAAGATATTGCCGACTTAATTAAAATGAACCTCGAAGAGTTGTCTTTGCAGGTTGATCATAGCTTAACCGGCGAGCAAGGTTTAGAGATGGCAACCAAACAGGGCTATTCGCTTATATTGCTTGATGTGATGTTACCGGGAATATCGGGTTTAGATGTTTGTCGACAGATACGAGAGCAAAAGCCAGAGCAAGCCATTATGATGCTCACTTCAAAAAGTTCGGAAGTTGACCGTGTTGTTGGCTTAGAGCTTGGCGCTGATGATTATATGGCAAAACCGTTTAGTGTACGTGAACTGCAAGCTAGGGTTCGCAGTCAATTACGTCGAGTGCATCTTATGTCTGATCTACAACAGCAAAGTCAGCCAAGTCAAAATATCTCTATTGGTGAGTTGAAAATTGACAATGTATTGCATCGCATCACCATTGCCGGCAAGGCGCTTGAATTAACCTCGACCGAGTTTGACCTATTGCAGCATTTAGCGACTCATCCCGACCAAGTTTTCTCACGTAGCCAGCTATTAAGTTCTGTCTGGGGCTATCACCATAGCGGTTATGAACACACAGTGAATTCTCATATTAATCGTTTGCGCAGTAAGCTTGAACGAGATGCCACGCGACCTGAAATTGTGCAAACTGTTTGGGGTGTTGGTTATAAATTTAATCGCCAAGGGGTTGCGGCATGAAATTTTCGCTCTACCAGCGACTCGCCATTTCATTATCTTTGGTGTTTATCTTGCTGGTGGGCTTCTTTTACTTCTGGTTTCAACAGGTTGAACAACGCACGCGCTTTGAATCTGAACAAAATTTACATTTATCGCTTGCCGCCAATTTAGCAAGAGATAACCCGTTATTAGCGCAAGGCATTTATGATCACAGCGCGTTAGAAAATCTCTTTCATACCTTAATGGTATTAGGGCCTGCTTTTGAATTTTATTTTGTTGACCCAACTGGATTATTGCTGACCTATTCAGCCAGTCCGTCGCAGGTAAAACGTGACAAAATTAATTTGATCCCGCTGTTGCAGTTAACCCGTAATCAAGCGCCATTGCCTATTTATGGTGACGATCCACGCCATTTAACCCGCCAAAAAATATTTTCCGCAGCGCCGGTATTTAATGGCAGCGATCTGCAAGGTTACCTTTATGTGATAGTTGCCGGCGAGAAATACGACTCGGCCTTTAATCGTATTCAATCGAATAACCACACCATTGTCTCTTTGGTCTTTATTGGTGGTTCAGTATTCTTTTTATTTGTCATAATGTTAGGTTTATTTCGCTACTTTACCGCGCCGCTTCGCAAATTAAGCAAAGACATGAACGCCTTTAAAAATGCCGGTTTTGATAAAAGCTTGGTGAATCTTGAAACGTGGCAAAGTCAAAGCCATAACGAAGTGCATCAACTTGGCAGTATTTTTAGTCAAATGGTTGAACAAATTAACGGTCAGTTGGAACGGCTTAAACAATCAGACAGCCATAGACGGCAATTATTAGCCGATATCTCTCATGATTTGCGTACGCCACTGGCATCACTGCAAGGGTATTTAGAAACCATCGCCATTAAAGGAGAAGCATTGCCGAGTGAGCAGCGTGATAACTACTTATCCATAGCGCATAAAAATGCTTGCCAGCTGAAAGTGCTAATTGATCAAATATTTGAATTGGCTCACTTAGAAGACGGTCAAGTTTCGCTTAACCTCGAAGTATTTAACTTAGCCGAATTACTCTACGACATCGTCGCGAAATTTAGTTTAGCGGCGGAGAAAAAGCAGATAAGTTTAACGATTGAACCTAAGTTTCCTATTATTCAGGCGCATAGTGATATAGGTAAAATTGAACGTGTACTCAGTAACTTAATCGAAAATGCTTTACGCCATACGCCTAAAGGTGGCGCGATCACGTTAAAAGTGAGTAATTGCGACCAAAAACATTGTCAATTGAGTGTGCAAGACACCGGCACAGGAATTAAACATGAAGAGCTCGCTTATATTTTTGATGCCAGATATCGCGCCAGTAATGCCACACATAGCCAAGGACAGCATACTGGGTTAGGGCTGGCGATCACCAAAAAATTGCTGACCTTGCTACATACCGATATTCGAGTGAAAAGCGAGTTAGGTAAGGGCAGTGAATTTGCCTTTAATATTCGCGTTGCCAATGAACAATAAACCATAAATGTTGCATTTTGTTAATTCAGGTCAAAACAGCTAAGCAGACAAATCATTAAAGTAGCTGCAATTGTTAATAAGCAAAGACAGCAAATATGACTTCAATACCAGAATATATGACCGAAAAACACCGCGAATGTGATGATATTTTTACCGAAGCTGAATCGTCCGTATCAGCGGGCAACTGGGAGTTGGCACAAAAGCAATGGCGTGAGTTTTCTGAAGAGTTGGCCTTGCACTTAGAAGCAGAAGAAAGCATTTTATTTCCACAGTTTGAACAAGCAACAGGCATGACATCAGGCCCAACTTATGTCATGCGCGGCGAACATGAACAAATGCGCGCCTTAGTTGCCGACTTAGACAAAGCGCTGGCGAGTGAAGACAAAACCCAGTTTTTAGGTTTGTCAGAAACCTTAATGGTATTGATGCAGCAGCACAATATGAAAGAAGAAATGATGCTTTACCCGATGACGCAACAAAGTATTCCAGATGCTGAAAATTTAGCAGGGGTATTAAAAGCGCATTGTGAACCGTCGTAATTTTCTTTAGGCTAAGTGTTTCACACCCATTAAATAGCCTGACCTCAGGTTAACTAAACCATGCAAGAAATTATTGTTGATGTAAGTGCATTGGCTCCGCCTGAGCCAATGACTGCTATATTAAAAGCGCTAGCCAATTTATCCGATGAACAATTTATTAAAGTGATCCATCGACGAGAACCTTTCCCTCTTTATGAAAAATTAAACGCGGCTGGTTGGAATTATAGCTGCCAAGCGATTGAGCCGGAGCTGTTTCATATTTATATCTATCGAACCAGCCAGCAGCAAGCGTTTGCGGCGCTTAGCTTAATTTGAGCTAGTTTAATCTAGCTTTCTTTAGCCCAATTTAACTTTACCAATGAACAAGTAGTGCTATGAATTTATCTGGTTTATCGTTTAATGCTTTGCCGCCAATCCATTTGCCGTTTCGCTTTTTTCTCACCGCACCTTTGTTTGCGTTTGCTTGTGCTGCGCTAATTTTTGCCTTTGGTGAATCGCTGTGGCTTACGCGTTGGCACCCAGCGATGTTATCGCTTACCCATGGTTTTACCCTTGGTATTTTGACTATGGTTATGATGGGCGCGTTATTGCAAATATTGCCTGTTGTTGCCGGTATAAGTGTGCCTAAGGTTGATATTGTCGCTAGCGTTAGTCACCTCTGTTTAGTATTTGGTAGTGCAACACTAATGCTAAGTTTTATTTTCCCAACACCACTGCTGTTATGGTTTAGCTTAGTTGCACTTGGCATCGCCTTTTTACTCTTTATAGGTGCTTTGCTTTGGGCGTTTGTACCTACCTTTAAAAAAGGCGTTAAACAAAGTACAACCTTAGTTGCGCTGCGCTTTGCCATTGTGTTTTTTACCGTGGTTGTGCTCTTAGGTTTATTATTACAACTGAACCGTTTGGGCTATGCATATCTGCCATTTGATAAGCTTTATACCAATATTCACGCGCTTGTTGGTGGTTTTGGCTGGGTCGGTTTACTGATCATGGCAGTGAGTTTTCAAGTGATCCCTATGTTTCATGTCGCACCAAATTTTCCGTATTTTGTCGCGCGAATTTTACCTGTGCTAGTGTCACTTCTGCTTGTTGCACTCATTTTTACTTGGTGGTTAGCGCTCGAACTTAGCGTATTTATTGCATTATTATTAATGTTAAACAGCGTTTACCTGCTGCAGGTTATTGCTGTAATCAATCGTCGAAAACGAAAAATACCCGACATTAGTATTCGTTACTGGTTGCTGGCAGCGATCAGCTTATTAGTCTTATCGGCACTATTTTTTATCGACTATTTTGCTATTATTCCTTGGTCTGTTGAGCAAAGAGATATTGTCTTTTCTTCGATATTTATCTATTGCTATGTTTTGTCTGTTATCCAAGCACTCTTGATAAAAATATTGCCATTTTTAAGTTATACCCATTTACAGCAACGCTGTTTGATGAACTTTGATGCGATGAAGTTTTTACCGCATATGCATCAATTTATCAGTAAAAAAGAAAGTACCGTTTTGTGGTGGCTGCACTTAATTAGCGGTTGTTTATTATTAGTAACATGCGTTTTTCCTTTTCTGTATTGGTGTTTTACTTTGTCGCTACTGATTGAATTTAGTTGGCTTTTTTGGCTAATGTTGCAAACCATTTTGCTGTACAAAAATGTATCACAACAAATAGAGTAATCATTAATTGTGTGTTAACGTTGCAACGTAAGTTGAAATTTTAGCTATATGTAAACTAATAGGCAGGGAAGCGGTGCAGTTGAAAACCTTAACTTTAACAACAAAATTTTTACTGGTGTTGTTATCTCTGCAAATCTATTCGTCTTTTGCGCAACCCGCCGCTTTAGCGCTACCTTCTGAAGATGAAATAAATCTCGAGCCATGGCAAAATTATCAAACGCTATTAACGCTTGAACCTAACATGGCAAATTATTCGCCCGAGCAGCAATTGTCTTTTTTAGTGCAGCGTGCTCAAGCAGAAAACTTGCTTTATTTTTACGACAAATTTGAAAAAAGTGTTGCACAAATGCAGCCCTTGATACAAAAAGACACACCAATACACCTTTCCAGCACCGTATTGTTTTATGCAGGTATCATTGCACAACGAAAAACAGAATATGCTAAATCAGTATCACTGTTAAAAAAATCAATGGAACAAGCACAAGAGGCTGACTTAGAACGTATTTTTGTAAATGCAAAGCAAGAACTGGCCTTTACTCGTAGTTTAACTGAGCTATATGAAACCTCATTAGTCGATTTACAAGAGTCATATCTCAAAGCCTACGCGATGGACGATCAGGCGTTAATTGCGGCTATTTATGAAACCTACGGCGCAACTTATGGGTTTATGAGTGAATATGAAAAGTCGATTGAATATCATCAAAAATCATTAGGCATTTATCAGAAACTCAAATTTAAAGCGCACATAGCAGATACGCTTTATGGGATTGCGAGTACTTATCGGTATTGGGGTAAATATGAACTGGCTGTTAAATACTTCCAGTATTATCGAGACAATATTTCTTACAGCCCAAACCAAGATTTAAGTTTTTTCAGTGCCTATGGTTTAGGTATGACCTACGCAGAAAAGAAAGACTGCGAGCTAGCACTTACTTACATTAATCAAGCCCACCAAATGAACGGTCCGCTAGATTACAATTCAGAATTATATAAACGAAAAGCGAGCTGTTTAATTGAATTAAATCGGCTAGACGAAGCTGAACAGGCGTTAGTGGCTGCAGAGGAAATTCACAATAGTTTACCTGAGTTAAAAGGCACCAAGTGGGATATTGAAACCATTAAAATACGTGGCGCTCTGGCTCAGGCAAGTGGTGATAAAGATTTAGGTTTTGCATTAACGAATCAGTATTACCAAACCTATATCGACTTACTGTTGAAAAATACCGGTGCCCGTCTTGTCAGTGTCAGAGCCGCGATGGAGCTAGAACGCCAAAATGTTGAGTACGTATTGCTAGAGCAGCGCAATAAAGTACAAGCGCTGTTAGTTGAACAGCAAAGACAAAAAAACATGGTGCAAGGTTATGTTATCGCATTTGCCTTTTTTGTCATTTTGGCTATTTTTACCGCCTTGGTTATTCAAGGTAGAACAAAAGATAAAATATTAGCCATGTCAATTCGTGATGAGCTTTCAGGCTTATATAATCGACGTTTTGCCTTTAATTATATCGATAAATTGCTTGTGCACGTTACGCCAGGAAAAACTGAATTACACATCGTGATGATTGACATCGATGACTTTAAAAAAATAAATGATACCTATGGGCATCCGTTTGGCGATGAAGTTATTAAAGCTGTCGCTGAAATTGGCAGAGAAATACTCAGGGCTGATGACATAATGGCGCGCATTGGCGGAGAAGAGTTTTTATGTGTATTGCCGCGTTTGTCTGAACAGGAATGTACAGCGATTGTGCAACGATTTAGAGAGAAAATTAATGCTCGCCAACTGACCACTGAAACGGGTGAAGTCATTAGTATTACGGTAAGTATTGGCATTGCCAGTGTTGATGAGCATTGTTTCGATACGCAAAATTTATATGCCAATGTTGATAAAGCCTTGTATCAAGCAAAAGCGCAAGGTAAAAACCGCATTGTGAATTTTCACCAACAGTGGTCAAGCACAGTCAGTGACTAGGCAAGTGACTAGGTAAGTGACTAGGTAAGTGACTAGGTAAGTAATAGATAAGTTATACTTATTGTTGAGCTTCTCATTATTAATCAATTTAAGGCAATTATATGATTTCTTGTCAGCGTGTTATGTGCATCATCGCAATTCCTCTTTTACTGGCTAGCTGTGCACAAATTGAAACCAGTAATGGCGAGCCACAATGGGACTTTGATCATCAAGTTCAATTTCGACAAACTAAACTTAGCGATAATAGCTATCACTTGGCAGTCGTGCCAAAAAGTAAAACGCCATTTAGTCGCTTAGCCACATTTTTACTGCGCCGTTCAAAAGATATTTGTTTGAACTACGGTTATAAAATTGAGATTTTGCAAGGTGTGCAAGGTTTTAATGACAGACAAGGATCGCCTAATTATATTTGGGGATCGTTAGAAGCTAATATTGAGTGCGTTAGTAGTGAAAAAAAGAAATAAAATAATCACAGATAAAACCATCACTAAGCCGTAACTAGGCCCACCTTCATAAAAGTGACCACGATAACTTGTGTCGTTTGAGTTTTATCTAACGTTTAAAATCCCCGCGCATAATTAGAACGGGCTGACCGCAATAAGTGGTTCGGGTATATTCATTGAGTTAGGTAAAGTTTGTAATATTGATTTATGGAGTGAATTCAAATGCCAATCGTCCTTGGTGAATTTCTTGTTATACATTCCCACTATTCAGTTTCGAAAGTAGATCCGAAGGAGCTATATAAATTAAAGTTTTACCATCTTTCGTTGTAAGGAATAGCTTGAGTTCGGCCAATTTTGCTAAATAGGTTCTAGCAGTATTTGCTGAAATTGTATACGAATTGGAAACCTCTTTTGCACTAAATATCCTTCCTGGCTCTTTAACTGCTTTCTTAATTAAATCCTTTTGAATGAAGTTTAGTTTATTACCCCAAGTGGTTTTCTCTAAAATCTCAGCAATTTTCTTAAATTCATTACTTTTATTGCCTAAATAAGTTTTTAATTCTTCAAAAGCGTGAAGAATTATATCTAATTGAAAGTAAATAAAATAAGTTAAATCATTAGAGTCCTTCTCTGTATACATATAAGACATACCGTATTCCTTTGGTTTCTCTTTTAGTAACTTACTAATAGATACATATTTGAATAAAGTATATTCACTTTTAAGCATAAACCAATAAAACAGTGCTCTTGCTGTTCTACCATTTCCGTCTCTAAATGGGTGTTCATAACCCATCATAAAGTGAAGGATTATTGCCTTAATTATTGGGTGCACAAAATCACAGCCGTTCAAACCTGTATGTTCGGCATTGGCAAAATCACATAACTTCTGAAGCCTTTCGTTAATGAGATTAAAATGTGGAGGTTGATGAGCGATATTGCCATCACCATCTTCAATATAAATATCGTTATCTTCTCTAAATTCGCCAGGAACAACATTATTCTCTGTAGTCCCGATTGTAGCTATTCTATGAAACTCGAGAATAAGATCCAATGTTAGCTTTTCTTTCTTATTTTGTTCAGCGAACCTCAAAAGAAGATAATTATTTAATATCATTCTCTCATCTTCATCAATTGGCTCTCTTTCATCTTCCAGCATTTTCTTAGCTACTTCGCGAGTAGTCGAAGCGCCTTCAAGTTGTGCACTTGTAATAGCTTCCTCCATAATTAAGGATGAAACTAAGAATTTACTTTGTAAGTTATCACTAGCCGCAGAGTCAGATACAGCTCCAACATTTCCGCCTGCGATTTTTACTAGCTGATACAATAATGCTTCCATGGAATGAGGTGTACAGTATAAGAAGGGCTTGTCATTTTCATCAATAATCGCCAGCGACTTGTACTGCGACATTCTTTTAAACTTTACAGTCTTCCAGATGTTTTCAGCGTCCTTTTTAGGAACTCTCCACTTAAGCTGACTCCAATGAAGGTATCTCCCTTCATCATCAGTAACATCATATTTATGAAGAAAGGGAGTTATAGATTGAAAGTCTTCTGGAATACTTAGCTTAGGAGCTTTTTCTACTCTTGCCTTAGCCATAATCTTCACTTTTTTATTTATGTGTTTTATATTGATTTTAGTATGTCACACAGAATTGAAAACGCAAATTTTATTTTTTGAGTTTTACTCCGGAAATTGAAGGAATGTATAGACATAATGACTCCCCACGAGGCTAGCCTCCATTCGTGGGTTAACTTAAAAAGACAGAGCCATAATTAGTTTG